>JAEKKI010000269.1 GCA_019510485.1 Catenulisporales bacterium
GCCTCGGCCTTCGCGGTGGTCTTGATCGATCGGGTTCCCAGCTTGGCGGCGCGGGCGTCGGCACCCACCTGGTCCACCGGCGGCAGGCCGGACAGGAGGCGGCGCAGGCCCGCGTCGTCGAGGGCGAGTTGTGCGGTCACTCGTCCACGGTAACCGGCGGCGTTGTGCAGGAGAAATGGCAAGGTTGAACAGGGCGTGGCTCCGCTGTTGGGATGGTGGTGGGGTGGTGGTGGGACGGTGGTGGGCGACGGGTGGGCGATCACCGATCGGTCACAATCGTTTTCCGGTCTCAGCCGGTGGGACCGAGGGTGGCAGAATCGGGTTTATGCGACTCAAATCCCCGACCTCGACGGACGACACCGCCCTGTCGCCCGCCGAGAAGCCCACCTCCTACCGCACCGCCGGCTCCCTGGGAACCGGCGCCCTGCTGGTGGTCTTCGGCGCGATCTTCCTGGTCGCGTTCGGTCTCGGCTCCGAGAAGCACCCGGTCGGCGCCATGATCGGGCTGGTGATGCTGGTCGCCGGCTTCGTCGGCGGCATCTACCCGGCCGCCTTCAGCTACGGCGAGCACCTGCTGATCCGCAACCCCTTCCGCCGCATCGAGATCGCCTGGCCGCGCGTGGAGTCCATCACGGCCCGGCTGTCGACCGTGGTGCAGACGGTGCCGGCGGAGGGCAGGGCCCACAAGTTCACGATCTGGGCCATCCCGGTGTCCATGCACGAGCGCCGCAAGGCCGACCGCGCCGCCGCCAAGAAGGTGCGCCAGGTCCGCGCCGAGGCGAGCCAGGCCAACCGGGGCGGCACCGCGGGGCGCGGGCTGGGCGGCGCCGGGTACGGCCGCCCGCCACGGGTGCGCGAGGACCCGCTGGAGACCATGGCCTTCGCCGATCAGGCGGTGGTGGAGATGAAGGACCGGCAGCGGGCCTGCTCCACGCCGGCGGAGCAGGCGGCGCCGACGAAGGTGCTGTGGACGTGGTACACGCTCGCGCCGTTCGTACTAAGCATCGGGCTGCTGGTGGCGGCGGTGGCCGGGGCGTTCTGATCTGCCGGCGATAAAAACGGGGCGGTCGATCGCGATGATCGCCCCGCCTGCTCCGTCTTCGCCTACGCGAACTGCGCGAACCACTTCTCCAGCCCGGCCCGCACCTCGGCGATCCGCGCCACCACCGGACTCCGGTCAGCCGCCTCGCGATCCCCGAGTTCGATATAGCACTTGAGCTTCGGCTCAGTCCCCGACGGCCGCACCGCGATCCAGCCGCCGTCCAGCGCCAGCCGCAGCCCCTGCTCCGGCGGCAGCGGCTTGCCGTCGGCGCCCAGGTCGCCGACCTCGGTCACGCTCACCCCGCCGAGCGCGCTCGGCGGCTCGCGGCGCAGCGTGCGCATCATGGTCTGGATCTGCTCCGGGTCGCCGCTGCGGATCGACAGCTGGGTGGTGACCAGGTTGCCGGTGACCTTGTCCACCTCGGCCAGGAAGTCCAGCAGCGTCAACCCGTTCGCCTTCAGACCGCTGACCAGCTCGGCCGCGACCAGGGCAGCGGTGATGCCGTCCTTGTCGTTCACGTGGGAGGGATCGACGCAGTAGCCGATGGCTTCCTCGTAGCCGTACGTCAGATTCGGGATCTTCGACAGCCATTTGAAGCCGGTCAGCGTCCGCGCGTAGTCGACCTTCGCGTCGGCGGCGATCGCGGCCAGCCCTTCGGAGGACACGATCGAGGTCGCGAACGTGCCGGAGACGCCGGGTTTCCGAGCCAGATACATCCCGAGCATCAGCCCGACGTCGTCACCGGAGAGCCGGCGCCAGCCGCCGGGTGCCGTCCGGTCCGGAACCGCCAGCGCCATCCGGTCGGCGTCCGGGTCGTTGGCGATGATGACGTCGGCGCCGTGCCGGGTGGCGAGCGCGAACGCCAGGTCCAGCGCGCCGGGCTCCTCCGGGTTCGGGAACGCGACGGTCGGGAAGTCCGGGTCCGGATGCTGCTGCTCCGGGACGCTGATCGGCTCGGGGAACCCGGCGTTGGTCAGGACCTTGCGGAACAGCTCGTAGCCGACGCCGTGCATGGCCGTGTAGACGTAGGTCAGATCCAGCGCTGGGAACGGCGGCATCAGCTCCGCCGACCGCGCCGCATAAGCGTCGATCACGGATTCCGGCACGATCTCGACGTCCTCGATCGCCCCGCGCGGCACATCCGCCAGCGCACCCACCGCGTCGATCCTCGCCGCGATCAGCGCGTCGTTCGGCGTGGTGATCTGCGAGCCGTCGCCGAGGTAGACCTTGTACCCGTTGTCCCGCGCCGGGTTGTGGCTCGCCGTCACCATCACGCCGGCCCGCGCGCCGAGCCGCAGCACGCTGAACGCGAGCATCGGCGTCGGCAGCTCGCGCGGCATCAGATACGGCTTGTGCCCGGCGCCGAGCATCACCTCGGCGGTGTCCTCGGCGAAGCGGCGCGAGTTGTGGCGGGCGTCATAGCCGATCGCCACGACCTGCCCCGGGCCGTGCTGCTCCGTCACGAAGGCGGCCAGCCCCGCGGCCGCGCGCAGCACCGTGACCCGGTTCATCCGGTTCGGGCCCGCGCCGAGCTCGCCGCGCAGCCCGGCGGTACCGAACTGCAACCGGCCGTCGAAGCGGTCTTCGAGGTAGCCGTAAGCCACCGGGTCGCCCGACTCCGCCGCTTCCAGCAGCTCGGTCAGCTCCGCGCGGGTCCCGGCGTCCGGATCCTCGGCCAGCCAGGCGCGCGCGGCAGCGAAGAGCGCCTCGCTTATCGCGGTGGTCGTGGCAGTGCTCACCACGGCGCCGGCGCCCTGATCTGTCCTCTGCGTCATCACGTCCCCTTCCGGGCCGGTCAGATCTTCTCCAGGATGCCCCGCAGCAGCGTCCCCAAGGACGCCGCCGACGCCGCACCGGTCTCCATCACCTCAGTGTGCGACAGCGGCTCGCCGGTCATCCCCGCGGCGAGGTTGGTCACCAGGGAGATACCCATCACCTCGGCCCCGGCCTCGCGCGCGGCGATCGCCTCCAGCGGTAGACGCCCTCGGCCAGGCTCGGATCGACCGTCCGGGCCAGCTCGCGCAGCCGCGCGGAGTACAGATCCGTGAGGTCCACGAACCGGGCGCCGACGATCGGCGACTCGCTCTGCAGGTTCAGGTGGTCGCTGATCAGCACCGGCTGCCCGGCGTGCATGTCGGCGCGCAGGCCGCCGCAGCCGTTGGTGAGCACGACGGTCTTCACGCCGTTGGCCACCGCCGTGCGCACGCCGTGCGCCACCGAGGCCACGCCCCGGCCCTCGTACAGGTGGGTACGGCCCAGGAACACCAGCACTTTGGTGCCGCCCACGGTGACCGACCGGACCTTGCCGGCGTGTCCGATCACGGTGGCGGCGGCGAAGCCGGGCAGGGCGTCCACCGGGGACTCCCAGTCGGGGGCGCCGAGCGCGTCCGCGGCCTCGGCCCAGCCCGAGCCCATGACCACGGCGACGTCGTGCCGGCCGGCGAGCTCGGTCAGGCGGGCGGCGGCCGTCTCGGCCGTCTGGTAAGGATCCTCAACGCTGTTCGTCACCTGGTGAGCGTACATCGCGCCGCTGGTCCGGAGTCGGTACGTCGTCCGCCCGCAGCGTCCGCACCTGCCGGGACATGAACGTCAGCGCCGTCGCCCCGGCCATCAGCGCCCCGGCGCCGAGCTGCACCGGCCGCGTCCCCACGGCGTTCGCGGTGGGGCCGGCGACCAGCGAGCCCAGCGGCGATGCGCTCAGCGAGCCGAGGGCGTCGTAGGAGTACACCCGCGCGAGCTTGTCTTGCGGGATGTGCCTGCTCAGCGCGACCATCCACAGGATCATGAAGTACTCGCCGGAGAAGCCGGCCAGCACCGCCGCCGCCGCGATCGCCCACACCGGGCCGCCCAGGCCCATCACGACCGGCGGCAGCGCGAAGGAGAAGGTGAGGATGGTGCCGACGAACATCGGCCGCTTCACCTGGTGCACCAGCCCCGCGATGCCGCCGAGCAGGACGCCCAGGCCGTCGCAGGCGATGATCGTCGCCCATGCGGCGGCGCCGCCCAGGTGCGCCTTGGCCACCTGGGGGCCGATCACCATGAAGCCGCCGAACCAGCCGGCCAGCACCACGGCGTAGCACAGGATGACCGCCCACAGCCAGGTGCGGCTGCGCACCTCGGCCCAGCCTTCGCGCAGCTCGTGCAGCATGCCCGGGGCCTTCACAGCGCTGGAGCGCTCCAGCGCCATGACGGTGATCCGCAGCATCGGGAGCGTGCCGAGCAGCAGCAGGCCCGCGTCCAGGCTCATGGCCCAGCCCGGGCCGAACACCGTCACCAGCACGCCACCGACCGCCGAGCCCAGCATCAGCATGGAGGACTGTGCCAGCCGGGACAGCGAGGACGCGGCCTGCATCCGGTCGGCCGGCACCAGACGCGGCGTCAGCGAGCCCGACGCCGGGTAGAACAGCGCGCCGCCGGTGCCCATCAGCACCGCGGCCAGCAGCAGGTTCCAGGTGTGCGCGGCGTGGGTGAGCATCAGCAGCCCGGCCAGGCCCTCGCCGGCGGCCGCAGAGAGGTTGGCGGCCACCATCACCCGCTGCGGCCGGAACCGGTCCGCCAGGATGCCGCCGACCAGGGTGAAGACCAGCATCGGGGCCAGCTGCGCGGCCAGGACGAAGGAGACCGCGGCAGCGTCGCCGTCCGGGTGCGCGGCGGATCTGGTGACGGCCAGCACGGCGAAGGACAGCGCCACCGTGGAGATGCCGGTCGCCGAGGTGGACAGCAGGCGCTCGACCAGGATCAGCCGGAACTGGCTGATGCGGAGCACGGTGAGGGATTCACGGAACGTCGCTTTGATCGACGGCGGCTCGGCGATGTGGCCTGATGTCCGGTCGTGTGAGGGCGCTTCCGCCACGGTGATCTCGGCGGTGTTGCTCACGGGTATCTACCTTGTTTCCATGTCGTCGCAGCTGCTCCAGGCTATCCGGTGCCGGCAACAGTTTTTTGTGAGAGAGAATGGAGCCCGTGACTCGGATAGTGATCATCGGCGGAGGACCTGGCGGCTACGAGGCGGCTCTGGTGGCCTGTCGGCTCGGCGCGGAAGTCGTGCTGGTCGAGACCGAGGGCGTGGGCGGGGCGTCGGTGCTGACCGACTGTGTGCCGTCCAAGACGCTGATCGCCACCGCGGACGTGATGTCGTCGTTCGAATCGGCCGACGAGTTGGGCATCCGCATCGGCGGGGTGTCGGCCGGCGGCAGTTGTGTGAGCGGCGTGAACCTGGACAAGGTCAACCGCCGCGTGAAGGATCTCGCCTCGGCGCAGTCGGTGGACATCGCCGAGGCGCTGCGTAAGGCCGGGGCGCAGATCGTCGCCGGCCGCGGCCGCCTGACCCCGGCCCGCCTGGTCGAGGTGGACCTGCCGGACGGCAGTGTCGCGGCGTATGACGCCGACGTGATCCTGCTGGCCACCGGCGTGCGGCCGCGCGAGGTGCCCGAGGCCATGCCGGACGGCGAGCGCATCCTGAACTGGAAACAGGTCTACAACCTCTCTGAACTTCCGCCGGAGCTGATCGTGGTCGGCTCCGGCGTCACCGGCGCCGAGTTCGCCGGCGCCTACCAAGCTCTCGGTTCCAACGTGACCCTGGTGTCCTCCCGCGACCGGGTCCTCCCCGGCGAGGACGCCGACGCCGCCGGGGTGCTGGAGAGTGTCTTCCGTCGCCGCGGCATGCGCGTGCTGTCCCGCTCCCGCGCCGCCTCGGCCGTCCGCAAGGGCGACCGCGTGGTGGTGACGCTGGAGGACGGCCGCACGGTCGAGGGCTCGCACGTCCTGATGGCCGTCGGCTCCCTGCCCAACACCGAGGGACTGGGGCTGGAGGAGGCCGGGGTAGGGCTGACCAAGAGCGGCCACATCGAGGTGGACCGGGTCTCGCGCACCTCGGCGCCCGGCGTCTACGCGGCCGGCGACGTCACCGGCGTGCTGATGCTCGCCTCGGTGGCCGCGATGCAGGGCCGGATCGCGATGTACCACGCGCTGGGCGAGGCGGTGTGGCCGATCAACCTCAAGCGGGTGTCGGCCAATGTCTTCACCAGCCCGGAGGTCGCCACGGTCGGGCAGACCAACGTCAACGCCCATCACGGCTCGCCCAACTTCAACGAGTACAAACTGGCCCTGGACTCCAATCCCCGCGCGAAGATGCTCGGCTTCAAGGACGGCTTCGTGAAGCTGTTCTCCCGCAAGGGCTCGGACACGGTGGTCGGCGGCGTCGTGGTCGCCCCGCGTGCCAGCGAGCTGATCCACCCGATCACCATGGCCGTGGACCTGCATCTGACGGTGGACCAGGTGGCGTCGGTGTTCACGGTGTACCCGTCGCTGTCCGGCTCGATCGCCGAGGCGGCGCGCCGCTTGCATGCGGACGTCAAGGACGAGGACTGACATACCGGACGCGAGCGGCGGCCGGCGCATTCGCCGACCGCCGCATGGTGCTGCTCTTGCTCAGTGCCGCTGTGGCTCAGCCCTTGGCGCGAGCCACCGCGTAGCGACGCAGTGCGAAGCCGCTGCCGCCCAGCGCCGCGGCGCCGATCGCGAAGTACAGCACGCCGCCGGCGCCGGTGTGGGCCAGGCTGCTGCCGCTCGACGACGAGGAGCTCGCCGCGGAAGCGGGTGACGTGCCGGTGGCCGAGGGGGTGCCGGTCGGGCCGCCGGTGGTGCCACCTGTGGTGCCGCCCGTCGTCGACCCGGCGATGGAGCTGCTCGGGTTGCTGCTGGGCGAGCTGCCCGGACTGCTCGGGCTGCCGGGGCTGCTCGGGCTGCTCGAGCCGCTCGAGCTGGGGCTGCTGGATGAGCTGGGGGTCGCGGGATCGCAGTCGACCCAGAAGACCTTGTGCTTGGCGGCACCGTTCTCGCCGTCGAAGTTCCAGAACAGCTTGTAGTGCCCGTTCGGCAGCGGGATCGGATCCGTCGACCCGTCGCCGCTCTTCAGGACGATGTCCCCGTCAGCCGCCTTCTCGCCCTTCACGGCGTCGTTGTCGCCGCCCGCCCACTCGTCGATCTCCCAGTGCACCTTCTGCGCGGTGTCGAAGTTGAAGGCGTCGAGGTAGAACTGGCAGACGTGCGGCTGGTTCTCGTGTTCGGGATCCGGCGTCCCCACCTTGTGGATCTTCACGTCGCCGTTGTCGCCCTGCGGAGCTGCGAACGCGGTCCCGGCCATCGCCAACGGGAGGGCCAGCGCCGCGATCGCTGTGGCCGCGCGGACGCCCGTGCGTATTCGGACATGCTTCATGGTAGATAGTCCCCTATGGCGAGTCTGCGAACGACTGTCTGCGCGGGGACCATCCCTTCCCTACGCAGCACGCAGGCTAGCAAAGGCTGGACACGCGTAGCGCTTCAGGCTCGGGAAGTACTACGAAGACACGAGTAATGCATTAGACGCGGAGGCGGTCCGGGCCATCACCAGTCCGAGCCGCCGCCCCAATCGCCGCCGCCGCTGTCGCCTCCGCCACCCCAGTCGCTGCCGCCGCCGAAGTCGCCCCAGCCGCCGGAGTCCCCGCCGCCGTCACCGGAACCGGAGTCGCCACCCCCGCCGTCGCCCCAGCCGCCGCCAGGACCGTTGTCGTAGTAGTTGTTCTCGACATACGTGTCATGCCCGCCGAAGCCGCCGAACATCGAGCCCATCACCGTGCCGATCATCAGCGCCGGCAGCACGTCGCCGCCGAAGTAGCCGCCGGCCCACGGCCCATACGCCGGCCCGGCGTTGTAATACGGCTGCGGACCGTACGCGGTCTCGACCTCGCGCACCCGCGGCTGCTGCCCGGAGTCCACCCGCGTCATGTCCGCCGCGCACGCCGGCACCGCGCGCGCCGCGCCGCCCGGCGGCGCCCACGTCACCTCGCCGACCGACGGCCCGTGCCGCGGGTCGAAGAAGCACGGCGGCCGGCGCTCCGGCAGCGGTGTGCCCTTACGGCGGGCGTCCAGCGTCGCCAGCGCGAAGCGGCCCTCGTCCAGCGCCTCGGTGACGTTCTTCATGTCCTCGGGCCCGCGGGCCGCCGCGGCCGCCGCCTTGGCCGCCTCGTACTGGTCCAGCGCCCTGCTGTAGTCGCGCCGCATGTCGTCTGTCGCGCCCGGGCCGGTGGGGGAGAAGTCCAGCTCGTCCAGCACCTCGCCGTAGGCGGTGATGTCCTCGTCCACCGCGCGCTTGAGCCCGGCCAGCTCGGCGTCCCGGCGCTGCTTGGCGCGCTTCTTCTTACGGCTGCTCACCGCCAGGAACGCGCCGCCGGCGATGACGGCCAGCACGAGAATGCCGATCAGCACCCCGGCGCCGCCGCCCTTCGACTTCGAACTCTCCTTCGGCTTCACCTTGCCGTCGGCGATGAGCGCGGAGTCCACGGAGGAGACGAACGAGGACACGGTCGCGTTCAGGTCCCCGTTGCTTCCAGCCGAGGCCGCCTGAGCCAGGCCGTCAGCCTGACCGGTGCGCAGCGATCCCGAGAAGTCCAGCGCGTGGAAGGTGGTGCCGAGATTCGCGGCGTAGACGCCGTTCTTCCCGACCTTGTTCTCCAGTTGCTGGAGCAATGTCTTCTGGGCGAACGTGGCGTTCTTCGGCAGCACCGCCACGAACACCGGCACCCCGGACTTCATGCCCTTGATCTGCGACACCAACGCGTCGACCTGCGACGACGACAGCGACGGCGAGGCATCCGGATCGACGTACACCGGCTTGTCCTTCAGCGCGGCGGCGACCGAGTCGACGGAGGACGCGGCGTGCGCCGGCGCGACGCCGAACGTGAGGGCGGACAGAAGGAAAGCGAAACCCGCAAGCAGGACCGCGAAGGCCCTGCTTCCCCGGCGAACCGCAAGTGCGAGATCCATAACCCGAGGCTAGCCGATGCGCACGGCGAAGGCCCGCGTCACCGGCACTCGTGACACGGGCCGCGAACAGTCCGAACAGACTTCAGTCCTTGATCTCACACAGCACGGTCCCGGCCGTCACCGTCGCCCCGACCTCCGCCGTGATCGACGTCACGGTCCCGGCCTTGTGCGCGTTGATCGGCTGCTCCATCTTCATCGCCTCCAGCACCACGATCAGGTCCCCGGCGCCGACTTGCTGCCCGTCAGTCGCCCGAAGCCGCCGCCCCGCCGCCCTTCGCCGCACCGCTCCGCTTCGGCGCCGCCTTCCCGCCGCGGGCCGAGCCGGAGCCCGAGCCGCCGGCCGCCGACACCCCCAGCTCCGCCGGCAGCGTCACCTCCAGCCGCTTCCCGCCGACCTCGACCACGACCTTGGTCCGCTCCGCGCTCCCCTCGGCCGCGGCACTCGTGCCCGAATACGGTGGTATCTGGTTGTCGAACTCGGTTTCGATCCATCGGGTGTGGACGGTGAATGGTTCGGTGGGGTTCTGGGGGGTGAAGGCCGGGTCGTTCATCGCGGCGAGGTGGAACGGTAGTGCGGTGGGCATGCCGTCGATCTGGAATTCGGTCAGGGCGCGGCGGGCGCGTTGCACGGCTTGTTCGCGG
>JAEKKI010000020.1 GCA_019510485.1 Catenulisporales bacterium
GAGTCCGGAGATGTGCCGGGTCAGGTGCCGGGCCATCGCCGCGCCCATGTCCTCCACCGGCTGGCGGACGGTGGTCAGGCGCGGTTCGGTGTGCGCGGCCAGCGGGGCGTCGTCGAAGCCGATGACGGCCACGTCGTCGGGCACCTTGCGGCCGGCCCGGCGCAGCGCGCGCAGGGCACCCAGGGCCATCAGGTCCGAGGCGACGAAGACCGCGTCCAGGTCCGGCTGGTGGTCCAGCAGCTGGAGCATCGCGTGCTCGCCGGAGGCCTGGGTGAAGTCACCGTAGAGCACGAGGCCCGCGGCCCCGGCTTCGGCGATGGCTTCGCGGTAGCCGTCGCGGCGGTCCGCGCCGACCGCCATGTCCGGCGGTCCGGCTATGGAGACGACGTGCTTGCGGCCCGATCGCAACAGGTATCGGACCGCTTCGCGCGCGCCGGACCGGTTGTCGGCGTCGACGTAGGGCAGGCGACACGGCGGGGTGGGACGGCCGGCGGAGACCGTCGGCACGTTCATCGCCTGCAGTGTCAGGCCCAGCGGGTCGCGGTCGTGGGCGTTGATCAGCATGACGCCGTCCGCCGCGCCGCGCGCCAGGTAGCGCTCGACGAGGGGATGGTCGGTCGCGCCGCGCACGACGAGCAGCACCAGCTGGATCTCGTCGGAGCGGAGCTCGCGGCCGGCGCCGAGCAGGATGCGCGAGAAATACGGGTCGGCGAACAGCCATTGCTGGTCGGTGCCGCAGACCACGGCCGCGATCGAGCTGATGCGCTGATCGCGCGCGGCGCGGGCGCGCTGGCGTACGTAGGCCAGGCGCGACACCGCGTCGTGGACGTCGGCGCGGGCCGATCGGCTCACCTTGGCGGTGCCGTTCAGAACCCGGGAGGCGGTGGCCGGAGACACCCCGGCCAGGGCCGCCACGTCTGCGAGCGTGGGGCGGGCGTCCGGGACGGTGGAGCGGGGCATTCAGGGTTCTCCTTCGGTGGCGGCGTTGGGTGGAACCCCTCGGCGAATGAACGCCGGGTGTCGTGCGTCTCACGTGTGGGGTATGAGAGCGCTCTCATGCAAGGTCGTCGCGCGACCCGTAGTTGTCAAGAGGTCGGACGTTCGAACGGTTTGATTGCGGCTCGTATTGGGTTGACGAGCACTGCGTGGTTGAAACTTTCACAACCCTTCCATGGTCGAGAGGTGATCTCGGTCACGCGGCTTTGCATCCGAGGCGCGAGGTTCCTACGTTCCGCGAGATGTGTCAACGGCATGAATGAAGCAAGCTGATTGAAAGGGAGGACCATGTCGACTCGCTCGGTGCGCCTGACATCGGCGCTCAGCACGGTCGCGGGCACGGCGACTGCCGCAGCCGACACCGTGCGGTGCCAGGTCACTTACTCGGGAACCAGCCACCCGACAGCAACGGCAAGGTCTTCGTACCGCACGGCGTGAACCGTTCAGGAGTCGAGTTCACCTGCGTGCAGGGCAAGGGGGTCTTCGACGGACCGGTCGACGACGCCTCGGTGTCGGCGATCACGGCGTGGAAGGCCGACATCGTCCGCGTACCGTTGAACGAGGCCTGCTGGCTGGGCGCACCGAACGTGCCGTCCCAGTCCGGCGGCGCGGCGTATCAGAGTGCGATCGAAAGTTTCGTCAGCACCCTGCACAAGCACGGACCGGCGGTCATCCTGGACCTGCACTGGACCGACGGCTCAACGACGCGGCCGGCTTGGTCCACGGGTCCGCAGGACACGAACCGCGGGTGGGGTAGGGACGTGCTGATACTCGGCGGGGTCGCTTACTCGAGTGACCTGAGCCAGTGGCTCCAGCACAAGCCGTCCGACCCGCGGAACAACCTGGTCGCGTCGTAGCACTCCTACAACTTCAACTCAGGCTTCTCCGCCTCGTGCTGGGACTCGCAGATCGCCCCGGCGCCGGCACAGGTGCCGGTGATCGCGGGGGAGATCGGCGAGAGAACGACTGCGGGCACACGTACATCGACACCTTGACGGCGCGGCTCGACGCACACCACACCGGCTACGCGGCGTGGACGTGGAACACCTGGGACCGCTCCCAGGCCCGGCACCGATCAGTGCCTATGACGTGACTCCGACGACGTACGGCGCCGGATACAAAGCCCATTCGGCGACGTTCTGACCGATAGTCCATCCCTTCTCGGTTTTGTCCGGTCTCTACAAGTCCCGGTATCCGCGGTAGCGCTCGCGAAGCCAGGGCAGGGCCTGGTCCTCGAACAGCTCCGGGGCCTCGGCGGCGGCGTTCCACCGCGGTGGCGCGTCGCCGCCGTTCAACGCCCACGCGGCCTGGACGGCGGCGCCGTCGGCCACGTACTCGCCGGGGGCCGGCACCAGGACCGGGCGGCCGAGGATGGCCGGGGCGATGCGGCGCACGGCCTCCGAGCGCGCACCGCCGCCGATCAGCATGATGCGTTCCACCGGGATGCCGAGGGCGGTGATGGCGTCCAGGCCGTCGGCCAGGCCGCACAGCATGCCCTCGACGTAGGCGCGCGCCAGGTGCGCCGGGGTGGAGTTGGCCAGGCGCAGGCCGTGGAGCGAGCCCGCGGCGTCGGGGCGGTTGGGGGTGCGCTCGCCCTCCAGGTAGGGGATCAGGGTCAGGCCGTCGGCACCGGGAGGCGCGGACAGCGCCAGGCGGGACAGCTCGCCGGGGCTGACGCCGAGCAGGGCGCGGCCGGCGTCCAGCACGCGGGCGGCGTTCAGGGTGCAGACCAGCGGCAGATAGCGGCCGGTGGCGTCGGCGAAGCCGGCGATGATGCCGGTCGGGTCGGCGCTGGGGGTGTCGCAGACCGCGAAGACGGTGCCGGAGGTGCCGATCGACACCACGACGTCGCCGGGCCGCACGGCCAGTCCCAGGGCCGCGCCGGCGTTGTCCCCGGCACCGGCGCCCAGCAGCAGCGGCTCGGACTCGGCCACGCCGAGCCGGGACCGCGCCGATCCGGCGTTCAGCAGCCCGGCGGCGGCGAACCCGCTCGGCTCCAGTTCCCCGGCCCGCTGCGCGGGGCCCAGCACGCGCGGCAGGAGCGGTTCCCGTCCGAAGGCGAGCCGGAGCAGGTCCCGGCGGTACTCGCCGGTGGCCGGGGACCAGTAGCCGGTGCCCGAGACGTCGCTCCGGTCGGTGGACAAGGTGCTGATATCCCGGCCGTCGGTGAGGCGCCAGGTGAGCCAGTCGTGCGGGAGGCAGACGGCGGCTGTGCGCTCGGCGTGCGCGGGCTCGTGGTCGGCGAGCCAGCGGAGCTTGGTGACGGTGAAGGAGGCCACCGGCACCGTGCCGGCCGCCTCGGCCCATTCCTTGGCGCCGAACTCGCCGACCAGGTCCGAGGCGGCCTGCGCCGAGCGGGTGTCGTTCCACAGCAGGGCCGGGCGCACGACCGAGCCGTCGGCGTCCAGGCACACCATGCCGTGCTGCTGCGCGGCGACCGACAGGGCCGCGACGTCGCCGAGCCCGCCGGCCGCCGCGGTGGCCTGGCACAGCGCGTCCCACCAGGCCGAGGGGTGGACCTCGGTGCCGGCGGGGTGCGGCGCCGAACCGGAGCGGACGAGCGCTCCGGTGTCGGCGTCGCGGATCACGACCTTGCACGACTGGGTCGAGGAGTCGATCCCGGCGACGAGGCGCGCGGTCACCGAGCCCCCAGCAGGTGCTCGACGGCGAGCTGGGTGAGCTGCACGAAGCCCGCACCGCGCGCACCGGCGACGTCCGGGTTGTAGTCCTCGTACGCGCTGCGGTCGGCGAGCAGGTCGGCGTAGCCCTCGCCGGCGGCCAGGGTCGGCGTGGCCAGCTCGCCGACGCGGGCGATGGCGAGCTGCTCCTGCACCTCGGGGTCGGCGCGGAAGGCCGCGGCGCGCTCCTTGAGCAGCAGGTAGGTGCGCATGTTCGCGGCCGCGGACTGCCAGACGCCGGTGATGTCCTCGGTGCGGGCGGGCTTGTAGTCGAAGTGCCGCGGGCCCTCGTAGCCGCCGTTCTCCAGCAGGTCGACCAGGAAGAAGGCGTTGAGCAGGTCGCCGTGGCCGAAGACCAGGTCCTGGTCGTACTTGGCGCCGCGCTGGCCGTTGAGGTCGATGTGGAACAGCTTGTCCTGCCACAGCGCCTGGGCGATGCCGTGCACGAAGTTCAGGCCGGCCATCTGCTCGTGCCCGACCTCCGGGTTCAGGCCGACCATGTCGGCGTGCTCCAGGGTGCTGATGAACGCCAGGGCGTGGCCGATGGTCGGCAGCAGGATGTCGCCGCGCGGCTCGTTGGGCTTGGGCTCCAGCGCGAAGCGGATGCCGTAGCCGCGATCGGTGACGTACTGCGCGAGCAGGTCGATGCCCTCGCGGTAGCGGTCCAGGGCGGCGCGGACGTCCTTGGCGGCGTCGGACTCCGAGCCCTCGCGGCCGCCCCAGAAGACGTAGGTGTGGGCGCCGAGTTCGGCGGCCAGGTCCAGGTTCCGCATCACCTTGCGCAGCGCGAAGCGCCGGACCTCGCGGTCGTTGGCGGTGAACGCGCCGTCCTTGAACACCGGGTGCTTGAACAGGTTGGTGGTGGCCATCGGGACCTTCAGGCCGGTCTCCTCCAGGGCGGCCTTGAAGCGCTCGACGTGCTTGGCCCGGTCGCTGTCGTCGGAGCCGAAGGGGATGAGGTCGTCATCGTGGAAGGTGACGCCGTACGCACCGAGCTCGGCGAGCCGGTGCACGCTCTCCACCGGGTCCAGCGCGGGGCGGGTCGGGTCGCCGAACGGGTCGAGGGCCGGCCAGCCCACGGTCCACAGGCCGAAGGTGAACTTGTCGGCGGGAGTTGGCACAGGGGGCATGGTGGGCTCCTGATCGTGAGAGGTCACGGTTACACACATGGAATTGTTTGATGGATGAACTTATGGAGCGGCTGTGGCATTGTCAAGACATGCCCCGCGTATCCAAGGACCCCACCCCGATCGCCGCCGCGCCGGCGAGACAGGCGACGATCCGCGAGTCGAACCTGGCACTGCTGTACCGGTTGATCGTCGACGCCCCGGCCCCGGTATCGCGCGCCGCGCTGGCCGCCGCGACCGGCATGACGCGGGCGACCGCCTCGGCGCTGGCCGACGCGTTGCTGGCCGGCGGGCTGATCGCGGAGGTCGCGCCGCCGCCCGCCGCCTCGGCCGGCCGCCCGGCCGCGGGCTTGGTGCCGGCGCGGACCGGACCGGCGGGATGGGGGCTGGAGGTGAACGTCGACTATCTGGCGGCGTGCGTGGTCGATTTGTCCGGAACGGTGCGCGCCACGGTGATGCGGCACGGCGATCAGCGCGATCGTGAGGTCGGCGAGGTGCTCGACGACCTCGCGGATCTCGCGCGTGAGGTGGCCGTACCCGGCTTGAAACCGGCCGGGATCGCGCTCGCCGTGCCGGGGTTGGTGCAGACGCCGACCGGGCGGATCCAGCGCGCGCCGAATCTGGGGTGGGAGGATCTGGAGGTCACGGAGCGGCTACGGAAGCTGATGCCCGAGGCGATGCTGGCGCCGATGGTCGGCAACGAGGCGGATTTCGCGGCGCTGGCCGAGGCTCACGCCGGATTGGAAGACGGCGCGACGAACGCCGATTTCCTTTACGTCTCCGGCGAGATCGGCGTCGGCGCGGGCATCGTCCTGGCCGGAGAGCTGTTCCGAGGATCGCGCGGCTGGGCCGGTGAGATCGGGCACGTCACGGTCGAGCCCGGTGGGGCGGCGTGCCGGTGCGGGGCGCGGGGGTGCCTGGAGACCGTCGCGGGCTTGGAGGCCCTTCAGCGCCTCGGTCCGCAGGCCGCGGCCACTGCGCTGGGGCGGGCGGTGGCCGCCGCGGTCAACCTGTTCGACCTGCCCGCCGTCGTCCTCGGCGGCGTCTACGCGCGCGCGGATCTCGCTGCGGTGCTGGTTCCCGGGGTGGCCGGGGCGCTGGCCGAGCATGTGGTCTCGGCGCCTTGGGCACCGGTGGCGGTGCGGGCCTCGCGGTGGGGTGAGGCCGCCGCCGCGACCGGGGCGGCCACGGCGGTCGTCCGGCGGGTCCACGCCGAGCCGGCGGCGTGGGTCGGGGCCGGGGTCGCTTAGCTCCCCAACTCCCGCAACGCGTCCCCGGCCAGCCGCATCGTCAGCCACTCGTCCTTCGGTACGGCGCCGAGCGACTTGTAGAACGCGATCGAGGGCTCGTTCCAGTCCAGGACGGCCCACTCCACCCGCGAATACCCACGCTGGCAGGCGATGCGGGCGAGTTCGCGTAGCAGGGCCTTGCCATAGCCGCCGCCACGAGCGTCGGGGCGCACGAACAAGTCCTCCAGGTGGATGCCGTGGGTGCCGGTCCAGGTGGAGAAGTTCAGGAAGTACAGGGCGAAGCCGGCGACCGCGCCGGTGGCGTCGTCCTCGGCCATCAGCGCGAACACGGCCGGGTGCTCGGCGAACAGCGCGTCGTGCAGTTGCTGGTCGGTGGCCTTCGCCGCCTGGGGTTCGCGCTCGTACTCGGCGAGTTCGGCGATCAGGGTGCGGATCATCGGGATGTCGGCGGGGACGGCGGATCGGATCACGGCTCCAGGATAGGCGGCGGGCAAAAGATCAAGCCGCCGTGGCACCCACGCCGACCCGCCGGGCCACCTCTCCCAGCGCGACGCCCAGCGGCGCCTCGATCCGCGCGCCCGCGTACCGGTCGCCGCGCGTCACGCCCTGGTTCACGATCACCACCGGCTTCCCGGCCTCGGCCGCGCGGCGCACGAAGCGCAGTCCGGACATGACCGTCAGCGAGGAGCCCAGGACCAGCAGGGCTTTGGCCTCGTCGACCAGCTCACGGCAGCGATCCACGCGGGCCTTGGGCACGTTCTCGCCGAAGAAGACCACGTCCGGTTTCAGCACGCCGGTGCCGCAGTCGGCGCAGTCCACCGGCCGGAAGCGTTCGACCGCCTCCTCGGCGAGGTCGACGTCGCCGTCGGGGTTGACGCGGGCGGCGACGCCGTCGAAGGTCGCGTTCGCTTCGGTCAGCCGCCGCTCCAAATCGCCCCGGGAGCTGAGCGCGCGGCAGCTCAGACAGATGACGCGGTCCAGGCTGCCGTGCAGGTCCACGACCTCCGGCGGTGTGCCCGCGGCCTGGTGCAGGCCGTCGACGTTCTGCGTGATCACCCCGGCCACGTGCCCGGACGCCCGCAGCGCGGCCACCACCCGGTGCCCGTCGTTCGGCCGCGCCCCGGTCATCCCGCGCCACCCGAGATGGCTGCGGGCCCAGTACCGCCGCCGCGCCTCGGCGCTGGCGACGAAGTCGTCGTAGGTCATCGGCGTGTGCCGGCGCAGGGCACCGGAGGCGCCGCGGTAGTCGGGGATCCCGGACTCGGTGGACAGTCCCGCGCCGCTGAGCACCACGACGCCTTCGTCGGCCACCAGGTCGACCGCGGCGTCCAGGCTGCTCGTGCGCGGGAGGGCCTCGCCGGTCGGCTCCCAGGTCAGGGTCGGTCGGGTACGCACCACACCAGGGTAAGCACCGCGGCCGGCGAGTTTATTCGGCGCCGGCCGGCGGGCCGGGCGGCGCCGCTATGCTCCCGCCATGAGCAGCCGCCGCGCACGCGATCTGGGCCTGGGCCGGTTCTGGGGGCCGTGCGGTCCGCACAACGCGATCACCGACGTCCCCGGCGTGCGGGTCGGGCACGCGACCCTGATCCGGGGCGACGGGCCGATC
The DNA here is from genome assembly GCA_019510485.1 of Catenulisporales bacterium. Taxonomy (GTDB): domain Bacteria; phylum Actinomycetota; class Actinomycetes; order Streptomycetales; family Catenulisporaceae; genus Catenulispora. The sequence goes on from JAEKKI010000020.1 coordinate 7,658, forward strand.
GTGGCGGGCCGGGGTCCGGTCCGCACCGGCGTCACCGTGATCCTGCCGCGCCCCGAGCCGGTGTGGCGGCATCCGGTGTTCGCGGGCTGCCACCGGCTCAACGGCAACGGGGAGCTCACCGGGCTGGAGTGGGTCCGCGAGTCCGGGATGCTCAGCACGACGATCGGGCTGACCAACACGCACAGCGTCGGCGTGGTGCGGGACGCGCTCGTGGCGCTCCAGGCGGCCGAGCACGCGCCGGGCGACGACTTCTGGGCGCTGCCGGTGGTCGGCGAGACGTGGGACGGCCGGCTGAACGACGTCAACGGGCAGCATGTGCGGGCCGGGCATGTGCGCGCGGCGGTCGAGGCGGCGACGGGAGGGCCGGTCGCCGAAGGCAACGTCGGGGGCGGGACCGGCATGATCTGCCACGGTTTCAAGGGCGGGATCGGTACCGCCTCGCGGGTGGTCGGTGATGAACAGGGTTCTTATACGGTCGGTATTCTGGTGCAGGCCAACCACGGTCGCCGTGATCGGTTCACGGTCGAGGGCGTGCCGGTCGGCAGGGTCCTGGGTCCGGAGGAGGTCCCGCTCCCGCAGCGCGGGGCGGGCCGTTCGGTGCCGGACGGCGCGGGTTCGATCATCGGCATCATCGCGACCGACGCTCCGCTGCTCCCCCATCAGTGCGCGCGTCTGGCTCAGCGGGCCGGTCTGGGTATCGCGCGCCTCGGCGCCGTCGGCGATCACTCCAGCGGCGACCTGTTCCTGGCCTTCGCCACCGGCAACACCTCCCTTCCCGGCGACCACAGCCCGCTGGCCGAACCGCTGACCACCGTCACCATGCTCCCGGACGCGCGCATCAGCCCCCTGTACGCCGCCGTGGTCGACGCCACCGAGGAAGCCGTTCTCAACGCCCTGCTGGCCGCCGAGACGATGACCGGCCGGGACGGCGTCACCGCTCACGCCCTCCCGGCGGATCGCCTGCTCGGCCTGCTGCCGTGATCCAGGCCCTGAAGGGAGCACAATAGCCACCATGCTCTCCGTCTCCTGGGACACGATCCGCCTGTTCCTGCACGTGCTGGCCGCGACCGTCTGGGTCGGCGGGCAGGTGACACTGGCCGCGCTGGTCCCGGCGCTGCGCGTGGCCGGAGCCGAGGCGCCGAAGGCCGCGGCCAACGCGTACAACCGCATCGCGTGGCCGGCCTTCGGGGTGCTGGTGGCGACCGGGGTGTGGAACGTGATCGCCGAGCACGACAAGGACCACGGCGGCTACCACACCACGCTGATCGTCAAGTACGTGGTAGTCGCCGCCTCCGGCGTCACCGCGTATCTGCACATGCGGGCCGGGAGCAAGACGGCGATGGCCGTGTTCGGGGCGCTGACCGGTCTCACCGCGCTGGGGGCGGTCTTCGTGGGGATCATGCTGGCCGGCTGAGCCCGGTCCGGCCGGCCGGGCTAGCGGTGCCGCGCCGCCAACTCGCTGCGCGACCGGACGCCCATCTTGCGGTAGACCGAAGCCAGGTGCGTCTCCACCGTACGGATGCTGATGAACAGCCGGGCCGCCACCTCCCGGTTGGTGTGCCCGGCCGCCACCAGGTCGGCGACCTGCTGCTCGGTCGGCGTCAGCGCCTCGCCGCCCAGGCCCCGGCGGCCCTTGCCCAGCTCGGCGCGGGCCAGGTCGACGAACGGCACCGCACCGGCCGCCTCGAACCGGTCGAGCGCCGCGCGCAGCGCCTCCCCGGCCTGCGGCCCGGCCTTGCGGCGGCGCTGGATCTGGCCCAGGGCCAGCAGGCTGCGGCCCAGCTCCACCGGGAACTGCGACGCGCCGTGCGCCGCGACGGCCGCTTCCAGCGCCTCGGCGGCGGCGTCCAGATCGCCCTCGGCGCCCAGCGCGAGCCCTTCGATGCGGCGGCCGATGCCCAGCAGCGTGGGCCGGTCGTTCTCGGTGCCCAGCTCGATCTGCTCGGCGGCCAGCTCCCGGGCCTCGTCCAGCCGGCCGAGGTTGACCAGGGCCTGGCCCAGGTTGCCCTCGAAGCGGCCGCGGCGGCCGGGTTCGCGCACGCCGGCCTGCCGGGCCTTGGCCCAGGCCGCGCCCAGGACGTCGGCCGCGGCCTCGTCGTCGCCGTCGAGCAGGGCCGCCAGCCCGGTCAGGCTCGCGATCATCACCGCGCCGATGGCGATCTTCCCGGCCAGCGGCCGGGTGACGGCGATGCTGTCGGAGTACAGGGTCAGCGTGGCCTCGGCGGCGGCCATCCCGACCGGCTTGCCGACGTCCGGGGAGATCAGCGGCAGGCCGCGGGCCAGCGCGTCGCGGGCGGCGGAGGGGCGGCCGGCCCAGACCTCGGTCAGCGCCAGGTGCCCGTAGAGCGAGGCCAGCATCGGCTCGTCGCCCTGGTCGTGGTTCGCGGCGATGGCGTCCAGCAGCGCGGCGCGGGAGCGGTCCAGGTCGTCGACGTCCTTGTACCAGGAGGCGATGACGTTCTCGGCGCGGTTGCTGGACACCACGTAGGGCAGCTCGCGCTGCACCTCGCCGATCCGGCGCATCTGCTCGAAGGCGATGCCGTGCCCGGCCTCCAGCTCGGCCAGCGCCGAGTACAGCAGGGCGGTGGCCAGCGCGGCGCCGTCGGCCTCGGCCCCGACCTCGTCGAACAGGTCCAGGGAACGGCGGGCCAGCTCGGCGCGCGGGGTGTCGCGGCCGTCGCCGACGTCGGCGGCCAGCGCCAGGACCACGGCCCGGGTGTGGGTGTCGAGGTGCTCGTCGGCGGCCAGCGGGGCCACGAAGCCTTCGGCGGAGTGCCGGCCGTCGGCCCACCAGGCGGCCTCGACCAGGACCGGCAGGACCAGCCGGCGGTCGGGGGCGCCGGTGCGCCAGACGGCTTCGGCGCAGGCGCGGGCGGCCTGGTAGGCGCCGGCGCGGAGGTGGAGTTCGGCGGCGGTGCGGAGGCGGCGGCGGTGGTCGGCGGCGGGGTCGGGGTTCGGTTGGTGTCGCTGGTCTCGCTGATCGAGCTGGTCCGTCCGGTCGGACGGCTTGGGCTGGTTCGTCGGCGTGCACTCCGCCGCCCGCTCCGCCAACTCCGCCGCCGAGCGCACGGCCCCGCGCGCGGCCGCCGACGCCGATCCGGCCTCCAGCAGCGCGGCCACCTCGGCGTCCGGCTCCCCCTGCCAGGCCCGCAGCACGTGCCGCGCGCGCTGCTCGGGATCCTCCACCACCTCGGCGAGCCGCCGGTGCAGCGCGCCGCGGGCCAGCGGCGGCGTGGCGTCGACGACGGCCGCGCTCAGCAGCGGATGCGCGACCCGCAGCCGGCCGGACGCCGCCGCGACCACCCCGGCCGCCACCGCGCGGTCGATCGCCGCGTCCGGATCGGCCACCGCCGGCGCCAGCACCCGCCGGGTCAGCGCGATGGTCGGCTGATCCAGCATCGCCACGGTCAACAGCACTTCGTGGACCGCCGGCTCCAGCGCCCCCAGCCGCCGCTTCACCAGCGCCGACAACGACGGCGGGATCGGCAGCTCGAAGGCGCTCACGGCCCGGCCCCGGCCCGCCCCGGGCTCGGCGATCAGCGCGGCCCCGACCTCCAGCGCCCAGAACGGGTTGCCCCCGGTCTGCTCGGCGATCCGGTCCGCGGCCCGAATCGGCAGCACGGTGTGGAACCGGTCGGCGAGCAGCCGCCGGATCGGCTCGGCACCCAGCGGCCCGACTTTCAGGCGCTCGACGGCTTCCAGCGGTATGTCGTCCGCCGCGATGGCCTTACGGACATAGGCGGCCTCATCGTCGGCGACCCCTGCGGTACGGCACGCGGCCAGCAGGCGCAGCCCGGCGGACCCGAGCCGGCGCACCGCGAACCACAGGGCGTCGGTGGTCGGCTCGTCGAGCCACTGCAGATCGTCCACGGCCACCAGCACCGGCCGCTCCTGACACAGCTTGCGCAGCACCGCCAACGTCCCGGCACCGACCTCCAGCGGCCCGATCGCGGCCGTCGGAGCCGACCGCAGCAACGCCGCCCCGAGCGCGGCGCGCTGAAGCTCCGGCAGCTCGGCGAGCACGCTGTCCGGCAACGCCTCCATCAGATCCATGAGACCGGCGAACGACAACCCGCTCTCCTCCGGCGCCCCGCGCGCGGTCAACACGGTCCACCCCGCGGCCCGGGCGGCCTCGACACCGGAGGTCCACAGCGTCGTCTTGCCGATGCCCGCCTCACCGACCAGAACCAGCGCCCGCGCCCCGGCCCCGGGGTCGGCGAGCAGTCCGTGGACGGTCGCCAGCTCCGCGTCGCGGCTGTAGACGGTGGAACCCGGTGCCCGCGCGGGATCAGGACGAGTCGCGGACGGCATATCGCTACTGTACGCAGCCGGGGTAGGGGAATCTCCGTGTTTCCACGGATCCCGGTGGGCGGGCTACCTAGGCTACGTAGGAGTGTTCGAATATCAGAGGTCTGCGGAAACTGCTGCGGCACTCTGGACGGATGGCTGAGGTCTTGATCCGAACGTCCCGCCCAGGTGATGGCGCTGGCGTGCTTGACCGAGGTCGTCTCGTCCTTCGCGTGCTCAAACGGCAGAAGCACGATGTTTTTGACGAGTACAACCTGGAACGAACGCCCGTGCGGCTTGACGACTTCCTGCGTGCGACCCCGCTGACCGACTCCATAGCCGCGCTTGAGCGCGCCTTGAAAGGCGCCGATCGGGCGGGAGCGGTGCAGGCGGGGGTACCGGCCGGGATCACGGGCGGCAGACGCAGCTGTGTTGGACCAAGCGGCGCTGGCGGTGTCTGAACACGGCCTGCCGGCGGGTGACATTCACTGAGTCGCTGCCCGCGATTCCGAGCCGTGCACGGCTGACCGGCCGTCTGCGCACTGCCGCCGGGACGGCGGTGGCCGCCCCACGGTCATCCAGTCCGCGCGCGACCACCAAGTGTCCTGGCCGATCGCGCAGGCCGCGTTCGTCACCGCCACCCAGGACTTGCTGCCGAAAACCGTGCCTGCGGTGGAACGCCTGGAGGTCGATGAGACGGCATCCAGCGGATACAAGTTCTGGGCTTACGAGGCGCTGAAGGCCAGCCGGTGTACGGCACCGTTGGCCGACAACCGCCGTCGGGAGCATGGTCGGCCCCCAACGGCGGTGCTGTCGGACATCGCGGCTACGAGGATGTCGCCGCAGGTTCTGGCGTCAGCTTGATCGGGTTGGTAGCTGTAAGCCTCCCGTCGTGGACAACCAGGCTCAGCTCCCACAGGGGAACCCCGCACCCAGCGCCGCCGGAGATCGTCGGCACGGTGAACGTGTCCTGCGTGTCCAGCAGCGTCGCACCGTGCGGGTCAGTCGTCTTCAGCGAAACCGTCGTCGCTGGCGACGATGCGTTCGCCAGCGGTACCAGAAACCGAGCTCCCAGCGGACCGTTAGAGTCGGTTTCCCTGCACACCTGGCCGAAGCACGCTTTGGCATGGACTGCTCCGGCCTCGGGATGGAGACGAACGACTTCCCCATAATCGACCACCACGCCGGGGATGCCGACCGGGTCACCGCTGCAGCTGGCGCGCTCGGTCGTGCTGGAGCAGGCCGAAACCGCGGCGACTGCCGCCAGCCATGCGGTACGTGTACGCATCGAGACCTCCACTCGGCTGAGCTCGGGCGCCGGCGGATTACCAGACCGTCCCACCCCAGTAGTTCAATATGTCATGGACTGTGGTGTAGGCGAGCTGTGAGTCATATCCCTGATATGAGGCACTGACGAGGCCTGAGACATGGCGACCGCCGGTGTTGCAGTCGCCGTCGCAGTGGAACACCAAAGCTCCGCTGTCACCGCTCAGCACTGCGCTTCCGCTGAATGAGTGTGTCACCGATCCGCATGAATTCGTCCATCCGTAGGACGAGCTGGCGTACCAGCAGGCGTACGTGGTGGTGATCTGCGAGGCTTTGATGCCGCTGTAGTAGCCGTCTTGGTACACCACATCGTTCTGGATCGGAGCTTCCGTTCCGGAGTAGGAGAAGACGTTGTACGAGGTCTGCCCGCCGTCGAATTCATACTGCGCGCCGCGGGCGTCGATCGCCGCGGAGTCCGAGGCGTCGTTCTTCGCGATCGTCGTGCCTTCATACACGCCATTGCCGTTGAAGACCTTGTCTCCGGCGTGGGCGCAGTGTGCGGCGGTGAAGACGTAGGTGGTGCCATTGGCGTGCTCGGTGAATCCCGTCGAGCAGTAGTGGAAGGAGCCGTCGTTTTGATGCTGGACCTGGATCAGGCCCCCTGCATAATACGGCGGAGTGTCCCCGGTCCGGTCCATGCTCCGGCTGGGCTTGGCGTACTGTACCGTGACGGGAATCCCCGCGGCCGCCGTCAGCTTCGCCGCTGCGTCCGACATCTGCGTCGCCGAAAGCGGCTGGTCTGCAGCGTCCGCCACACCGACGATCAGGCCGGAGCCGTCTTCCGGTACGGCGAATGAGTTGGTGGCGAACCCGAACTTCAGGCGATCCTGCGTGAAGACCAGGTCCCGGGCGGAGACCAGCTTCGCGTGCGAGTATTTCGCCGGATGGACGTGTATCAGCGAGGCGTCGACGTTGCGCCTGGTACGTGCCGCTCCCAGGAATCGCTGGTATTGACCGGTATCGGCGAGGTAGAGATCGACTTTGCCCGCCGCGGTGTCAAAGGAAGTGCCCGCGTAGACGGAAGTCTCTGTGCTCTTGCGGCCCTCCTCGTCGAGGGCGTAACCCGTGCTTCGAAGCGGTGCCACGACCGCTTCGAGATCGGCTGCGGTACGCGGCTGGGCATGGCCGCCCGAGGCCGCATGGCTTGGTGCGATTGTGATGAGCGTCAAGCCGGATGCCAGCGACAGACTGGCTACGAGAGCTGACCATTTTGTATGGCGACGCATCGCCAACCCCCTGTTCCTCCCCCGACGTGCGCCGACCGCACGTCGCACACTCGCTCATCTTTTCGAATGCCCTCCGGTATGTCAATACCCTCACTCATCTCTGTGTCATCGAAGCAATCCGGAGGCAGGGCACCGGTCGAGGAACTCGCCCTGTAGGCGGCGGGTCGCCGGGATGATCCGGAGCACGAGCTGTCGGCTCCGACCCTGCGGTCGACCGTCGCAGGCTCCTCCTGAATGTCGGATCGTGCATTCGCGTCGCGATTGCGACGCTGGGAGTCTGCGATTCGACCGAGGCTGTCGACTCGGCCTCTCACGACGAGGAGATGCTCAGACGGACCCATGGCCGGCGCGCTGTGGGTCGGGCGGCGCCGCCGGACACGGCGCCGACACCGATTTTCGCGACGGCGCGCACATCGTCCAAGGTGATCGTGCCCGAGGCCTCCAGCTTGATGCCGGCCGATCACGGCGTAGTGGTACGGCTCGTGCCTCCTGCCGGCTCCTCGATCGGGTCGGTCTCGGGCGAGCGGCGGGCGAGGGCGAGGCTGGTCAGGGTCGTGATCGCCATCGCGGCGATGCCGACCAGCGCTGCCGTGGTGTAGGCGCCGTCGCTCGGGAAGAGGTGGTCGGTGTCGGTGCCCGCGGCCAGCACCAGGCCGCCGATGGCGCTGCCCAGGGAGTATCCGACGCTTCGGACGACGTAGTTGAAGCTCATGGCGCTCGACGTCTCGCTTTTGGGCGTGACGGCCAGGATGACGCCGGGCATGGCGGCCGAGAAGCTGCCGACGCCGAAGCCCAGCACGCCCATGGCCACGAACAGTTCGGCCAGGTTCGACCGGGCCGCCACGAAGAGGACGAATCCACAACCGACGACGACGGCGCTGCCGGCCAAGAGCAAGGGCGCGTCGATCCGCGTCCGAACCCGAGGCGTGAGCTTGCCCGCGACGAACCCCAGCACAGAGAACGGAACGAGGACCAGCCCGGCGACGAAGGTGGTCAACCCGAAACCGTAGCCGACGTCGCGCGGTGTCTGCGCGTAGCGGGTGATCAGCGTGAGCAGGAGGTACATGCCGATCCCGCCGACGAACATGGCGATGTTCGCTCCGGCGACCGCCGGGTGCCGCACCGCCCGGACATCGACCAAGGGTGTCTTACTGCGCAGCTCGGAGGCGGTCCAGACGCAGAGCAGGGCCACGGCGACTATGGCGAGACTCGCCGCCGCGGCGAGGTGATGGCTCCAAAGACTCGTCTCGCTTGCGAGGAACAGGACGAGGAACAGTCCACCCGCCAGGACGAGCGCGTTCGCAACGCCCACGTGAGCCGAGCGGCCTTCGGGAGCCGCGGGTATCGAGCGCCACGCGGCCAGGAAAGCGGCAGCGGTGACGAACAGACCTAGGCCGTAGGCGGCCCGCACCCCGCCGAGCTCGGCGAGCAGCCCGGCGAGCGGGTACCCGACGCCGGCCCCGATGATCGAGACCACCGAGATCAGGGCGATCGTGGCCGCGCTGCGCCCCTCGGGAAGATGGTCGCGGGCCACTCCCATCATCAGCGCCGTCAGACCGAGCCCGACGCCTTGGGCCGCCCTGCCGACGAGCAGCCACGCGAACGGCAGCGGGAGCACCGTGAGCGCACTGCCTGCGACGACGACCCCCAGCGTGGCGAGAATCGTGGCCCGCCGGTGCGGGCCGGCTCCGAGCCGGCCGAGGACGGGCGTGGCGACGGCGCCGGACAGCAGCGCGATGGTCAGCGTCCACTGCGCGCTGTCCAGTGAGACGCGGAACGTCGTCGCCACGCTGGTGATGAGAGGCGTCCCGAGGCTGGCGACCGCCGCCACGACGAGCGCGATGAACATCAGGGACGGGACCAGCAGCCTCGCCTCGGAGCGCTCCGGGGATGTGGTCATCCCTTCGTCGGAGTTCACAGGCGTCCCCCCGAGCAAGTGCCCCGTCACAGCTTCGGCCCTTCTCGATCTTGACTGTCGAGCGCCGCCAGATGCAGCAGCGCCGGAAGGGCTGCCACCAAGGCCTCGATCTCGTCGCCGCTGAGTTTGTCGATCAACCCCGCGTAAGCATCGACGCCCGCCTGGCGCCGCGCCCGGACATAGGACGCGCCGGCCTCGGTCAGACACACCAACGTGACCCGCTTGTCGGACGTGTCCCCTCTCCGCTCGACCAGCCCGGATTCCTCCATCACCCGAACCAGGACGCTCATCGCGGGCTGGGTGACGCCCTCGATCACGGCCAACTCGGTGATCCGTCGCGGGCCGGTCCTCTCCAGGGTGGCCAGGGTGGCAGCGGACGTGAGGCTCATGTCACGCGGAAGCCGCCTCACGGCCCTGGTGGCCAGTCCGTAGAGGGCTGACCCGATCGCAGTGGAAGCGCCGCTCGCGGCGCCTTGAGGGTCCATGGTCGTAGCATACAGCTTTTATATGAATCCTTTATGCATCTCGCAGGCCCGGACTCGACCCCGCCTGCAGGCGCAGCCAGCACGTGGCTGAAAACATCTGAGGACGGCGTTGAAAAGCCGCTACCGTAACCACCAATGACTCGTTTGATCGTCGTCACCGGGATCCCGGCGTCGGGAAAGTCCACCGTCGCCGCGGCACTGGCGAGACGCTCCGCCCGGGGCGTGGTCGTCGACGGCGACACGATCCGCGCGATGGTCGTCAGCGGGTACGTCGACATGACACGTGAACCGAGTGAAGAGGCGTTGCGGCAACTTCGGCTGCGCTATCAGGCTTCGCTCGCGGTGGCAGGCGTCTACTTGCAAGCGGGATTCGACGTCGTCTTCAACGACAACATCCTCGGTCCGATGCTTGGCGAGCTGCCCGGTCTAGTGCCGTGCGCCCGGTTCCACCTCGTCGTGTTGAGCCCCGGCCCCGAGACCATCCGCCACCGCGACCGGGAGAGGGCGAAGACCGCCTACACCGCTGAGAACGGCAGCTTCGACTGGCTTTGTAACGTGCTCGCTAAGGAGACGCCGCGCCTCGGCCTATGGCTCGACACCTCCCATCAAACCCCTGATGAGACAGCCGACGTCATCATCGCGAAACTCGACGAGTCCTTGATCGTCACCGACGCCACCCGAGGCTGAAACTACCCCAGCTGATCGCGCCGGCGCGTCAGGTACGCGATCTCAGCAGCGTTGGCCGCCAACTCGATCGCCTTGTCGTAGGCCGCGCGCGACTGCCGACTGCGGCCGAGCCGACGCAACAGGTCGGCGCGGGTCGCGTGGAAGAGATGGTAACCGGCCAACGCCTCCGCGAGGTGGTCGACGGCTGCCAGCGCCACCTCCGGACCGTCGAGCTCGGCGACTGCTATGGCCCGGTTGAGGGCGACGATCGGCGAGGGGTCGACGTGGACGAGCTGGTCATAGAGCGCGACGACCTGTGACCAGTCGGTGTCGCGGACGTCGCGCGCAGAGCTGTGCACGGCGTTGATCGCGGCCAGGATCTGATAGCGGCCAGGGGCCACCCCGGCGGCGGCAGCGGCGAGGCGCTCGCGGACCAGCCGGTGGCCCTCGGCAATCAGCTCAGCGTCCCAAGACCCGCGATCCTGCTCGCCGAGCGGGACCAGTTCGCCGCCGGCCGACACCCGCGCGGTGCGGCGGGCCTCGGTGAGAAGCATCAGCGCGAGCAACCCGGCCACCTCGCCGTCACCCGGCAGCAGGGTACGAATCAAGCGGGTGAGCCGGATCGCCTCGGCGGTCAGGTCCGGGCGCAGCGGGTCGGTGTCGGATCCGGTGGCCAGATAACCCTCGTTGAAGACGAGGAACAGGACAGTGAGCACGCCGGAGACCCGAGCCGGGAGGTCCTGCTCCGACGGCACCCGGTACGGGATGCGGGTCGCCTTGATCTTGGCCTTCGCGCGGGTGATCCGCTGCCCCGCGGCGGCCTCGGTCGCCAGCAGAGCGCGGGCGATCTCGGGGACGGTCAGGCCGCCGAGCATGCGCAGCGTCAGCGCCACGCGGGATTCGATCGCCAGCGCCGGGTGACAGCAGGTGAAGATCAGCCGGAGCCGGTCGTCGCCGATCGGGCCGACCTGCGCGGGTGGCGGGTCGTCGTCATACAACAGCTGTGCCTCCCTGTACTTGTCGTCACGCTTGTCCTCCCGCCGGATCCGATCGATGGCCTTGCGGTGGGCGGTGGTGGTGAGCCAGCCGCCGGGGTTGGGCGGCACGCCGTCCTCCGGCCACCGCTGGACGGCGGTCGCGAACGCCTCGGCGGCGGCCTCCTCGGCGACGTCGAGGTCGCCGAAACGCTTGGTCAGGGTGGCCACCACCCGGGCCCACTCATCGCGGTGGACCCGGGTGATCGCCTCGTGGACGTCGGCGCTGTTCACAGGAACGGCCGCACCTCGATCTTGCGGTTGCAGGCCTTCGACCCCTCGGCGGCGAGGGCGAGCGCCACGTCGAGGTCGGGGGCCTCGATGATCCAGAAGCCGATGAGGTATTCCTTCGACTCCAGAAAGGGCCCGTCGGTGACCAACGTCTCCGCGCCGCGGCTATCGATGACGGTGGCCGTGTCGGGCCCGCCGAGGCCGCCGGCGAAGACCCAATAGCCCTCGGCCTTGAGCCGGTCGTTGAACACGTCGATCGCCGCGTCCTCCTGCTCGGTGGCGAGGCCGGGCTTGTCGGTGATGACTGAAACCATGTACTGCATCGATCGTTCCTTCCTGTTTCAGGAGCCGGCCAGTCCGTAGCGCGGGCGGCCGTTGGGCCGGTACACCTGGAGCGTCACACCCTTCCGGAACGCCCGCGATTCGACCAGGTCGAGCGCCAGGTCCGGACCGCTGTCGGGGAACAGCCGCGTGCCCTGGCCGACGACGACCGGAACGGTGAGCAGGTTCAGCTCGTCGACCAGGCCGTTCGCGAGCAGCCACCGGGCCAGGACGCCGCTGCCGTGCACCTGAAGCTCTCCACCCGGCTTGGCCTTCAGTTCGCCGACGGCCGCCGCGAGGTCGCCGGACAGGACGGTCGTGCCCGCCCAGCGCGGGTCGGCCAGCGTGTTCGACGCGACGTACTTGGGCTTGGTGTTCAAGGCGTCGGCGATCGGGCCGCTGCCCGGGTCCATCGCGCCCCAGTAAGGAGCGAACATGTCGTAGGTCCGGCGGCCGAACAGGAACGCCTCGGCGCGCTGGTAGAGCCGGCCCACGAACGCCCCGGACTCGTCGCCGAAGTGCCCCGTGGTGGCCCAGCCGTCACGCTCGAAACCCTCCTTGCGGTCCTGCTCCGACGGGCCGTTGCCCTGCATAACGCCGTCGACCGAGACCTGTGTGGTGATCGTCAGCTTCATGATCGCGAATCCTTTTCCTCTTCGGAGTTCTTCGTCGGCGCCTCTCGCGGGCGGCCTCTCAACCTTGCTACGAACGCCGCCGACCGGATCCGACACATCGCCTCGAACTTTTTCGCCCGGGACGATCGGCGTCGGCGATTTCATCCCGGAGTCTTTGCACGGACACCAAGACGTCTCAATATGCTGAGGCATGGACATGACGAGAAGAGCCCTGCTGAAGTCGGCTGTCGTCGCCGGCGCCACCCCGGCCGCGTTGTGGCTCGGCCAGAGCGGCGCGCAGGCATCGGCCACCTATGACGTCGCGGTATGCGAGCAGTACCACAACCAGATCCAGATCTACTCCTCCTCGGCCGCGTGGAGCACGCCGAAGTGGATGTGGTCGCCCGGCGGCGGCGGTTGGAGCAACCTCTCGGACGTCAAGTTCCGGAACACCGCCTCGTTCGGCGAGGTCGCTCTGGTGGCGGCCTCGGGCGGCAACGTGGGGATGGTGAACAAGGCCGCGTCCGGGACGCAGGGGACCGGAAGCCTGCTCTGGGAGGCCACGCCCGGCAGCAATCCGCACGCGATCGAGCGGATCCCGAACATCGGGGCCATCGTCACCGCCTCCTCCGGCGGCTACCTCCACGTCTACGGGCCGACCGCGGTCAGCGATCCCTCCACGCTGGCGCTGGTGCAGACGATCAACTACGCCGGGGCGCACGGGCTGTGGTGGGACGACATCCACTCCCGGCTGTGGGCCATCGGCCAGAACCGGGCCACGTCCTACGCCGTCAGCGGCACGTATCGCAGTACTCGCCTGGTCAGCGGGGTCGACGTGTCCATCGGCTCGCACCTCGGCCACAGCCTGGACGCCTCCTACAGCAACAGCTCGATCCTGCTGGCCAGCCACTCCAGCGCGGTGGTCGCGATCAACAAGACCACGCACGCGGTGAGCACCGTCCACGCCAACAGCTCAGTGAAGTCCTTCTCGCAGCACACCTCCGGCGAGTCGTTCTGGGTCCAGGCCACCGGGTCGACCTACCACGGGGACACCCGCAACTGGGTCAATCCCCACGTGCAATTCTTCGACGCCGGCGGGGCCAAGTCGTTCACCCGGGGCCTGTCGTACGGCGCTGAGTTCTACAAGGCCCGCCTGCACTCGGTGAACTTCCACTGACGTTCTACTGGCCCACCTCACTCGCCGTATCGGTCTGCCAGCCACACCGCGCGACCAGTTGGGGTACGGCCATGGGGTGTTGCCCGGCGGCGGGGGTTTTGCCGTCGGGGGTGCCGGGTCCGGTTGCTTGGGGAGGGCTCCGGGCCCGGCGGGTGCTTGTCCTCCCGGGAGGGGGAGGACCTGCTCGAGACCGGGGGTGGCCCCCCGTT
>JAEKKI010000021.1 GCA_019510485.1 Catenulisporales bacterium
ACCGGACCTGCCCGAGCTGGCCCAGCAGGTGCGGATGTTCCTGCACCGCGCCGTGGGCACGGCCGCGGCGGCCGGCGTCGACCAGTTCCTGGACATCGGCGCCGGCGTGCCGACCATGGGCCCGGTGCACGAGACCGCGCGGCAGAGCCGGCCCGGGGCCCGGGTCGTCTACGTCGACCACGACCCGGTCGCGGTCGCGCACGGCGAGGCGATGCTCGCCGGGGACGGCGGAGCCGTCTTCATCCAGGCCGACGCCCGCTCCCCGCACGCGATCCTGGACAACTCCAGGGTGCGGGACCTGATCGACTTCGACCGGCCGGTCGCCGTGCTGCTGTGCAGCGTGCTGCACTTCGTCGCCGACGCCGACGACCCGGCCGGGATCGTCGCCACCCTGCGCGAGGCCATGGCGCCGGGCAGCTTCCTGGTCGTCCAGCACGCCACCCACGACGGCCAGCCGCGCGCGACCATCGACATGCTGGAGATGTGGAACGCCAATTCCCCCGAGCCGATGTACTGGCGCGGCGGCGAGCAGATCGAGAGACTCTTCGAGGGCTTCACGCTGCTGGACCCGGGCGTGGTGCCGCTGCCGCTGTGGCGTCCGGAGCCCGAGGAGTCCGAGCGCGCCAAGCACGACCCCGAACGCTACGCGTCCTACGCCGCCGTGGCGGTCAAGCCCGGCGCGGGCGGCTGACGGCGATTCTGGCACCGGCCAGTGAGAGGCGGAACGACGTGACACGCAGCGCGGAGGCCGGGATCGGCGGTGCCGAGTCCGGCTCCGGGCCGGCCGCCGTCGGCGAGGGGCACTTACGGGAGCGCGGGCGGGCCGGCCCCGGTTCCGACGCCGCGCTGGTGATACCGGCCGCTGAGGACGTGCCTGCTCCGCCCACTTCGAGTCCGAGTCCGAGCCCGAGTTCGAGCCCGAGCCCGAGCCCGCCCGACGCGAACGCCGAACCGCACTCCGCCGCCCTCGTCCCCAGCCCCGCCACCGCCTTCGCCCAGGACTGGGCCGCCGCCCTGTCCGCCGCCGCGGCCTCGCCGCTCGGCCACGACCGGGCGCTGCAGGTGGTGACGCCGCTGGCCGAACAGGTCGTCGCCATGCCGGACGAGCCGGAGCTGGCCCGCAAGCTCGGGGAGCAGGCGGCCGGCGTGCTCATCGACGTGCACTGCTTCCAGGGCGCCTGTATCGCGGCCACCGTCGAGGCGCTGGACCGCCACCTGCCGCCGTTCCTGCGCCCGCAGACCCGCACCGCCCTGCGCGCCGGGCTGGCCGCCGCCTTCGCCGAGGGCCTGCGCGAGCGCACCCGGGTGGAGCAGGCCTCGATCCACGAAGCCGTGCTCACCGCCTACCGCGCCGGCGAGGCCCGGTTCCGCACCGTGTTCCGCAACGCCGCGCTCGGCATCGTCATCACCGACCGGCACGGCCAGGTGCTGGAGGTGAACCGCGTCGACGCCTACGGCGCCCGCGGCCGCCCCATCAGGAACCTGATCCAGCCGGCCGATCCGGGCGAGTACTGGCGCGGCTACGACGCCCTGCTGGCCGGCCGGCTGACCGAGGCCGAGATCGACACCCGCATCCGGCGCGCCGACGGCGGCGAGGTGTGGACCCATGTGCGCACCACCGCCGTGCGCGACGACACCGGCGGGGTGGCGCTGGTGATCGGGCTGCACGAGGACGTCACCGCCCGCCGGCTGGCCACCGACCAGCTGCGCTACCAGGCCACCCACGACGCCCTGACCGGCCTGCCGAACCGGGTGCAACTGTTGAGCGCGGTCGAGGACCTGCTGCGCTCGGCCGGCCCCGACGACCGCCTGGGCCTGGCCTTCCTGGACCTGGACGGCTTCAAGGGCGTCAACGACACCCTGGGCCACCAGGCCGGCGACCGGCTGCTGGCCGAGGTCGCGGCCCGGCTGTCGGCCGCCACCGACCCGCTCCGGCACGTGGTGGCCCGCATGGGCGGCGACGAGTTCGTGGTCCTGTTCCGCCGCACCAGCGGCCCGGAGTCGCTGTTCCCGATCCTGGAGCGCATCCTGGCCGAGGTCCGCCGCCCGGTGCTGCTCGACGGCCACAGCGTCACCGTGACCGCCAGCGCCGGCCTGGTCGAGCGCCCGGCCGAGGCGGCCTCGGCCACCGAGCTGCTGCGCGCGGCGGACATCACGCTCTACTGGGCCAAGTCGGCGGGCAAGGCCGACTTCGCGCTGTTCGACGAGGACCGCAACGCCCGCGAGGTCCACCGCTACGCCCTGGCCCAGGCCCTGCCCGCGGCCCTGGAATCCGGGGAGATGTTCCTGGAGTACCAGCCGATCGTGAGCCTGTCCGGCGGCCGCCCGCCACTGGTCGAGGCCCTGGTCCGGTGGCGGCACCCTGAGCGCGGCCTGCTGCGTCCGCAGGAGTTCATCCCGGTCGCCGAGGAGACCGGCGCGATCGTCGAACTCGGCCGCTGGGTCCTGGAGCGCGCGGTCGGCGACGCGGCGTCCTGGCCGGCCGGCCCCGCGGTCGCGGTGAACGTCGCCGTCCGCCAGGTGCGCGACCCGGGCCTGGTCCGCGACGTCGAGGCCGCCCTGGCCGGCTCCGGCCTGCCCGCCGGCCGGCTGTGCCTGGAGATCACCGAGAGCGCCTTGATGGACGCCGAGTCCGAGAACCAGCCCGGCCCGTGCCCGCTGCGCGTCATGGCCGACCGCGGCATCGGCATAGCCGTCGACGACTTCGGCACCGGCTACTCGAACCTGGCGCGCCTGCGCTACCTGCCGGCGACCGCGCTGAAGATCGACGCCTCGTTCGTCGCCGACCTCGGCCGGCCGGAGCCCGACCGTTTCGCGGAGTCGGTCATCACGAGTCTGGTGGTGCTGGCGCATGCCAGCGGGATGACCGTCACCGCCGAGGGCGTCGAGACCGCCGACCAGGCCCGCCGGCTGACGGTGCTCGGGGTGGACTTCGGGCAGGGGTTCCACTTCTCGCGGCCGGTTTCGGCAGCGGAGATACCAGGGGTGCTGGAGCGGTTGGCTGCCCAGACGGGGCCGGGGGCGGACTCAGGGCTCTGGTAGACGCCCCGCCTCCACCCCCAGGCTTGACCGCCCCCTCACCCCCGCCCTACAGTTCCCGCGACGTTTCATCGATGAACGATGCAAGAGAGGGCGGCGACCGGTGACGCAGCTCCGGTTCACCCAGAAGGGAACCAAAAGCTCCCTTCGGGCCCGCAACGACGTGCTGGTCCTCCAGTGCGTCGCCGCCGGCGGTGGCCGCTTCTCCCGCACCGACGTCATCCGCCAGACCGGGCTGCCGACCGCGACGGTCTCGGAGATCGTCGCCGACCTGATCGAGCGCCGCCTGGTGCGCGAGGCCGGCCGCGAGGCGCAGCCGGTCGGCAAGCCGCGGGTGCTCCTGGACCTGGACGACGTCCACCACCGGTTCATCGGCGTACAGGTCGCCAACGACCGGATCACCGCCAGCCGGTTCACCCTCAACGGCCACATGGAGCAGACCACGACCGTCTCCCGGCCGCTGGACGCCCCGGCCCTGACCGCGGTGTCGGACATGGTGCGGCGGATGGCCGCGCCCACGCCGGGCCGGGTCACCGGGGTCGGCGTCGCGGTGCCGGGCATCGTCGGCGACGACGGCGTGATCCGGGAGGCCGTCAACTACGGCTGGCACATGGTGTCCATGGGCCATGAACTGTCCGAGCTCTGCGACGGACTGCCGGTGCACGTCGTCAACGACGCCAACGCCGTGGCGCTGTCCGAGGTCGCACTGTCCACCGACCGCGCCAACACGGTGGTGGTGCTCTGGATCGGGACCGGCATCGGCGCCGGCATCGTCCTGGACGGCCGGCTGTACCACGGCGGCGCCTTCCGCAGCGGCGAGATCGGCCACATCGACATCGGCGCCTCGCTGCGCTGCCGCTGCGGGCTGATCGGCTGCCTGGAGACGGTGGCCGCGCAGCCGTCGATCCTCGGCGACGCCGACGACAAGACGGTCGCCGGCTACCTGGCCGGCGACGACGACAGCGACGCGCGGGCGCTGGGGGAGCGGGTCACCCGCGCCGCCCGGGAGACGGCCCGGCTGCTGTCGACGCTGGCCGGCGCGCTGGACGTCACCGAATTCATCCTCGGCGGACCGATCGCCGGCGACCCGCTCGGACCGCCGCTGATGCGGGAGATCAACGAGCGGCTCGCGCTGCGCGTCATGTCCGGCTTCGAACAGCTCGTGCTCCGGGCGTCCACCCTGGGCACGCACAGCCTGGTCTTCGGGGCCGCGGCCCACGCCATCCGCCAGGAACTCGGGGTCGTCATCACGATGCCCGCCGGCGCCGACGAGGTGGGTGATAGCCCCGCCGCCTGAGGCGGAACCCGAAGACACCCAGACCGTGCCGCCCCGAATCCTGAGCCGGGGCGACATTGGCGGAGCCGCCTCGCGTTCGGCGAGCCGAGGCGCGTCCGTCGGGCGGCCGTCCCGCATTCCTGCGCCGGGGCGGTAGCCGACCAGCGCCGCCCCGCTTTCCTGAGCCGGGGCGGCGCTGGTCTGTTCTCACCTCTCACACAGCGCTCGCCAATGCGGGCTGCCGCCGATACCGGCCCGGCGCGATACCGAACTCGCGCTTGAACGCCTTGGCGAACGCGAACTCCGAGGAGTAGCCCACCCGCAGCGCCACCGCGCTCAGCGGCGCGTCCGACTCGCGCAGCAGCCGGCCGGCCGTCGTCATGCGCCACCAGGTCAGATACGTCAACGGCGGCTCGCCGACCAGGGCCGTGAACCGCTGCGCGAACGCCGAGCGGCTCAGCCCCACCCGGTCGCCGAGCTCTGCGACGGTCCACTGCCGCGCCGGATCGGCGTGCAGGTCCGCCAGGGCGCCGCTGATCGCCGGATCGGTCAGGGCGCCGGGCCAGCCCGGCGTCGGGGCGCGGGACTCGCGCTCGATCCAGGTCCGCAGGATGACCAGCAGCATCGCGTCGACCAGCGCCGCGACAACGCCGTCCTGGCCCGGCCGCGCATGCTCCAACTCCGTACCGAGCAGCGTCACCGTCGCAGCCAGCTCCGGACCTTCGTCCGCGCGCAGGTGCAACAGGTCCGGGAGCCCGGCCAGCAGCGGATGCGGACGGCTGCGGCCGAGCTGATAGGCGCCGCAGATCAGCAGCGCGCGCTCGCCCCGGCCGTCGATGTCGACGCGGCCGATCACCTGTCCCGGCTCCCAATCCCCGGGCCGGAAGTCGCGCAGCGGCGTCACCGGGTCGTCGGCGAGCGCCACCGTGCTGCCGTTCCGCAGCAGCGTCACGTCGCCGGGCGCCATCGGCACCGGCTCGCCGTCCGGCGGCAGCAGCCAGCACCGGCCGCTCAGCAACGCGTGGAACGTCGTCCCGCCGACCGCCGGGAACCGCAACCCCCACGGCGCGTGGACCTCCGTGCGGGCCGAGCGCGTCTGCCCGGCGCGCATCGCGGCGAGAGCGTCGGTGAGTACGTCCATGGCGTCGAGGGTAGCCCGCGAACGCCGGACGCAGGGACATGTTTTCAGGACCCTGCGACATTCATCATCCGGGCACGCCGCCCTACCGTTGATCCCGTAAGCGAAACACCGAAACAGGGAGCTGATGACGATGACCGTCCTGGTGATCGGCGCGACGGGCAAGACCGGCCGCACGGTGGTGGACGCGCTCACGGCGCGCGGTGTGAAGGTCGCCGCCGCCAGCCGCAACCCCGCGGCCACCGCCGCGCATGGCGTCCAGCCGGTGCGCTTCGACTGGGCCGAGCGCGCGACCTGGGCCCCGGCCCTTCAGGGCGCCGAGGGCCTCTACATCGTCGGCCCCTACGCCCACCCCACCGGTGAGACGCTGGTCGGCGAACTCCTCGCCGAGGCCGCGGACACCCGCCGGGTGGCACTGCTGTCCGTCCTCGGCGCGGACCGCCTGCCGCCGGAGGTCATGATGGCCGACTGGGAGCGCGACGTCCGAGCCTCGGGCAAGGAGTGGACCATCCTGCGCCCCAATTGGTTCATCCAGAACTTCGGCGAGGCCTTCGCCACCGCCCTGCGCGAGCACGGCGTCCTGGAACTGCCGGCCGGCGAGGCCGCGGTGAGCTTCGTCGACACCCGGGACGTCGCCGACGTCGCCGCGGCGGCGCTCACCGAGGACGGCCACGCCGGACACGTCTACGACTTGACCGGACCGGAGGCCCTGACCTACCGGCACGCGCTGGCGGTGATCGGCGACACCGCCGGCAGGGAGCTGACATACCGGCCGATCACCCACGAGCGGTCCGCCGCGGACCTGCGCGCCGCCGGCGCCCGCGAACGCTCGATCACCTGGCAGCGCGGCCTGTACGACCTGATGCACGAGGGCGCGAACGCTCCGGTGAGCGACGTGGTCGAGCGCGTAACGGGCCGTCCGGCGCGGACGCTCGCGCAGTACGCCGCCGAGAGCGCCGACATCTGGCGCTGAGATATTGAACTAGGACAAAGAAACTTGTCGCTAGTTCAAAAAATCCCTAAAGTATCGATCATGCCTGCGAAGACCCCAGCCCCCGTGACCCTGACCGGCGAGCACGTTCGTCTCGAACCCCTGACCCGCGGCCACCTGCCGGAGCTGTTCGAATCCGGTGGCGACGACGACGCCGTCTGGCAGTGGCAAGGCGGCCCCACGCCGCACACCGAGGCCGAACTCGGCGAGAAGCTGGACACCATCCTCGACACCGACTCCTACGTCGCCTTCGCGGTCATCCTCCTGGCCACCGGCCGCGCGATCGGCTGGACCACCTACCTCGACATCAGCGTCGTGGACGAGCGGCTGGAGATCGGCTGGACCTGGTACGGCAGCGCCCACTGGCGCAGTGCCGTGAACACCGAGTCGAAGCTGCTGCTCCTGACGCACGCATTCGAAGACCTCGGCATGGGACGCGTGCAGTTGAAGACCGACCACCTGAACCAGCGCTCCCAGAACGCGATCGCCCGCCTCGGGGCGCAGCGCGAGGGCGTGCTGCGGCGGCACCGGCTGCGGCCGGACGGCACCTGGCGCGACAGCGTGTACTTCTCGATGCTCAAGGACGAATGGCCGCAAGCGAAGGCACGGCTCACCGAGCGGCTGGCTCGGGGTTAGCAATCCTCTGGTAGACCCCGCCACCGAACCGACCGGTGGCGGGACGGTCGCGGACCCAGCTGTCCTTCCATGTGACGGTCTTCCTTCCCGCTCTGGAGCTAGTGATCCGCTCGCTAGCGCTTACATAGGCGCTCGTCCGTACAGGTGACGATCACCCCCCGCGCGCCGCGATTAGGGTGAAGCCCATGTCCGCCCCCGACTCCGCAGCCTCCGTCATCGGCGACCGCGAGCAGAGCGCCGCCGGCGAAGCCGGCACCCCGCGCCGCGTGACCACCCTGGAGCTGTTCTTCGACCTGGTCTTCGTCTTCACCATCACGCAGCTGACCGTGCTCCTGGCCGACGACCTGTCCTTCGCCCAGACCGGCCGCGTCCTGCTGATCTTCGCGGTCCTGTACTGGATGTACGGCGCCTACGCCTACCTGACCAACCAGGTCCCGCCGGAGAACCTGGCACGGCGCGTCATCCTGGTGGCCGGCATGTTCGGCTTCCTCACCTGCGCCCTGGCCGTACCCCAGGTCTTCGGCACCGACGGGGTCGCGTTCGGTCTGGCGTTCATCCTGGTCACCGGCGTCCACAGCGCCCTGTACGCGCTCATCCACCGCAAGTACGTGCTCAGCTTCGCTGTCCCCAACCTCGTGGCAGCCGGCTGCGTCACCGCCGCCGGCGCCGTGCACGGCCGGCTCAGCGACCTGCTGTGGCTGGCCGCCGTGCTGCTGCAACAGACCGCGCCGATCATCTCCAGCCGCATCAGCGGCGACTACGCCGGCGGGCGCGCCCTGGTCACCGAGACCGTCGGCGACCTGGACCCGGCGCACTTCGTGGAGCGCCACGGCCTGCTGCTGATCATCGCCTTCGGCGAGTCGGTGGTGGCCATCGGCGCCGGGGCCGGCGGCACGCGCCTGGACTGGGCCCTGGCCGCCGGTATCGCCCTGGCGCTGTCCCTGGCCGCCACGCTGTGGTGGACCTACTTCGGGCGTGACGAGTCCGCCGCCGAGCACGCGCTGGCCGCGGCGACCGGCTTGGCCCGCTTCCGGCTGGGGATGCGCGCCTACTACTACAGCTTCATCCCGATGCTGCTCGGCATCGCCATCTGGGCCGCCGGGCTGAAGAAGGCGATCGGCCACCTCGGCGACGCGCTGCCCACCGCCGTGGCCGTGGCGCTGGCCGCCGGCGTCGCGGTCTATCTGGCCGGGGACCTGTGCTTCCGGCTGAGCCTGGGCATCGCGCCCAAGCGCCACCGGGCGGCCGGCGCGGTCGCGGTGCTGGCGACCATCCCGCTGGGCAGGGTCGCTTCCGCCGTCCAACTGTTGGGCCTCACTGTTGTCATGCTCCTGATGCTGGTCGCCGAGGAGTACGGCCGGAGGCGCGACCAGCAGGGCCCGGCCGCGTAGATCGAAGTGGATCACCTATTGACGCCCGCCCCGTCCCTGGTTAGACAGAGCAGAGTCCGCACACCAGCGCGCCCTGTCCTGAGGAGCCGAGGATGACCGAACTGCTCGAGTTGGAGCCACGCGAGACCGCCACCGAGGATCTGGACGTGGACACCGCGTTCAGCGGGATCGTGGACGCCGCCCGCGACCACGCCCAGTGCCTCCACTGCTGCGGCGACGACGTCAGCATGTGGTTCTTCGCCACCAGCATTCCCTGGTAGGACCTCCGCACGGGGCGCAGGCACAGTCGGCACGGCGGCACCACGGCTGCACGGAAGAAGGAACGGTCGACATGAGCGGCGGACTGTCGGCGGAGGATGTCGAGGCCCTGATCTCCGAACGCGCCGAGCAGGCCGGGACGCAGGTCGAGCTCCAGCCCGGACCGGTGTGGCTCACGGTCCGCCCGCGCGGCTCCCGCCTCCCCGAACAGGGCTGGAAGCTGCACGTCTCCAGCCGCGTCGCGACGCTCGCCGCGACCGCCGGCACCATCGTGCCCGTGCTTCTGGCCCACGGCTGCCCGTTCAAGATCGTGCGGTCCGCCGCGGCCCTGGCCCGGCTCAACGACGGCACCACGACGCCGTCCTCGGTCGGCAAGGCGTTCGCGATCTACCCCGGCCAGGACCGGATCCGCGAAGTCGGCCTGCTGCTCGCCGAACTGCTGCGCGGCCGGGCGGCGCCCCGAGTGCTCAGCGACCGCCGCGTGGCCCCCGACGCCCCGGTGTACTACCGCTTCGGCCCGATCGACAAGCCCTGGACCGCCGACGCGCAGGGCAAGCTGGTCATGACCCTGACCGGCCCGGACGGCCAGGAGTTCCCGGCGCTGGCCACGCTGCGCTACCGGCAGCCGCCGTGGGCCGTGGACCCCTTCACCGGCGAGCCCGGCAGCGCCGGACCGCCCCGGCTGCCCGCCCGGGACTCCGTGACGACGACCCGGCTCGGCGACCACTTCCAGATCGACGGTGGCATCGTGCACGCCGGACGCGGCGACGTGATGCGCGCCGTGGATCTGCGTGACGGCAGCCGGGTCATCGTCAAGCAGTCCCGGGCCCTGGTCGACGAGGGCGAGGACGGCGTCGACACCCGGATGCGGGTGCGGAACGAGCGCCGGGTGCTGGCGGCGCTGGCCGGGGTGGAGGGCGTCGCGGGGTTCGTCGACCACTTCCGCGCCGACGCCGACGAGTTCCTGGTGACCCGCGACGTCGGCCGCTTCAACCTGGCCGACGACGTGATGGAGCACGGCCGCTACGCCCGCGCCGACGAGCCGGACGCCGTGGCCGGACGCACCCTGGAAGCGCTGGCGCAGCGGCTCGCGCGGGTGATCCTCGCCGTCCACGATCGCGGAGTCCTGATCCGCGACCTCAACCCGCGCAACGTGGTCATCGGCCCCGACGGCACCGCCACCCTCATCGACCTGGGCCTGGCCGGCCTCAACGGCCTGCACCTGCCCGGCGGCACCTCCGGCTACTCCTCGGCCCGGCAGTTCCGCGAGGAGAAGCCGACGACCGGCGACGACCTCGTGGCGCTCGGCACGACGCTGATCTACGCCTGGTCCGCGCTGCCGCCGGTGGTGCTGAGCGAGGACGCGGACGAACCACGCCGGGCGGCGCTGCGGACGATCCGGGCCCGCTGCGGCGACGCCCCCGGCGGTGTCATGGGCCTGATCTGCGACCTGCTCAGCATGGACGAGGTGCGGGCCGACGAGGCTTCCCGCCGGATGGCCGCGGGTGACTTCACCGCCACCCGCCGGACCCGGACCGCCCTGCCGCCGCCGGCCGTCGTCGGCGACTCGCTCATCACGGAGATCACCGGCAACCTCGTCGCCGACCTACTGGGCCAGGCGCGCAGGGTGCTGACAGAGGTCCCGCGCCATGAGCAGGCGGCTGTCGACGGATGCGTATATAGGGGTGGGGCCGGCATCGGGCTGGAGCTGTTGGAGCACCTCGACGCTCCGGGCGCCGCGGAACTCGTGGTGGAGCTGGTCCGGTTCGGCGAACGCGGCGCCGATGCCGTGCGCCTGGGGCCGGGCCTGTGGACCGGCCGGACCGGGCTGGACTACTTCCGCCAAAGCGCTGAGCGACGGCTGCACACCAGTGATCCTCCCACCGCTTGGACGCCCGCCAGCGACTGGAAACCCGAATACAGCGACCTGATCAGCGGCGCTGCCGGCGTCGGCCTCGGCCACCTCCTGCTCCACGACCTCGACGGCCGCCCCGAGCACCTGGACGTCGCCCGCCGCTGCGCCGACCACGTCTTGGCGAACGCAGCGCCTGATGAGGCCACTCAGCCCAGCGCCCTCCCCGAGGCCGCGGGCGTGGAACCTTCCGCCGGCAAGGGCCATGGAGTGGCCGGGACCATCGACGCCCTCATCGCGATCGGCATCCGGCTGAACGACACAGGCATCCTCAGCGCCGCCGAGGGTCGCACTCGTGATCTTGTTGAGCGGACAGAACGCCTTGTCGGCAAGGCTTATCGGCCCACCGCCGCTCCGCTGGCCGGGTCTTGGTGCCAGGGGCTGTCCGGGATCGCCACGACGCTTCTCACGGCGGGCGTGCAGCTGGCGGATCCCGCGAGCACCGCTGCCGCGCATCGGGCCGCAGAGGCTTGTATCGCTCTCATTCAGCGCATAGACAAGCCTAGCCAGTGCTGTGGGCTCGCGGGTATCGGCAACATGCTGATAGATATGGCGAACAGTACGGGGGATGAGAAGTATTGGGACGGTGCGCGCGCCGTCGCGACGCAGATGCTGCTCCGGAGTGCGGGGCCTGCTGATCATCCGCGCTTTGTCAGGGACGATCCCACGGAGTACAGCGCGTCGTGGGCTTACGGTGTGACGGGGATACTGAGCTTCTTCCGGCGCCTGTCGCGTGGCGGCGGGGAGATGGCGCTGACGCTCACGGTGTAATGTCGCGTGGGGCGGCGGTGATAGCCGCCCCACTTTCGCTTAGTACCCGACGGCGCATTTAATGACATGCCACCAGTGATCCACCCAAGTCGGATCGGTGGCCAGGCTGGTCAGGGCTATGAGGGTATGCACGTTCTCTCCTATCAGGGCTTTGTTGCCGACCTAGACAATAGCCGAGTTCGGGCCCGGCGGGAACCTCATAAAATGACAGCCGAATAACGGTTTTACGTCAGTGAGGAACGGGGGAATTTCCTTAGTTTTTATCCAAGACGTATTGGCCTACGCGGTGAATCCCACTGACATCTGGAGGCCCCGGCTGAATCGGTGTATGACTGGTGATGGGGCGAATTGCAGACTCCATGCGGATTGGGGGTATCCGGGTGTTTTTTCGTGTGCTCGGGCCTGTCGAGATCTGGCACCATGATCATAAAATGCCGTTGGGTCCGTTAAAGGAGCAGCTGATCCTGGCCATCCTCCTTCTGGAATCAGGGACCTCCGTCTCTGCTCGGAGTCTCGCCGACCGTCTCTGGGACGGTGAACCGCCGGCGACGGAACGCGAGACGTTGCAATCGCACATCTCGCGCCTGCGCAGCCGGCTTCGCGCGGCCGGCGACACCGTGGGGCTGATCCGCACCAGTCGGGCCGGCGCGTACGTCCTGGACGTCCCGCCGGACGTAGTCGACGCCCGACAATTCGATCAAGCCCTCACCCGCGCACGTGCCACCGCCGCTTCGGATCCCGAGGCGGCGGTTGCCTTGTTCCGGCAGGCCGAGGCGCTGTGGGGCGGGGAGCCGTTGGCCGGACTGACCGGGCAGTGGGCGGACGGTACCCGGCGGGCGCTGCGAGAGCGCCGCCGCTCGGCCCTGCTCGCGCGGGCCGATCTGGAGCTGCGGCTCGGCGGCGATCCGGACGATCTGGTCAGCGAACTGTCGGCGTGGACCGCGGTGGGCGGCGTCGACCAGGCGGCGGTCGGTCTGTTGATGCGGGCCCTGGCACGGGCCGGAAGGCTGGCGGACGCCCTGGCCGCCTACCAGAACGCGCGTCACCGGCTCCATACCGAACTCGGCGCCGTGCCGGGGCCGGAGCTGCGGACGCTCCACCGCAGGATCTTGAACGGTGAGCCCGCCTCGTCGCCGACCCGGCGCGCGTCCACCGTTGCCGTCGGGACCGGTGCGTCCGGCCAGCAGGGCACTGGCCAGTCGGCGCCGCCGCCGAACACCCTCGACCGCGACCCCAGCAGCCTCGTGGGCCGCGAGACCGAACTCGCCGCTCTGCTGGCCGCCGTCCGGGCCGATATCAAGTCGAGCGCTGGCGGCGTAGCACTTTTCGCGCTGGATGGCATGCCGGGCATCGGTAAGACATCCCTCGCTGTCCGCGCCGCTCATCTGCTGGCGCCGGAAGCGCTGCGCCTCCTGCTGGACGAGATCGGTGCTCCGGCGCGCGAGGTCGAACGCGCCGAGTCGGTCGACGCCCTCAGTGCCCTGTGGCGCCGGCGCGTCCATGGCAAACGGATCTTGCTGTTGCTTGATGACGTGCGCGATCTGAACCAAGTCGAACGCCTGCTGCCCACCGCGCCGGGCTCCGCGGCACTGATCACCTCACGACGACGGCTGAGCGGCCTGTCGGGGCTGCGCCAGCACTCGCTGCGGACGCTGCCCGACGAAGCCGCCCGCGCCTTGCTCGCGGACATCACCGAGCGGGATTTCGCCGACGACCTCGATGCCCTCGGCCGCTTCACAGCACGCTGCGCCGGCCTCCCGCTGGCGATCACCGTCTCCGCCGCCCATCTGCGCAAACGTCCCAGCTGGAGCCTCGGCGACCTGGTGGCCCGCCTGGCCCAGCCCGGCCACCGGTCCGCGGACGACCAGATCACCGGCCCGGTCGACGCCGCCATCGCCCTGTCGTACTACTCGATGGACGCCTTGGTCGAGCACCACCTCATCGAAGAGACTGCGCGGCACCGCTACCGCCTGCATGACCTGATCCGTGAGTTCGCGCTCGACCGGGCCTGGCATGAGGAGACGCTGGACGACGTCGAAGAAGCCGTACACCGGGCGTTCGACCTCTACGTCCGGACCGCGGAGCGCGGCGACCGGATACGCCGCTCGGCCCCGACCCCTGATCGGGCCCCGGCGACACCGACAGAGCCGATCGACACCCTCGTCCCGGTGAACTCCCGCGAAGACCTCCGCGCCTGGCTGGATCGGGAAGCCGCGAACCTCACCGCGATCCTCGCCTTCGCCGCCGCACACAATTGGCCACACCAGGCGCCATCCCTGCTCCACGTCCTGGCCGGCCACCTCGACCGACGCGGGCACTGGCGGGAAGCCATCGACCTCCTGCACCGGACGATCGAAACGCTGGCCTCATCACCACGGCCAGACGGCACCGGCGACAGAGTGGCCCTGGTAACCGCCGCCCGCGTGCAGACCGATCTGGCGGCGCTGTACACCCGGACCGGAGAGCTCGACCAGGCACTCGCGCATGCCCGCTCCGCCCTCGCCGTCTACACGAAGGACAAAGATCAATACGGCCGCGCCGAAGCCACCTTGCAAACCGGCCGCATCCACTGGCTCGCCGGCCGCCGCCCCGAAGCGGTCAAGGCGTACCGGGCCGCCGCCGCCGCGTTCGGTCGAGTGGAGGCCCCAGAGCGGCGCGCGAACGCCGAATACCACCTGGGCATCGGACTGTTCGAGCTGGGGCGGCTCGACGCCGCCTTCCGATGCGTTCGCCGCGCGTTGGCCGCCGTGAGCGAGCTCGGCGATCCCGGCTTGCGCTGCGACGTACTGATCAACCTCGGCGAGATGCACCTGCGCGTCGATGAGCGCGACATTGCGATGACCCACTTCGAGCAGGCGCGACCGCTGGCCGAGGCGCTCGGCGACCCGCAGTGCCTGGCCGTGCTGGCGACCGGCGTGGGGACCGTGCACCGCCGCAGTGGCCGATACGAGCTGGCACTGGCAGCTTTGGCAGACGCCCTGGCGCTGTCCGGTGCGGGTGCCGACCGGCGCAACGAAACCCAAGTTCTAGTACAGGTGGCGATGGCGCACATCGCTCTGGGAAAGGAGGGGACCGCCGCACGCCAACTACGGCAGGCTCTGCGCCTGGCGCAGGACGGCGAGGACCCGTTGCAGAAGGCGCATGTGCACCTCGCGATCGGAGCACTGCACCTGCGCGGCGGCAATCGCCGAGCCGCCCTGGACAGTTACACGACCGCCTTGTCCGAGGCCGAGTCCGCACAGGCCCTGCTGGACCAGGCCCACGCGCTGCGAGCCATCGGCGAGCTCCTCGCACCCGAGGAGCCCGCCGAAAGCCGTCGCTACCTGACTCGCGCCGAAGCCGTCTATCAGCGACTGGGACGCCGCGGTGCCACCCTGGCTTCCGCGTCGATCATCTGACGCGGACGCCAGAGCCGACGCGGGTAACCTATGAGAGTCACCGTGCAAGCGTTCCGTCAAGCCGACAGCAAGCCGCATGCAGTGCGGCGGCGGAATCCCTCCAAGGTAGGCGGCGTCAGGAAGCCTCGCAGAACCCTGACGCCGAAGGCAATCGGGGAGGAGAGACCATGGGCTCGATCCAAAGCGGAACCTGGTACAAGAGCAGCTTCTGCGCCAACAGCAACGAGTGCGTGGAGGTCTGGTTCGCCGGCGGCGCGGCCCACGTCCGCAACAGCGCCGACCGCCAGGGGCCCGTGCTGGTGTTCAGCCGCGGGGAGTGGGACGCGTTCCTGCTCGGCGCCTTCAACGGCGAGTTCGAGATGCCGCTGTAGCGCCGCCTGTGATCAGGCGTGGCCCGTCGACGACGGGCCACGCCGTTTTTCGTGCCCGGCGGCCCTCGATTCGTCCTGAAAAATCAGTATACTGATATCGAGGAACTTCCGTGGGGGTGGGGATGGCGACGGATTCCGCACGCGGCTCGGAGGGTCGGCCGGACCCCGGGGGGACGGCTTCCATCTTGTCCGGCCGAGCTCAAGATGTGGTGCAGGCGCGCGACATCAGCGGGGGAGTGCACTTCCACGGGTCGGCGACCGCCTTGCTGCTCAGCCGTCCGCGTCAGCTCCCCGGTGCCATGCCCTTGTTCGTCGGCCGCCGGCCCGAGCTGGAACGGCTGTGGGCGCTGGTGGAGACCGGGCAGCAGGCCTCGCCCGGCGGGCCGCGCGTGGCGGTCATCGTCGGCACCGCGGGCGCCGGCAAGACGTCGCTGGCACTCCGCTTCGCCCACGAGGTCCGGTCACGCTTCCCGGACGGCCAACTGTTCATCGACCTCCGCGGATATTCACCCGGCGATCCGATCTCGCCCGCCGCCGCCCTGGACCGGTTCCTGCGCGCCATGGGGATCCCGGCCCCTGATATCCCGCAGGGCCTGGACGAACGAGCCGAGATTTTCCGGTCCCTGTCCGCGGACCGGGCGATGCTGATCGTCCTCGACAACGTGGCGACCGCAGGACAAGCACGGGCCCTGCTGCCCGGCAGCGGCGACTCGCTCGTCCTGGCCACCAGCCGGGGCCGACTGCCCTCGCTCTCCCGGTTCATCCAGACCGCGCGCATCGACGTCGGGCTTTTCGACGCCGAGGAATCGGCCACCCTGTTGAGCTCGGCTATGAGCGGACATCGCGACGCGGACGGCCCGGCGGTGGCCGAACTCGCCACCTTGTGCGCCGGCCTCCCGCTCGCGCTGCGCATCGCGGCGGAGCGCGCCATCACCAGGCCGTCGACCCCGCTGCGCGTCCTGATCGACGCGCCGAGTCGGTGTTCGCGTGGTCCTACCGGCATCTGCCCGGGACGGCGGCGCGGGTCTTCCGGCTCCTCGGCCTGCATCCGGGAGCCGACTTCGGGCTCGACTCCGCCGCGGCGGTCGCCGGGGAGCCTCCGGCGCGTATCCGTGAACACCTTGATGCACTGACCGGTGCTCACCTGCTGGAGTGCATCGTTGCTGAGCGCTTCCGATTCCATGATCTGCTGCGGGGATTCGCCGCTCATTGCGCCGAACGCGATGAAGCGGCCGAAGCCAGGGAGGCCGCTGTGCGCCGTGTCGTCGATTTCTATCTGGGTGCGATGGCGCGCGCTGCGGCTCAGGTCTTGGACCTGCCGCCGCCGGTGCCCATGGCGCCCGAAGCGGACTCCGTCACGCTTCCGGAATTCGGAAGCCGTGAGCAGGCGATCGCGTGGTACGAGTCGGAAAAGGACACCATCCTCGCGGTCGGTCGGATGGCGGCGGCACACGGTTTCGACGATGCCTCCTGGCAGCTGCCGGTCGTCGGGGAGCCGTTGTTCGACCTCGGTTGGGACCATGCTCTCTGGCTGGAAACGGCTGAGCTGGGTCTGAGCGCCGCGCTGCGCCTGGCTGATCCCGCGGCCGAGGCGGCTGTGCGCTATACGCTCGGAGCCGCGTGCAAGATGGTCGGCGACTATTCGGGCGCCGTCGAGCACTCTTCACGAGCAGTCGAACTCTTCGAGGTGCTCAACAACCGCCCCGGCATCGCCCAGGCGGCCAATCGGCTGGCGTTGGCATACTTCAGGCTCCGACGCTTCGAACAGGCGGCTGCCGGCTTCCGGCGCGCGTTGGATTCCCTCGAACCGGGTGAATCCGACTCCGCTCGTCTGTTCATCGTGGGCAACCTCGCCGACTGCTATTTGGCTCAAGGGGAGGCGGAGGAATCACTGCGGATCTGTGAGCATCTTCCAGCTGCCGCCGGTGCCGGCCTCGGAGAGCTGCCGCAGTCGATCAAGGTGAACGCGGTGCGACTGGTCAGGGCATACACCGAGCTCGGGGCTTTCGACCGAGCTGAGGAGTGCGTCGAGACCTACAGCGACCGGCTGACCGGCAACCTGCGTCACAGGATGCTTCTGGCGCACGCCGAGCTGCGGGTACAGCAGGGCCGCCTCACAGATGCGCTGCGGATTTACGAGTCCTGTATCACTCTGCAGTCCGTGGAAGGTGTACGCGACAGGGCCGAAGCCCTCGACGGGAAGGGGCGCGTCCTTCGACTCCTGGGAAACGTGAGCGAGGGACTGCCGTTCCACGTCGACGCCGCCGCGGTGCGCCGCGGTGGTTCGGATACCTTCGAACTCGCGAGAACGCTTTGCTTCCTCAGCGAGGCATACGAGGAGGCAGCCGATCTGCCGATGGCTGCACAGGCACGGGAAGAGGCGCTGTCTCTACTGACATCGTTCCACGATCCCCGCGCGAACGAGCTTCGCCGGCGGCTGGAAGCACGCAACCACTCGGAGTCATAGTTAGCGGCTCCGCTGTGCCCGCGCTTGTTCCCTCGCCGTCGTGGCGTGCTCCACGATCGCATCCAGACTCGCCGAGTGCGCACCGCGCCAGTACGCCTGACCGCAGGACTCGCATACCGCGAACGTGTCGTACGTCTGCATGGTCCCGCTCTGCAACCGCTCCCGCATCTGCTCCTTCGCCACCGGACGCAGCTCACCGTTGCAAGCCGTGCAGCGCGTCCACGGCGCCAACACCGGCTCGAACCGCGCCAACACCTCGTCGAGCTGCTCGGCCGGCTTGGTGCTGTAGACGTACGCGCCGGCGAACAGCTCGCGCCGGTGCAGCAGCCCGCGGTCCCGGGACAGCATCACCCGGTGCTCCGCCGCCGACCGGGCCGCCAGCGCCGCGTCGCCGATGTCAGGGGTCTCGTACGCGGCGTCGACGCCGAGCAGCCGCAGCCGGCGGGCGAGGGTGCCGAGGTGGACGTCGAGCAGGAACCGCAGCGGCCCGTCGACGCGCTGCGGGGCGGTGAACGCCCGGACCTCGACCTGCTCCCCGGCGGCCGGGACATGCCCGGGCCCGGCGCTCCGGCCGTCCACCAGCAGCGCGCCCACCTCGGTCAGCGGCACGCCGAGGGACTCCACGACGTGGCCCAGGCTGGAGGAGCCGTCGGTCTCGACCACCGCGCCGCCGACCCGGTTCGGGGCCGAGACGAACAGGTGCAGGCCGGGATCGAAGGTGATCGTGATGTCCGCTTTCGCCACGGGGCCAGCATGCCAGGCATCGTGATCAGCGGACCACTCGGTTTGCGGCCCGGCCCGGCATCTCTCACTCTCCCCCTGCGCATCACCCGTTCGGACACCCCGGATGCGGCGCCCGCGCCATTGGGCCACTGTGGACCGGGTATGCACCGTCCCGGGAGGCAAACCATGAGCAACGAGCACACCTACCGCGTGACCGAGATCGTCGGCTCCTCGACCGAGGGCGTCGACGCGGCGATCCGCAACGCCCTCAAGCGCGCCGGCGCCACGCTGCGCAACCTGGACTGGTTCGAGGTGACCCAGATCCGCGGACACATGGTGGACGGCGAGATCGGGCACTTCCAGGTCGGCCTGAAGGTCGGCTTCCAGTTGGAGGAACCAGAGACGGATTAGGCCGCTCGATGAATCTCGCGACCGTCGCGCTACCCGCAGTGGGTACTTCTGCCCTCGTGCCCTGACATAACAGCGCGCCATCCTGTGCCACGACGCTCCGTCCACCGACGAGGAGGCACGCCGTGGCGCAGGATTCTGGCTTCTTCACCATCGACCTGAAACTCGTCGGAACGGCCGTGTCCGACCTGGAAGGCCTCATCAGCTCCGGCTCGAACGTGGTCGGGAACGTCAGCTCACTGCTGCTGGACGCCGGCTCCTTCGCCCAGATCGGCTCGCTCGTCGGCAGCGCGAACAGCGAGCTGCACAGCACGCTGATGGACTCCCTGACCCGGAGCATGCAGCTGCTCGGCGGTCTCAACGGCGCGGTGCAGTGCAGCGCGAGCGACTACGCCGCATTGGACTCGCTGGTCTCGGACAGCTTCGGCGGCCAGACGCAGACGACGCCGACGGTCCCGGCGCGCGGCACCGATCCGGTCGCGGTGAAGCAGTGGTGGACCAGTTTGACCGACGATCAGCGCAGGCAACTGCTCGCGACGGACTCGACCGAGATCGGCGCGCTGGACGGCGTTCCCGCCGCGGAACGCGACATCGCCAACCGGGCCGCGCTGTCCGACCTCCGGCAACGGACGCAACAGCAGCTCACTGATGTGAAGAACACGCCGGTGTCGCCATTTGACGGGGATTCGATCGAGTATCTGATGCGGCAGAAGCAGATCGACGCCCTCCAGACCAAGCTCGACGGCATCGACGAACTTCAGAAAGTGCTGCGTCCCACCGACGGCACCACCCCGCCGAAGTACCTGCTCGAACTCGACACCAAGGGCGTCGGCCACGCGATCGTCGCCAGCAACAACCCCGATACCGCGGACAACGTCGTGACAGTGGTCCCCGGTGTCGGCACCGACCTGTCGGCCAACCACGTCCACGAGTACACCGCCACGGCGGACAGCGTCGTGGCATCCGCGCACGCCGCTGACGCGTCGCAGACGACATCGGCGGTCGCGTGGATGGACTACGACGCACCGGCGACCGTCCCGGGCGCGCTGTTCTCCAGCCCCGCCATCGCCGGCGGCCCGGTGCTCGACCACTTCCAGCAGGGTTTGTACGCCACGCACGATCCCGGCGACCCGATCCACACGACGGTGATCGGCCACAGCTATGGCACGACGCTCGTCGGCGAGGCGACCCAGGCTCCCGGCGGCCTGCGCGCCGACGACGTGGTCCTGGCCGCGAGCCCCGGCACCGATGTGGACAACGCGGCGGCGATGCACACCCCGGGCGGCGCGGGCCACGTGTGGGCGACGCGGGACAAGCACGACCCGATCGTGTGGGCCGAGGGATTCCACGACACGGATCCGGTCAGCCCGACTTTCGGCGCGCACGTCTTCGACGCGGGGGAGGGCCCGACGGGCTTCCTGGCGGCGCACTCGTACTACCTCGATCCGTCGTCGCCGGCGATGGCGAACTTCGGGCGGATCGCGACGGGGCACTATGGGGAGGTGACGGCTCCGGCGCCGGTGGAGGAGCCGGTGATCCCGTTCATGGGGCATTGAGGTCGGGCGGGAATTCGTCGGGGAACAGTTCGTGGAGGCGGTCGAAGAGGCGCTGGACGCTTGGATCGGTGAGACGAGTAGCCAGATACGGCAGTTCGCCGAGTGGGGCGATCTCCTGGCCTGACACCCGCCCCAGTTCCGATCCGGCGAGAATCACAGTAAGCGCGGGTATGACCATGGGATGATCCTCCATCACGTACCTGCCCTGGCAATCCTGGGCCAGCAGCACGTTGATGAGATCGACGTAAGGCGCCGCGCCGCTGTTATCAGGCGCCATCAACGCCGAAAGAAGGACGTTGGTTTCGCTGGCGGGATTGTCTCCGAGCACGTAGAAGTTGTTCGCCTTGGCGGACCTTGCTCTGATCGGCCACAAGTCGTGGGCCATTACATCGTCTCGGACGTCCGCGATGAAGTGAGTCTTCCTGATAGCGCTGACGCGCTCGTTAAGGAAGTTGTCGGGGTAGCTCGTGGAGCCCGGCGGCATGTCGAAGGTCCATCGCAGGTCAGGCGCCGATATGGAATCCGCTTCGCGGCTCGGTCTCAGGACGATTTCGCGGCGATCGCCGAGCCAACCGCGTTCGATGTCGAGACGTTCGACGAGGCCGTCCCATCCCGCCGAGTGCAGCATCGACTGCCACAATCCGGCATGCCGATGCCACTCTCGCACGGGCTCCTCACCGGCGTTCGCGAAGAGCCGGGACGCCGACAACTTCCCATTGGCCACCGTCGCGAGGAGTACCAGATTCGCGCTCCAGGCCGCGTGCCGCTCCACCACGTTCGCCTGTCGTGGCGTGTATGCCGCGAAAGCGGACTCGGTTCGCGGCAGCAGCGCGGAATCATGTAGCGCGACAAGGATCTCAGCCATGGCTCGGCGACATGCCGGTGCGTGCCGTGCCAGGCAGCTGTCGAGGAATTCGACGATCGGCTCTCGCGCCGCGAGGCACTCGAAGGACAGCACGGCGTGCAGCATGGCGTCGTCCACAGTGCGTCGCGGCGCGTCAGTCGTCAGACGCGCGAGTTCTCTGGCAACGAGGCGGGCGATCAAGTACTCGTTGAAGGTGGCGTGCAGGAACTCGTAGGTGTGGGACACGCGGCCGTCCCAGGTCGCCCTGGCGTCGTGGATGAAGAAGAACCGGCCGACGGCTCGCTGGCCCGGCGTCAGCGGCGCGCGCAGACCGCGTTGGTTCGGGAGCGCGTCGAGTTTGAGGGCGAGGAAGTCGGCGGTGAGATCGCCTTCCTCGACCCACTGCGACCGGCGGTTGAACATGGCGAAAGCGATGAACGAAAGCCGTTCGAGTTCTCGCTCTACGCGGGCGTCCAGGTCAGTTGTGTCGCCATCCTTTGAGAGTTCTCGGCGCGCGAACTCGGTGAGGAGCTGTTCGTACACGTCGATCGGATCCAGCGCCGTGAGATTCGTGAGTCCGTTCTCGGTTGAGGCGCCGTAGAGCGCCAGCATGAGCAGCAGCAGCGGTTGTTCGGCCAGCTCGCGGTAGCGAAGAGCGCATTCCAGCCGCATCGGCTGCAGACCATGGTGTTTTAAGGTGTCGGCGTTGCCGCGATTCCACACTCCTATCCAGGTGCGGATCTGTGCTTCGTCGAACGGTTCCAGACGGAGCACCGGCGTCGACGGCGGCAGCGTGGCGCAATCGGCCACAGCGGTACGGCTCGTGACGAGCACGGCGACCGGCCGGCCCTGGTCCGCCTCGCGTTCCTGGAATCGGCGGACCTTCTGGAGGAAGTCTGTGCGGGTCACTCCGGTCGCTTGCAACAGCTCGTCGAATCCGTCGAGCAGTACGACGGGAATGGCGCCGGCCGCTGCGTCCACGAACCGTGGCCACTGCACGGTTTCGCCGGTGGCCAGCTGGACGGCCGCCTCGATCTGCTCCTGCAGATCGGCGTCGGCGTCGACGGCGCGCAGTTCGACCCGCACCGGTAGGTATTGCTCCTCCGGGAGGCGAGCCGCGAGCACGCGGGTGAGCACTGATTTGCCCGATCCCGGTTGGCCGAGGATCAGCAGCGGAGAAATCAGAGCGACGGGGGAGACCAGGTGTGCGGCCAGGAAGCGGACCAGCCCGTCGGATGTCGGCTGATCCCTCCACCAGTGCTCCTCGCCGACTGTGTGGTCCCGATAGGCGAACTGGAAGCGGTGGTCGATGTAGCCCTCGGCAAGGCTGGGGATGGTCAGGCCGGTGTCGTTCTCACCGCTGGGCACGATCGGCTTGGCGAGCGTGGCACGGTAGGCGCGACTCAGAGCACCGCGTCGATCGGACGAAACAGCGTTCCGCGTCAAGGTCAGGAGGTCCTCCAAGCCGGCCAAGCCGGTCAGCACGTCGTCTCGGACCTCTTGCTGCGCGCACAGGGTCAGCCACACCCGGAACTCGGTGCTCACCGCCGCCAGATGCCGTAGTCGCTCTTCGTACGCCTCAAGTGCCAGACCTGGCACCTCGTCGAGGACCAGCGTGGTGAGCTGCCCACGTCGCGTCTCGTCGAGCGAATCCCACGGCGCGAGCCCTTGGAGGTAGACGTGAGTACTCGCGGCCAGCTTCTCGTAGTAGCTCGCCACCGGGTCGATGCTGACCGCGTGTGGTTCCGCGATCGGCACGTACGCGAGAGCGATCACCAGTTGCGGCCATCCGACGCCCGGGGCCATGCCGATGCTGAGCGCGGCTTGCTCATCGGCGCCCAACCCCGGCACGGGGTCGATTCCGAGCCGCTCGCCCACCTCGTCGAGAGCTTGGAAGAAGGCCGTGATGACCAGCACCGAGTGTGCCGCGTAGACGCGTTCGCGGTGCGTCAACCCGCTCAGCCCGCGCAGCCGTTCCCCGAGGCTCCTCAGCACTTTCGAACCGAGATCCACCGCCTCGCGCCGGATCTCGATGAGTTCGAAGTGACCGCTGGCCGCGACTGCTCCGCTGGTGATCGTGTCAGCGAGGGCGACGAGGCGGCTCTCCTTCTCACCGAGCAGTCGCAGCGCGTTCGCATAGGTCATCGATCGGCGCATGGACGCCCGCCGCCCTCCCGCGATGTGAATCAGGACTCTCCTATCATCGGACATGCGCCCGCCGTCAGGGCGGGGAAACGACCGACTGCCGCACCCTATTGGCGCGGCAGCCGACCCCCGGACCCATCTACTCGAACTCCCCGCCACGCGGGGAAAGATCGCCTACAGTGATGGCCACGCGCTGCTCAGGGCGACCGGCTTGCTCGGCGCAGTCGGCACCGACGAGGGCGCGGGCGCCGACCGCGAGCGAGCCGAGGACGGAGCGGCGGGAGGAACGAGTGTCCTTTGCTCGAAGACGGAGGGTGGAACCGGTGCCCCCCGCGCCGAGAGCACACGGCGCGGGCCGATATGAAGAGCCGAATCCAGTGATTCAGGACGTCACTGCGGATCCGGCGCCGGATTGCGGCCGGGCCGGGCCAGGAAGTCGAAGTCGCAGCCGGAGTCGGCCTGCGTGATGTGTGCCGCGTACAGCGCCCCGTATCCGCGCTCGAAACGGGGTGGCGGCGGCTCCCACGCCGCCGCGCGGCGCGCCAGTTCGGCGTCGTCCACCTCCAGGCGGAGCAGGCGGGCCGGCACGTCCAAGGTGATCGGATCGCCGGTGCGGACCAGCGCCAGCGGCCCGCCGACGTGTGATTCCGGAGCGACGTGCAGCACGCAGGTGCCGTAGCTGGTACCGCTCATCCGGGCGTCGGAGATCCGGACCATATCGGTGACGCCCTGCTTGAGCAGGTAGTCCGGGATCGGCAGCATGCCGTACTCGGGCATCCCGGGCCCGCCGATCGGACCGGAGCCGCGCAGCACGAGCACCGAGTCCGGCGTGATCGCCAGCTCCGGGTCGTCGATGCGCGCCTTCAGGTCTTTGTAGTCGTCGAACACGACCGCCGGACCGGTGTGCGTCAACAATTTCGGCTCGGCCGCCAAGTGCTTGATGACAGCTCCCCGCGGAGCCAGGTTGCCGTGCAGCACCGCGATGCCCGCCTGCTCGGCGACCGGGTTCTCCAGACCGCGGATCACCTCCGGATCGTGGGTCCGCGCCGCGTCGTGGCACTGCCCGAAGGTCTTGCCGGCGACGGTCGGCCGATCCTGATGCAGCGCACCGGGCACCCGTTCAAGCTGCTTCAACATCGCCGACAGGCCACCGGCGTAGTAGAAGTCCTCCATCAGGAACCGGCCCACCGGCCGCACATCGGCCAGCACCGGAATCCGCTCGCCGATGGCGTCGAAGTCCTCCAGCGCCAGCCGGATCCCCAGCCGGCCGGCGATGGCGACCAGGTGAATCAGAGCGTTGGTGGAGCCGGCCAGCGCCAGAACCACGGCGGCGGCATCGTGGAACGCCTCCCGCGTCATGACCGCCGACGGCGTGAGCCCCTCTCGGACCAGCTCGACGGCCCGCATCCCGGAAGCCGCCGCCATCCGGTGATGCGCCGAGTCCACCGCCGGGATCGACGACGCCCCGGGCAGCGCCATGCCGAGCACCTCGGCGGCGGCGGTCATCGTCGACGCCGTGCCCATCGTCATGCAATGACCGGGGGAGCGGGCCAGTCCGCATTCGACCTCTGCCATCTCGCAGTCGCCGACCCGGCCGGCCCGATAGTCGTCGAAGTACCCGAACAAGTCCGTCCCGCTGCCCAGCGTCCTACCGCGATGATGCCCGCGCAGCATCGGCCCGGCCGGCACCACGAGCGCCGGCAGATCGGCGCTCGCCGCGCCCATCAGCAGCGCCGGGATCGTCTTGTCACAGCCGCCCATCAGCACCGCGCCGTCCACCGGATACGAGCGCAGCAGCTCCTCGGCCTCCATCGACAGCAGATTGCGATACAGCATCGGGGTCGGCTTCTGGAACGTCTCCGACAGCGTCGCCACCGGGAACTCCAGCGGGAACCCGCCGGCCTGCCACACCCCGCGCTTGACCTGCTCGGCACGCTCCCGCAGGTGCATGTGGCAGGGATTGATGTCAGACCACGTGTTCAGGATCGCGATGACCGGCTTGCCCAGATGCTCCTCGGGCAGATACCCGAGTTGCCGCATCCGCGAGCGGTGGCTGAACGCCCGTAGCGCCCCGCCGGTCGGGCCCTCGCCGAACCACGCCGCGCTGCGCAGCGGTATGGCAGAGTCCGGATTCCCAGAGTCCTGATCCCCAGAGCCCCGGTTCACAACCAGCCTCCGCTCCGCCACCGGTCCAGGACCGCGGCGATCCGGTCCCGCACCGGCTGCGGCAGGACCCGCGACGGCGGCCGCACGTCCCGGCCGGCCAGGCCGAGCTGCGCCAGCGCCTCCTTGACCACGCTGACGTTGTCAGCCGAGGCATCGGCCGCGCGCAGCTCCTCGAACTCCCGGACCGCCTCCCACAGCAGCATCGCCTTGGCGAAGTCAGCACCCCGCAACGCCTCCAGCATCGCCGCCGACAACCGCGGCGCGACGTTGACCAGACCGGAGGTGAACCCGACGGCGCCCACCGCCCAATGGCCCGGCGCCGCCAGCTCGGCGAGCCCGGCCACCCAGGCGAACCGGTGCAGCCCGGCGTCGCGCGCCACCGACGCGAAGCGCACCGGATCGTCGACGGCGTACTTCACCCCGACGACGTTCGGGCAGGCGTCGGCCAACTCCGCGATCTGCGCGCCGCCGACCCGCGCGTCGCGGATGTAGGGCACGACACCCAACTCCGGCACGGCATCGGCGATGACCCGGTGATACTCGATCCAGCCCTCGGCCGACCGGTAGGGGTGCACCGGCTGGTGCACCATCACCGCCCCGGCCCCGCTCGCGGCGGCGTGCCGCGCGGCGCCGATCGCGCAGGCGGTGTCCAGGCCGACCCCGGCGACCACCTCCGCCCGGCCGTCGACGGCCGCCACCGCCGACTCCACCGCCCGCCGCTTCTCGGCCTCGCTGAGCGTGTAGAACTCGCCGGTGTTGCCGTTCGGCGTGACCACGTCGACACCGTGCTCGACCAGGCGCCGGATCAGCAGGGCGTGGCCGTCCCAGTCGACGTCCGAGGCCGGGGTGAACGGGGTGACCGGGATCGCCACCACCGCCTCCAGCCGTTCGCGGACACGCGCCGGACCCGGCAACGCGGCGGGAGCGGATATGGCGGAAGACGCGGCAGCGGACGAACCGGCGGCGGACGGATCAGAGGTCATGGTGTACCGGCTCCTTTCAGCGCGGTAGCGGGACTGTCAGCCGTCGTTCTCGGGGAAGTTGCGGGCCAGGAAGGAGCCGATATGACTCCGCATCAGATCTCTGACGCCCTCGGCGTCGCCGCTCTCGGCGGCCCCCAGGATCGCCAGGTGCTCGGCCGCCTCCCCTTCCCAGGACGGCCGGCGCGCCCACGCCGCGGTCGACACCAGCGCGGTCTGGTCCCGCAGATCGTCGAGCGTCCGGACCAGCAGCGGATTGCCGCAGCCCACGTACATCGCGCGGTGGAAGGCGCGGTTGGCCAGCGACCGCTCGGCCGCGTCGGCCGCGCGGTCCGCCGCTTCCAGCGCCCGGCGGGCGGCCGACCAGTCGGTGTGCCCGGTGACGGTCCGCCCGGCGGCGACCGGCTCCAGTAACAAGCGCATGTCGTAGATGCAGCGCGCGTGCCCGCGGTCGATCGCGCGCACGGAGGCGCCGCGGTAGGGGCTCATCACCACCAGCCCGGTGCCGGCCAGGGTCTTCAACGCCTCGCGCACCGGCGTCTTGGACACCCCGAGCCCCGCGGCCAGCTCGGTCTCGACCAGTGCCTGCCCCGGCTTGAGCTCGCCGATCAGGATCGCGTGCTTGATGGCCTCCAGCACGGCCTCGGTGCGGGACGGCAGCGTCCCGGGCCGCGAGCGGTCGGGGGATATCAGGGCACCGTCCAGGGGATCGGCTAGCGAATCAGTCACCAAGGCTCCCGGCAATGATCATCATGCCTCATATATGAGATGTGACGGGAGCGTATGGTCGGAACTGCCATGAGTCAAGGATGTCAACAATCGATCACATCACCGCTCCGCACCTCGTATATCAGATGGAAGAAACGATTCGACGACCGATCCCGGCGAAAGTTTCATCCGGCCCGGCACCGGCCGCAGCCCCGTCGACCAGCGCCGTTCGACGGATTCGACAGTGTCCCCGAACCCGCCGGCTCCCAGAACTTTGACACGCTTCCAGGCCCGTCGGCGACCATGCGCCCATGTCACGTGAACTCAGATTCCGGCGTCTGGCCATGGGGTTGGCGACGCTCGCGGCGGCCGTCGCCCCGCCGCTCACCGCCTCCCACGCCGACGCCGCGCCGATAGCGAACGTCACTGTGAACGCCCTGGAAGGCCAGGGGACCATCCCCGCCACCGGCTACGGGCTCAACAGCGAGGTGTGGGACAGCCAGATGAACGTCCCCGCCGTCCAGGACCTGCTCGGGCAGGCCAATGTCGGCATGCTGCGCTACCCCGGCGGCTCCTACGGCGACATCTATCACTGGCAGGACAACACCGCGCCCGGCGGCTACGTCGCCCCCGGCACCGACTTCGACTCCTTCATGGGCACCGTCAAGAAGATCGGAGCCCAGCCGATCCTCATCGCCAACTACGGCACCGGCACCCCCGAAGAGGCCGCCGGCTGGGTCCGGTACGCCAACGTCACCAAGGGCTACGGCGCCAAGTACTGGGAGATCGGCAACGAGAACTACGGCAACGGCTACTACGGCGCGGACTGGGAAGCCGACAACCACGCCAGCAAGAGCCCCACGACCTACGCGCAGAACGTCGTCCAGTACTCCTCGCAGATGAAGGCGGTCGACCCGACCATCAAGATCGGCGCCGTGCTCACGCTCCCGGGCAACTGGCCCGACGGCGCCGTGGCCACCGGGGACAGCTGGGACTGGAACCGCACCGTGCTCTCGATCGCCGGCAGCTCCGTCGACTTCGTCATCGTCCACTGGTACCCCAGCGGAACCGGCGCCGAGGCCGCGCTGAGCGCACCCGCGCAGCTGCCCGGCGAGCTCTCACAACTGCGCCAGGAGATCAACCAGTACGCCGGCGCCAACGCCTCGCGCCTCGGCGTGGCGCTCACCGAGACGAACTCCAGCCAGTTCATGGACACCCAGCCCAACGCGCTGTTCGCGGCCGACACCTACTTCACCGCCCTGGAGCAGGGCGTGTTCACCGTCGACTGGTGGGACACCCACAACGGCCCCGGCGCCATCAGCACCGCGCCCGACGGCGCGACCGACTACCAGGACATGGGCATCCTCTCCAGCGGCACCTGCGTCGGCAGCACGTGCGAGCCGCCGATCAACACGCCGTTCCCGACCTACTGGGCCATCAGCATGCTGAGCAAGCTCGGCCACCCCGGCGACCAGCTGGTCCGGGCCGGCACCGACCAGGCCCTGGTCAGCGCGCACGCCGTGCGCCAAGCCAACGGCAACCTGGCGGTCCAGCTGGTGAACAAGGACCCGAAGAACGCCTACTCGGTGAACCTGCACTACAACGGCTACACCCCGAGCAGCGCCACCCCGACCGTCTACACCTACGGCGACGAGGCGACCTCGATCACCAGCGCGGCCCAGGGCACGAGCACCAGCCAGACGATCGCGCCGTACTCCATCGAGACGATCGTGCTGACCCCCTCGGGCCGGCCGGTCACGCTGAGCGCGCCCGGGCAGCCCACCGTCTCCGGCATCACCGCCGGCGACGCGACCGTCTCCTGGACGCCGTCGACCGGCGGCCAGGCCATGCGCTACGAGGTCTACGAGCAGCACGGCACCACCAGCCAGCTGCTGGTCGAGTCGACCGGCACCTCGGCGACGGTCCACAACCTGGTCCCCGGGCACGACTACACGCTCAACGTGCTCGCGACCGACCAGTACGGCAACCTTTCCCGCCCCTCCGATCCGGTCACCTTCACCACCTCCACGCCGACGGACAGCACCTGCGCCGTGACGTATCAGGTCACGACCAGCTGGGGCTCCGGCTACGTCGCCTCGCTGACCGTCACCGACACCGGACCGTCCCCGATCAACGGCTGGACGCTCAGCTTCACCTTCCCGGCCGACACCGAGAGCCTCGCCAACGGCTGGAACGCCAACTGGTCCGCCTCCGGGCAGGACGTGATCGCCACCAGCCTGGACTGGGACGCGAACCTGGCGGCCAACGGCGGCAACTCGGCCAGCATCGGCTTCGTCGGCAACAACACCGCCGCGTATCCGTCACCGGCCGCCATCAGGCTCAACGGAACGGTGTGCACCACCACGTACTCGTCCTGAATCCAGACCCTGACGCAGACTCCCCCAGGGGAGCGCGCCGTGAGCTCGGCCGTGATGGCCGCGCTCACGGCGCGCGCCGGCACGCCGGTCGGCCAGGTGTCGACTCCTCCGTGGTCGACACCCGGCCGACACTCGGCCGAGACCCGGCCGACCGGCTTGGCGGGCCTCGGCGCGGGCGTGCCGGCCGCGTGATGGCTTGCGGTGGCGGCCGCAAGCCATCACGACGGTATGCGTGAGATCAGGGCTCTGAGACCTCGACCTCGGGGGCCAGCACCCGGTCGGCACCGGTCTGGCGCCGCGGCCCGACCAGCGTGGGCCGCAGCACCGCGCGAATGTCCGCGCTCGACGCGCCGATCCGCAGTTCGACCTCGCCCGGCTCGACGACGCGGCGCTTGTTCCGGCCGGTGAACGAGGTCTGGTCGGCGTGCAGCGTGATCCGGACCGTCCGCGTCCCGCCCGGCGGCAGCTCGACCCGCGGCGCGGCGATCAGCCGCTGCACCGGCTGCACCACCTCGGCCACCGGGTCGTGCAGGTAGACCTGGACCACCTCGCTCACCGCGACGCCGGTGTCGTTGCGCAGCCGCACGGCGATGTCGCACGTCCCGTCCGTCGGCCACTCCCAGCCCGACTCGATCGCCGCGCCGGTCCAGCCGGCCGAGGCGTAGGACAGGCCGTGGCCGAACGGGAACAGCGGGGTCGGGTCCACGACGCTGCCCTCGTGCAGCAGGCCGAGCTGCGGTGTGAGGTAGGTCGAGGGCTGATTCGACCCGGCGGCGGGGAAGCCGACCGGCAGCCGCCCGGTCGGATTCGTGCGGCCGGCCAGGATCTCGGCGATCGCGACCGCCCCCTGCTCGCCCGGGAAGAAGCCGCACAGGATCGCGGCCAGGCGGTCGGCCTGCCGCGACAGCTCATAGGGCCGGCCGCTCAGCAGCACCAGCACCACCGGCGTGCCGGTGGCGAGCACGGCTTCCAGCAGCTCCTCCTGCCGCCCC
The DNA here is from genome assembly GCA_019510485.1 of Catenulisporales bacterium. Taxonomy (GTDB): domain Bacteria; phylum Actinomycetota; class Actinomycetes; order Streptomycetales; family Catenulisporaceae; genus Catenulispora. Next base: position 30,549 of record JAEKKI010000021.1, read on the forward strand.
GGCAGCCGCAGGTCGGCGGCATCGCAGCCCTCGCCCGACGTCCCGGTTCCGAACAACCCGGCCAGATCGCCGAGGGCGATGACGCAGACGTCGGCATCGGCGGCCAGCCGGGCCGCCGCCTCGATGTCCTCGTCCTCGCCACCGGTCACCGGGCAGCCCTGGGCGTAGACCACGGAGGAGGTGGCCTCATCGGCGCGCAGCGCGTCGAGCAGCGTCGGGATCTCGACGCCGACCGGGACGCCCGGATGATGCAGGCCCACGTGGCGCGGGAAGGAGTAGCAGCCCAGCATCGCCGAGAAGTCATCGGCGCGCGGCCCGACCAGGGCGATACGGAGCCCTGGTGCCAAAGGCAGCACGCCGTTGTTCCGCAGCAGCACGGCCGAGCGCCGCGCCACCTCCAAAGCCAGTGACCGTGAGGCGGCGTCGTCGAGCTCGGAAAACGACTCCTCCAGGATCGCCGGTGCCGCGGTCCAGTCCGGATCGAGCAGCCCGAGCTCGCACTTCTGGCGTAGCACGCGCTCCAGCGCCCGATCCACCAGCGCGGCGTCCACCGCGCCGGACTCGACCGCGGCGGCCAGCGGCTCCCCGTAGCACCCCACCGTCGGCAGCTCGACGTCGATCCCGGCGGCCAGCGCCGCGGCGGCGGCCTCGGCCGGCGTGCCGGCGACGCCGTGCAGCGTCTGCAGGAACGCCACCGAGAAGTAGTCGGCGACGACCGTGCCGTCGAAGCCGTATTCACCGCGGAGCAGATCCGTCAGGATCCCGGCGTCGGCGGCCACCGGGACGCCGTCGATGTCGGTGTACGAGTTCATCACCGAGCCCGGTCCGGCCCGCAGCGCCATCTCGAACGGCGGCAGCATCACGTCGGCCAGCTCGCGCGGCCCCATCGACACCGGCGCCTGGTTCCGGCCGGCCCGGGAGGCCGAGTAGCCGGCGAAGTGCTTCAGGGTCGCGACGATCCCCGCCGACTGAAGCCCGCGCACGTAGCCCGCGCCGATCGTGCCGACCAGATACGGATCCTCGCCGATCAGCTCCTCGACCCGGCCCCAGCGCAGGTCGCGGACCACGTCCAGGACCGGGGCCAGGCCCTGGTGCACGCCGAGCCGCCGCATCGTCGCACCGATCTGCGCGGCCATCCGCTCCACCAGACCCGGGTCGAACGTCGCCCCCCAGCACAGCGGCGACGGGAAGATGGGAGCCTGCCAGGCCCCCAATCCCGTCAGGCACTCCTCGTGCAGCAGCGCCGGGATGCCGTGCCGGCCGGCGGCGACGATCTGCTGCTGGACCGCCGCGACCGCCTTCGCCCCGTCCAGCGGCGACACCGGAACGGTGCCGTACAGCCGGGTCAGCTGGCCCACCCCCTGCGTCACCAGCGCGTCCCAGCCGACGTCGGGCAGCTTGGCCAGCTCGTGCTGGTGCGGGGCGACCGTGCCGGCCGAGGAGTCCACGCCGACCCAGATCCCGGCCAGCTGGGCGACCTTCTCCCGCAGCGTCATCCGCTCCATCAGGTCCCTGACCCGCGCGGCGGCGGGGGCCGCCGGGTCGCGCCACAGCGGCTCGTCGGGGGAGCGGTCCGAAGGCGTCACGAGGTACTCCTGTCCTGAGGCGGAAGACCGGCCGGCGCCCGCGTCGAGTTCCGGACGACCAGGCTGGTGGGAAGCATGATGTGGGTGTCGGCGGGCTCTTCGGCGCCGCGGATGAGGCCGATCAGCAGCTCCACGGCCCGCGAGCCCATCTCCCGGATCGGCTGCCGGATCGTGGTCAGCGTCGGCGAGCACTGCGACGCCTCCGGGATGTCGTCGAAGCCGACCACCGACAGGTCGTCCGGCACCCGCAGGCCCAGCTCGTCGGCCACCCGCATGGTGGCGATCGCCGAGAGGTCGTTGCCGGCGAAGACCGCCGTCGGGCGGTCCGGCAGCGCCAGCAGCAGCCGGGCCTGCGCCGCCGATACTTCGGGGTCGTACTCGCCGATCCGGACCAGTTCCTCCTCGACCGGCAGGCCACCGGCCGCCATCGCCTGGCGGAAGCCCCGCTCGCGCAGCTGGGCCGACAGCAGGTCCGGCCGGCCGCCGAGCAGCGCGATCCGGCGGTGGCCGAGGGTGATCAGGTGCGCGGTGGCCATCCGCGCCCCGGTCACGTTGTCCGAGTCGATGGTCGGCTGCCCGGCCGGGCCGGTGTGCGGGTCGACCGCGACCACCGGGGCGCCGTAGTTCACGCCCACCACCGTGGGCGTCACCAGCACGGCGCCGTCCACCAGGGTGCCGGACAGCCGGGACAGGTAGCGCTGCTCCCAGCCGACGTGGCCGCCCACCCGCCCGCCGGCGGAGTACACCACCAGCTCGAAGCCGGTGCCCCGGATCGCGTCGCCGGCGCCCTTGAGCAGCTCGGCGCTGAACGGCTCCAGGTCCGCCACCAGGATCCCGATGACGTTGGTCTGATGGTTGCGCAGGCTCTGCGCCACCAGGCTGGCCTCGTATCCGAGCTCCGCGATCACCTCGCGGACGTGCGCGGCGGTCTGCTCGGAGACGCCGTAGCGGTCGTTGATGACTTTCGAGACGGTGGCCACCGAGACGCCGGCGCGGGCGGCGACATCGCGGATCGTGGCGCGGGGACTTGGCTGCACGGGGCACAGGATAGCTGACAACGAAAACGTTATCGATAACGATTGACATGATGTTCCGGCGCGCGCAGACTCTGTCCCACCCCAGGGCTCTCCCGTGCCTCCCGGGCCCTGACCCGGCGCTGTCAGGAGTGGATCATAATGCGGATTCGAACAACGCGTTACCTCGGACTCACCGCCGCCGTCGCGACCGTGCTGACGGCCGCCGCCTGCGGCAGCGGCAGTGGCGGCGGAAGCAAGCCCGCCGCGGCCGATTCCACGGCACCGGCCACCATCACCTGGTGGCACAACGGCACCGCCGACCCGGTGCTCTCGCTGTGGCAGCAGACGGCCGACGCCTACCACACCGCGCATCCGAACGTGACGATCAAGCCCGATCCGATCCAGAACGAGCAGTTCCAGACCAAGGTCCCGCTGGCGTTGCAGGGGAACAACCCGCCGACCCTGTACCAGCAGTGGGGCGGCGGCGGTGAGAAGAGCCAGCTGTCCTCCGGCAAGGTCCTGGACCTGACCTCGGCGGTGTCGTCCTGGATCGGCGACATCGGCCAGGCCGCCACCCGCTGGCAGGTCGACGGCAAGCAGTACGGCATCCCCTACGAGCAGCACGTGGTCGGGTTCTGGTACCGCAAGGACCTGTTCGCCAAGGCCGGGATCACCACGCCGCCGACCACGATGGACGATCTGAACGCGGACGTGGCCAAGCTCAAGGCCGCCGGCATCGCGCCGATCGCCATCGGCAGCAAGGACCGCTGGCCCGACGCCTTCTGGTGGGAGTACTTCGCCGTCCGCGAGTGTTCGGTGGACACGCTCAAGTCGCAGATCTCGGCGCTGAAGCTCACCGACCCGTGCTTCAAGAAGGCCGGCGACGACCTCGGCACGTTCATGGCCACCAAGCCCTTCCAGGACTCCTTCCTGGGCACGCCGGCCCAGCAGGGCGCCGGCAGCTCGGCCGGTCTGCTGGCCAACGGCCAGGCCGCGATGGAGCTGCAGGGCGACTGGGAGGGCGGCGTCATGAAGTCGCTGTCGACCGACTCGCAGCTGTCCACCAAGACCGGCTGGTTCCCGTTCCCGACGGTGCCCGGCGGCCAGGGCGACCCGAAGGCCGTGCTCGGCGGCGGCGACGGGTTCTCGTGCACCAAGGGGGCCCCGCCGGCTTGCGCCGACTTCCTGAAGTACATCGACAGCCCGGAGGTGCAGACCAAGATCGCCTCCCAGGGCGTCGGCCTGCCGGTGAACCCGGCGGCGGCCTCGGCGCTGACCGATCCGACGCTGCAGGCCGTGTTCCAGTACGACCAGCAAGCCAGTTACGTGCAGACCTACTTCGACATCGCCATGCCGACGAACGTCGGTCAGGCCCTTGACTCCGCGGTCGCCGACTTCTTCGCCGGCAAGGGGAGCCCGCAGAGCATCCTGGACTCCGTCAGCAGCACCGCCGGGGGCTCCAACAAGTGATGAGCACGCCCCGCATCACCAGCAGCCGCGGCCGCGTCCGCATCAGGATGGAGCTCGGCTTCCTGCTGGGCCCGGCCACCCTGCTGTTCGCCGGCTTCGTGCTCGCGCCCATCGGCATCGCGATCTACTACAGCCTGTACTCCTGGGGCGGCTACGGTCCGCTCACCGACTTCGTCGGCCTGAAGAACTACACCGACGCGCTGTCCGGGTCGGTGTTCAAGCAGGCGGTCGAGCACAACGTGCTGTTGGTGGCGCTGTCGCTGCTGATCCAGCTGCCGCTGGCGGTCTGGATCGCGATGCTGCTCAACCGGCGGATGCGGGGCCGTGCGCTGATCCGGGTCGTCGTCTTCGCCCCGTACCTGCTGTCCGAGGCGACGGCGGCGATCATCTGGGCCCTGATGCTCTCCAAGGGCAGCTTCGTGGACCAGGCGCTGAAGGCGGTCGGCCTGTCCGGCCAGATCCACGGCTGGCTGGCCGACCCCGACATCGTCTTCTACACCCTGTTCGTGGTCATCACCTGGAAGTACATAGGCTTCGGCATCATCCTCATGCTCGCGGGCCTGCAGGCGGTGCCCGCCGAGCTGCGCGAGGCCGCGGCCATCGACGGCGCCAGCCCGTGGCAGATCATGCGCAGCGTCGTGCTACCGCTGCTCGGGCCGACGATCCGGATCTGGATCTTCCTGTCGGTGATCGGCTCGCTCCAGCTGTTCGACCTGGTGTGGATCATGACCCTGGGCGGCCCGGCCCACGCCTCGACCACGATGGTGACCTACATGATCGACCACGGATACAAGAGCAACGAGTACGGCTACGGCAGCGCCGTGTCCGTGATCGTCTTCGCGCTCTGCTTCGCCTTCGCGCTGCTCTACCAGCGCTTCGTACTGCGCCGCGACCTCGACGGCGCCCTGACCAACGCGGTGCGGTGAGCGCGATGGTCATCATCCAGACCACGGCTCGCGCCCGGCGCGTCGGCGACCGCCCCAAGCGCCGGAGGCGCCTGGGCCGGACGTCCCCGGCGGCGTACCTGGCGGCGATCCTCGTCGCCGGGCTCACCGCGCTTCCGCTGCTGTTCGTCATCATCGACGGGTTCCGCAGCACGCCGGACATCAACTCCAAGCCGGTCGGCTGGCCCAGTCCCTGGCGGCTGGGAAACTACAGCGGCATCCTCGGTGACCAGCAGTTCTGGCGCTTCCTCGGCAACAGCGCGCAGATCGCCGTGGTCTCCACGGCGCTGGCGGTCGGGTTCGGCGCGATGGCCGCCTTCGCGCTGTCCCGCTACCGGTTCGCCGGACGCGAGGCGTTGTACGGCTTCTTCGTCCTGGGCCTGCTGCTGCCGCCCGCCGTCGCGGCGCTTCCGCTGCGGCTGTGGATGTCGCGGCTGCACATGCTGGACAACATCTACGGGCTCGGCGTCGCCGAGGCCGCGTTCGCGCTCCCGGTCACCATCGTGATCCTGCGGCCGTTCATGGCCGCCGTCCCGGTGGAGCTGGAGGACGCCGCCGTCATCGACGGCGCCGGCCGGCTCGGCTTCTTCTGGCGGATCCTGCTGCCGCTGTCGACGCCGGCCCTGGCCACGGTCGGGGTGCTGGCGTTCGTCACCAGCTGGAACAGCTATCTGCTGCCGCTGCTGGTGTTCGACCAGCCGGAGCACTTCACGCTGCCGCTGGGCGTGGCGACCTTCCAGTCCCAGTATTCGCAGGACACGGCGAAGGTCATGGCGTTCACCGCCTTGTCCATCGCCCCGGCGGTGCTGTTCCTGATCTTCGCCGAGCGCCGGATCGTCGACGGCCTCACCGGGGCGGTGAAGGGATAGCGGAGCGAAAGTTTCATCCCCGGCCAGGGGTTTGTCGGCGTTCGTCCTGAATTGTTGACCATTCAAGCAGCGGCTCGAACACTCCGTACCTGTAAGGCACCGCCCCACAGGAAGGAAACGCACATGTCTGACGTAGCGAGATCTCGCAACGTCTCGATCGGTGTGCTGGCCGTGGCCCTGTCCGCGGCGATCGTCGCCGTGCTGACCCTGGCCCACCCGGCGGCAGCCGCCACCACGCTGCGCGGCCTGGCCGAGGCCGACGGCAGGTACTTCGGTACGGCGTTGACCGATGGCGATCTGAACATCAGCGGCGAGATGAACATCGCCAATGTCCAGTTCGACATGGTGACCCCCGGCAACGAGATGAAGTGGGACACCACCGAGTCCCGCCAGAACTCCTTCAA
>JAEKKI010000270.1 GCA_019510485.1 Catenulisporales bacterium
GGAACCGGCGCTGGCCGGACGATCCCAAGACCTTCAAGAACTTCTCTTACTGGGAGGCCTGGCCCAGCTCCACCGGCTACGCGCCGTCGCTGGAGGTCCTGGACCGGCTGGCGCAGCTGTACGAGTGCAGCGTCGCCGACCTGCTGTCGGACCTGCACGACTACGGCGCCAAGCAGCGCCCGGCGCTCAGCCAGATCCGCGAACCGGCCCGGAGTCCCGGTCACCCATCGGGCGGCGTGCTCCTGCCGCCGCCCCGCTCGACCCCGCAGCCGTACGCACTCACGGCCGCGGACCCCCGTCCCGGCGACGTGCCGCCGACCGGCTACCCGGTGGACCTGCTCTCCACGGTGTCGAAGGTTCCCGGGATCAGTTCCCTGATCAACGTCCCGGACGGCGGCAACAGCCTGTCCCGGCGCTCGGCGCTGCTGAATCTCAGCAGTCTGTTCGCGGTGGCCGCCGCCGCGCCGCTGGCGGCGGACAAGGCGCTCCCGGACCAGGTCGGCCGGGTGGACGAGGGCATGGTGGCGAACACCGGGCTGATCGTCGGCGGCCTGCGCCAGCAGAATGCCGCCCTCGGCCCGTCCGCGACGGTGCAGACAGGGCTCGCGATGCGCGCCATGATGGAATCCGTGGTGAAGGACGCCCCCGCGGGGCTCACCGGCCGGGCCTGGGTCGTCTACGGCGACCTGTCGCACCTGATCGGCTGGATGATGTTCAACATGGGCCAGGACGAGCTGGCCCACTTCTACTACGAGGACGCCCGCAAGGCGGCGTACCGGGCCGACGACTACGAGCTGGCCGCGAACATCCTGGCCGCGCAGGCGCACCTGAGCATGACCGCCGGCGACCACGTGGCCGCCGTCGACCGCGCCCAGGCCGCCGAGGAGGCCGCCAAGCGCAGTGCCAGCCGCCACGCCCGCGCCTACACCGCCGACATGACCGCCCGGGTCTACGCCGCCGCCGGGCAGGGCGCCCGGAGCCTGGCGGCGCTGGAGCGCGAGCGCAAGCAGATGCAGCGCATCGACTGGGCCGAGCCGGCCGCCGAGCGCTGGGGCTTCTACGGCCCGGCGTTCTACTGGGCCCGGGAGAGCGAGTGCCACCTGCTGCTCGGCCACCCGGTCGAGGCCGCCGACGCCGGGGCGCTGGCGCAGCAGCGCTTCAACCCGGCGTACCTGCACAACAACGCGATGACACTGGCGCGCCGGGCGCAGGCGCAGGTGCAGTTCGGCGACGTGCCGGCGGCCTGCCAGGCGCTGTCCGAGGCGGCGCGGATGGCCACGGTGGCCGGCTCGCGGCGGCTGGGCATCGAGATGGGCCGGGCCCGCGAGCAGCTGACGCCGTACGAGGGCGACCCGATCGTGCAGGCGCTGGACGCCCGGATGGCCCGGTATCGCAACCAGCCCGGGGCGGCCGATCTCGGTAGCACGCCGCCTCTCTGATTCCCTCAAGGAGCACCAGACGATGACCGACCGGACCGACGCCCCCGCCGACCGCCCCGAGCAGGATGCCGACGCCGTGTTCGACGACCTGCCGTCGAACATCGACACCGACGTCTTCAGCGTGGCCCGGCTCTACGACTTCCTGCTCGGCGGCAAGCACAACTTCGCCCCCGACCGGGACTTCGGACGGCGGCTGTTGGCCATCGAGCCCAACGGCCGCATGATCCTGCAGGAGAACCGCCACTGGCTGGCCCGGGCGATGAAGGTGATGCTGGACGACGGGGTCCGGCAGTTCCTCGACCTCGGCAGCGGCATCCCGACCCAGAGCTACGTGCACGAGCTCGCGCGCGCGGTGGACCCGGAGGCCCGGGTCGTGTACATCGACAGGGACCCGGCGGCGGTCAGCCACAGCAACTACATCCTCAAGGGCGACCGCCTGGCCGGCGCCGCGCCGGCCGACATGATCGACGCCGACCGGGTGCTGGGCGACCCGACCGTCAAGACCCTGATCGACTTCGACCAGCCGGTCGGGCTGACCGCGCTGGCCGCCTGGCACTTCGTGGCCGATGCCGACGATCCCAAGGGCGTGCTCGCCGACTACCGGCGCGAGTTGGCCCCCGGCAGCTACCTGGGGCTGACCCACGCCACCGTCGACGGCGCCACCGGCGACCTGGTCCGCAGCGTGCAGAGCGAATACCAGTCGGTGATGCAGAACCCGACGCCGCGCACCCGCGAGGAGGTCGCGGAGTTCTTCGAAGGCTTCGAGATCCTGCCGCCCGGGATCGTGAACCTGCCGGCCTGGCGGCCGAACCGGCCCGAGGACGCCGAGGGTGCGGAGAACGTCTGGTTCTACGGCGCGCTCGGCAAGCTCCAGACCCCGGCCAGATCCTGAGCCTGGTCCTGAGTCTGGTCCTGAGTCTGGTCGCGCGTCTGATCCCGGTCGGGGGCGATCAGCTCTTCCAGGTCGACGTAGAAGCGCCCCGACGGACACGGGCCGCCGAGCAGGATCCGCCGCGCGGCCTCGGTCACCAGCGCGCCGCCGAGCGCGACGCCGGAGGCCAGCTGCGGCCAGCTGCTCAGGGTGCGGCCGATCTCCGGGATGCTCGCGGCCAGGGCCGGGGAGATGCGGGAGGCGTCGACCATCGCCACCACCAACCGGACCTTCTCCTCGAACGTGAGGTCCCGGCAGTCGGCGGCGCTCAGCGCTCCGAGCAGGCCGTGCAGCGGCGGCCGGTGCGGCTCGTGATCGAAGCGCTCGACGTCCAGCAGGCCGCGGTCGTTGGCGTCCATCACCACCGGCACGCCCAGATCGCGGGCGGCCTCCCGGGCGGCGAGCTTCACCCACGGTGTGTCGCACTCCTCGACGAGCAGGTCGACGGGCCCGTGCCCGCCGAGGAAGAACTCCCTCATGTTCTCCTCGGACAGCCCGGTGCGGAAGATCTCGATGTCCAGATACGGGTCGATCTCGAACATCTGCCGAGCCGCGAGCACCGCTTTGTTCACGCCGATCTGATGCACCCCGGCGCGTAGGCGGTTGAGGTTGGAGACGCTGAGGGTGTCGAAATCGGCGAGTTTGAAGGCGCCCGCCACGCCTTCCTGGGCCAGGGTGATCGCGGCGCTGTTGCCGACCGACAGGCCGATGACGCCGACACGCTTGGTCAGCAGCCGCCGCTGTTCGGGGCGGTCGATCTTGCCCCGGTTGCGGTCGGTGCGGACCAGGCGGAACTCCTCGCGCGGGAGGACGTGGACCAGGCGGCCGGACCAGGGGTACCAGGCCCAGGCGCCGTAGTCCCAGGCGGCGGCGCCTTCTAACTGGTCCCGGCGGGCAGCGGTCATCTCTTCGGGGTCGAAGGCGCGGCCGGGTTCGCGGGCCCGGATCAGTTCTTCGAGCTGGGATTCGATGGTGTCGGCGACTTCGCGGACGGCTCCGGTGTTGAGGAGGGAGGACAGGGCGGCGCGGTCGTCGGGGCGGGTCGGGTGGAACAGGACGGGTTTGAAGCGGTGCGGGTCGGCCGGGCCGATGGTGGTGAGGCCGGGGTGGGGGGTGGTGGTCGTGCTTGATGCCGGGTTGAAAACGGGGCGGCGCGTAGCTGGGAACGCGGGTTCTGATCGCTCCCGGACCCGCCCCGCGCTCTCAGCCTCCGTATGCGCCTGCGCATCAGCCATCAGCTCGCGGAACAGCAGCCGGTAGTCGTCGACGAGGGCGGTGTACTCCCCGGCCCTGTCGGCGGTCCGATGAAGGAGGACGACGACGTCCTCGGTGTACCTCTCGACGTAGCGCCGGGTACTCGCGACCGGATGGAAGCCGAAGCGGGCGTGGAAGCGGTCCTGGCCGTCGGCGGTGCCGGAGGTGCCGATCATCGCGGCCGCGCCGAGTTCGTGGGCGGCGGCGATGGCCAGGGCGTTCAGGTGCAGCCCGAGTCCGAGTTTGCGGGCCCGGTGCTCCACGACCAGGCGGCTGTGTTCGAAGACTGTCTCGTCGGTCAGGCCGTGCGCGTGCAGGACTTCGGCATAGTGCCGGTCGCCGAGGAACTCCCGGGACTGATAGCGCGCAGCGGTCGCGGGTGTCAGGAGCCGGACATAGCCCAGCGGCGGTCCGTGGGCGCCGTCGCGGGTGCGCCGTGCGGTGAAATGCCACGCGCCCAGGTCCTGGGGCTGATCGTCGTGCTCGCGGAAGGCCGGCCGCCGGCCGCCGTCGAACAGGATGCGAGCTCGCAGGTGCCGCATCTCGTGCACCAGCTCGGAGCTGTGGCCGGGGTCGTCCGGGGCGTCCGGGCCGTCCGGAGCCAGAAACGCGGAGAAGATCCAGGGGGAGTCCATGATCAGCACTTTGGGACGACGGGCCTGGCGGAAACAAGCCGAAGTTGCCCCTTATGGTCTAATTCCTAGTGAAAGTCCTATGCGAGTCCTGTTCGCCCGGCGGAGAATCGGGCGCGTGAAGTTTCGCGCGGCAGTCGTCCAGGGCGTGGGCGGGGCTGTGCCCGCGCGCTGCGTCCCCAACTCCGAACTCGCCGCCCGGCTGGACACCTCCGACGCCTGGATCCGCGACCGCCTCGGCATCGCCAGCCGCCATGTCGCCTCGGACGCCTCGACCGTCGACCTGGCCGTCGAGGCCGGGGCGCGGGCGCTGGAGATGGCCGGATTCGGCGCGCTGGACGCCGTCGTGCTGGCCACCACCACCCCGGACCGGCTGTGCCCGGCCTCGGCCCCGGAGGTGGCGGCCCGCCTCGGCCACACCGGGATCGCGGCCTTCGACGTCAACGCGGTCTGCGCCGGCTTCGTCCACGCCCTGGCCACCGGCAATGCCCTGATCCGCGGCCACATGGCCGACCGGGTGCTGGTGCTCGGCGCGGACGTGTTCACCACCCTGGTCGACCCGGACGACCGGCTCACCGCCTCCATCTTCGGCGACGGCGCCGGCGCCCTGGTGCTGCGCGCCGGCTCTCCCGACGAGCCGGGCGCGCTGTGTGCCTTCGACCTCGGCAGCGACGGCACGCAGGTGGGCGCGGTCGAGGTGCCCGGCGGCGGCACGCGCGACCGCCTCGGGCTGCCGGTGCCGAACCGGCGTCCCTACCTGCTGATGGACGGCCCGGCGGTGTTCGAGCGCGCGGTGCGGGAGATGACGGGCTCTTCGCGCCGGGTCCTGGCGCGGGCCGGCTGGGACGTGGCGTCGGTGGACCGGTTCGTGCCGCACCAGGCCAATATCCGGATCATCCGCGGGGTCGCGGAGGGACTCGGGATCGCGGCCGGGCGGGTGGTCACGAATATCGAGCATGTCGGGAACACGGTCGCTGCCTCGGTGCCGTTGGCGTTGGCCGACGGGCACGATGGAGGTTCGCTGGGCGCCGGCGATCGGGTGCTGGTGACGGCGATCGGGGCCGGGCTGGCGTGGGGGTCGGCGGCTTTCACATGGCCGGAGGTGACGGGCAAGGCGCGGATCTAGCCGCGGTGCTGACCTGTCGGCATCAAAGCCCTGACCTCGGGGCGACCGTCCGGGGCGCCGGCCATCAGGTCCGCGAGTTCGCCGCCGGCCCGTTCGACCCGCTCGTTCAGAGCCTCGCCGCCGTCCGGCGCCCAGTCCTCCGAGGCCGCGAACACCCCGGTCGGCACGACGAAGGCGCGCAGGTAGGCGAACATCGGGCGCAGGGCGTGGTCCAGCGCCAGCGAGTGGCGTGCGGTGCCGCCGGTCGCCGCTATGAGCGTGGGCTTGCCGGTCAGCGCATCCTTGTCCAAGACGTCGAAGAAGGACTTGAACAGCCCGCTGTAGCCGGCGGTGTAGATCGGGCTCACGGCGATCAGGCCGTCGGCTGCCTCCACGGCGTCCAAGGCGCTCCGCAGCTTCGCCCCGGGAAAGCCGGCGACCATCGCGCCGGCGATGTCCAGCGCGAGATCGCGCAGTTCAAGCGTTTCGACAACGACCGCGCGCCCACGCTCGGCCAGACGCTTGTGCGTCGAATCGGCGAGGCGGTCGGCCAGGATGCGTGCCGTCGAGGGCTGGCCCAGGCCGGCGGTGATGACGATCAGGCGGAGGGCTTCGGTATCTCCTTCGGAGTACGCAGCCGGAGCAGGGGTCGAACTCGCCACCACCGGTCGCGTGGTGAACCAAGCGCTACCACCGGAACCGCCGACGAGATCCCCGTCCCGATACCCGGCGTTCGCCGCCTCATAAGCACTCACCGTGGGATGGCCTCCTTAGAGCGGGTCAACCACGCGCGGAATGATCATATTCCGCCTCGGGTACCGCCTCCGCGCGCCGC
>JAEKKI010000022.1 GCA_019510485.1 Catenulisporales bacterium
GATCGAGTCGTCGCTCGTGCAGGCGCGCGACGCGCGCCGTCCGGTGCGGGTCGGAGTCTGCGGCACCGTTCCGGAGCACCTGCTGGCGCGGGTCGAGCGAATCTTCGGCGACGACGAATCCCTGGACGTCGAGTTCGCCGGGGCCGACTCCCAGGAGCAACTCGACCTGCTGCGGACCGGCACCCTGGCCTTCGGGGTGATGCGGGTCTTCCACGCGGCCGAAGGCCTGGCCACTCTGACCCTGGCCGACGAGCCGCTGGGCGTGCTGCTCCGCTCCGACCACCCGCTGGCCGACCACACGGTCCTGACCTGGGCCGACCTCGCAGGCCAGGAACTCCTGTGGTTCCCCGCCAGGCGCAACCCGCGCTTCGCCGCATACGTCCTGGCCCATCTCGCCAGCCACGGCTGGTCGCCACGCCTGCATGTCGTCGACGCGCACAGTCAAGCCCTGTACCGCCACCACCTGCGCAACAGCCAGAACCTGGTCACCCTCCGAGCCCGGAGCGGCAGCACAGCAGACGCGGGGATGGCATGGCGGCCGCTCGCGTCCGACCCGCCGCGCCAACGCTTCATCCTCGCCACGCTCGGCGACAGCCCGTTGGCGGGGCTGCTTGCTCACCCGGGGAGCCGGTCGTCCCACGACGGCGGCATCAGCGCCTGATCTGGGCCGGGAGCGCATGCGTGCACCCGATGGCATCCGCCCGTACCAGGACCACGATTCGGACACCGCTACCGAACGGCCGAGGTCAGGGCAGCAGCCCGTGATTGCGCAAGAAAGGCACCGGGTTCACGGCGGTGCTGGCCCCCGGGACCCCGTTCATCGGGTCCGCCACGCCCGGCGGGTGGTATTCGAAGTGCAGGTGCGGTCCGGTCGAGTTCCCGGTGTCCCCGGACAACGCGATGATCTGCCCGGCCGACACCTTGCCGCTGGCCACCCTTATCACGCTCAGGTGGCAGTACCAGGTCTCCGAACCGTCCGGGTGCTGAATGACTATCCGCTTCCCGAAGGCCCCGGCCCATCCGGACTCGATCACGGTGCCGTCGGTGACCGCGACCACCCTCGTCCCGGTCGGCACGGCGAAGTCCTGCCCGGTGTGCAGGCTCGACCACCGCGCGCCCGCGTCGCCGAATCCGGAGGTCAGTATGTAGTCCTGCACCGGCAGGAAGTACTTCGGCGCCATCTCCGCCAGCCGCTGTTTCTCCAGCGCCTGCTGTTGCGCCAACTCGCTGCGCTGCTCCGAGCGCGTGGCGCGGTCCGCCAGGTTCGCCGACGCGGCCCGCATCTGCAGCAGGTTCTGCTCGAGCGCGTTCGTGGTCGGGGTGACCGGATTCGCGGCGTCGGCGGTGTTCTCGGTGTGGTTCGACGGCAGCCGCAGGCCGCCGACCGCCGCGACCGCCACCGCCGCGACCCCGACCACCGCGGCCGGTGTCGAGGTGATCGCGTGCAGCGTGCGCCGGCCCGAGATCTGTACGCCCCGAACGGGCTTGCTCCCGAACGGCCGTCCCGGGCCCGGCTCCGACGGCCCGGACCGGCTGCGCGACCTCAGCGGCAGGTCGTCGGGCTCATCGTCCTCGTCGACGGACAGATCCTCGTCAACGGACAGATGCTCATCGTCGGCGTATCCGTTGACGTATCCGTCGGCGTATTCGTCCTCGTCATCGCCGTCGAGCCCGTAGGTCTCGTAGGAGGTGTAGCCCTCGTCGGGAAGGAGGTCGTAGGAAGCTTCGGTCGAACCGGGACCCTGGTAGATGGCCTCGAATTCGCCGGTGTCGAACGACGGGTCGTGAAAGTTGTACTGCGGCTGGGCCTCGTACTGCGGCTGCGCGTAGAACTGCTCTTCGTACTGGGGCTGGGGCTCCGGCTGCGCGTACTGCGGCTGCTCATATGCGGGCTGCGCGTACGCGGGCTGTTCGTACGCGGGCTGCGCGTATGCCGACGGCGCGTATTGCGGCGGCGCATACTCCGGCTGCGCGTATTGGGGCGTAGGCGCTACGTACTGTGCGTAGACCGATTCGTAATAGGTCTGGTCCATGATCGGCTGCGGAGCCTGCTGCACCGGCTCGCTGTACGCCGCCGGCTGCTCGTGGAACCCGCTCTGCGCCGGTACCTCATAAACCCCGGACCAGCCGTTGACGGCCTCGTACCCGTCCGAAGAACCGTAAAGACTGTCGCCCTCCCCGCCGGGCGTTATGGCCGCCTCCCAGTCGACATCCCAATGGGACGAACCATGTCTTCCCATGACGGCCAATACCTCCAGGGAACGCGGGACAGCGGAACACAAGCACGAAACGCACGCGGGGACAGCGGCGTTATCGAGTCGCGACTTTATCGCCTCGGAGCCTGGACGGACAACGGTTCGGTGGACTTTGCGCCCGCTTTGCAACTGGTTTACCGACGTTCTCGCAGGAAATCCGATGATCCTCACAGCTCGCTGTGTGGACCGTCACAGCGCGAGACTAGAGAGGCCCTAGAACCTGGTCGGATACTGTGTGAACGGTTTTTCGCAGCCGTCCGACAGCCGTCAGCGGTCCGCGGCGGCCCCCAGCGGAGATCAACGCCGATCGCCCAGTGTCAGCCAGTGGAGGCAGTCCCATGACCCAGTCAGCACCGGTCCGCGTCGTGATCGCGAAGCCCGGCCTGGACGGGCACGACCGCGGCGCCAAGGTCGTCGCCCGCGCCCTGCGCGACGCCGGCGTCGAGGTCGTCTACACCGGCCTGCACCAGATGCCGGAGGTCGTCTACACCGGCCTGCACCAGATGCCGGAGCAGATCGTGGCCACCGCGATCCAGGAGGACGCCGACGCGATCGGGCTGTCGATCCTCTCCGGTTCGCACATGACCCAGTGCGCGAAGGTGATCGAGATCCTCAAGGAGAAGGACGCCTCCGACATCAAGGTCTTCGCCGGCGGCATCATCCCCGAGGCGGACTTCCCGGCGCTGAAGGAGATGGGCGTCGTGGAGATCTTCACGCCGGGCACGCCGACCCAGGAGATCATCGACTGGGTCAACGCGAACTTGGCGCACGCCTGACCTGCGCGGGGCCCAAGACGCGCACCGAGGTTCAAGATTCAGGGCACCAGTGTCGGTGCCCTGAAATAGTGTTCGGTCCATGGCAGAACGTTGGACCGCCGCCCAGGTGAACTCCCTCGCCCCGGACGCGCCCTCCCAGAAAGCCGGCGCGAAGCTCGGCATACCCGGCCCCTGGTCCGGAACCGGTTATCAGCACTCCGGCCGCCTGCTGTGGGGTGACTGCAAAGGCAGCGGCAGCAAGCCGTACCAGGTCACGGTCTCGGTGGCCGATTCGGACACCGCCTACCAGTGCACCTGTCCCAGCCGGAAGTTCCCCTGCAAACACGCGCTCGGCCTGCTCCTGCTCTGGTCCGCCGGCACGGTCGCCGAGACCGAGACCCTGCCCGACCGCGTCGAAGCCTGGTCGGCCGACCGCCGGGACCGCGCCGAGAAGTCCGCGGCCCGCAGCGCCGCCAAGGCCGAGAAGGTCGCCGCCGACCCCGAGGGCGCCGCCAAGCGCGCCGCGCAGCGCGCCGAGCGCATCGGCAACGGCCTGGCCGACCTCGACCGCTGGCTCACCGACCAGATCGCGGCCGGGATCAGCGATTCCGCGACGCTGTCGTACAGCGCTGTCGACCCTGTCGCCAAGCGCCTCGTGGACGCCCAGGCGCCGGGCGTGGCCAACCGGGTCCGCGCCCTGACCGCCGCCCGCTCCTCCTCCCGCGACCGCTGGCCGGACGCCGTCCTCGCCGAGTTCGCCCGCCTGCACCTGCTCTGCCAGGCCTGGTCCCGGCTGACCGACCTGCCGCCGGCGATGCAGGACACCGTCCGGCGCCGCGTCGGCATCAGCGTCGACACCGACGCCGTGCGCCGCGACGGCGAGCGCGTGTCCGACCGCTGGCACGTGCTGGGCACCCGCGACCGGGCCGCCGACAAGCTGACCGAGCGCCGCGTCTGGCTGCGGGGCGCCGAGAGCGGCCGCATCGCCATGCTGCTGGCCTTCGGAGCCATGCAGCAGGCTCCGGCGCTCGCGCTCCCCGTCGGCGCCGTCTACCGGGCGGAGATGGCCTTCCACTCCGAAGCGCTGCCCCTGCGCGCCCAGATGGAGTCGAGCGAAATCGATCTCGACCGCGATATCGCCGCGCCCGGCGGCGGCACGCTCCACACCGCCGCCGACGAGTTCGCCGCCGCCCTGGCCGTCGACCCGTGGCAGGAGGGGTGGCCGGTGGTCATCGCCGGCGCGGTCCCCGACCGCCGCGGCGAACTCGCCGACGCCGAGGGCGGTCGCGTGCCTCTGATATGCGAGGAGACCGCGCTGTGGCGCCTGCTGGCCGTCTCCGGCGGGCACCCCGTGACAGTGTTCGGCGACTACACCGACGCCGGCTTCGAGCCGCTCACGGTGTGGTCCGAGGACACCGTGGTGGCCCTGTGATGAGGGAATTTCAGGGTGTTGGCTTCCGGCCCGTACGTTGTCAGAGCCGTGGTGCAGAATCTGTGGACATCAGTGCGAAGGCTGTGGGGACGACCTCCTCTTCGGAAGCGCGGTGAGCACCATGAACGAAGCCCCCGACCAGACCGGGTCCGAACTCTGGCCGGACCTGGTCTCCACGGCCCTGGTCGGCACCGACCGCCGGACGCCCCCGGCCGCCGGCCGCTTCGCGGCGCCCGGTGACGGCCCGGCCGGCGCACTGCTCAGCTCGGCGGCGCTGATGAGCGCCTGGCGCCGGGCCGGCAGCGCCGGGTCGGCGTATTCCGCCGAGCTCGTCGGCAAGCCGGGCGAGCACGGTGAGCACAGTGAGCGCAGTGAGCACAGTGAGCACGGCGGGGCGCCCATGGCCGCCCCCGATCCCCGTCCGCTCATGCCGACCGCGACCTCGGCCCGGCTGACCGCCCTGGTGGCCTCGCGCGCGGAGAGCCTTCCGGAGTACCTGGAGGCGGCGGCGAAGACCGGCTACCGCGCCCCGGCCGAACTGCTCCCGCCGCTGTTCGACTACGCCCGCGGCAGCAAGGCGATCCGCGCCGACCTGATGACGCTGGCCGGCCCGCGCGGCACCTGGCGCACGAGCGCATCGGCTACCTCAGCTGGTTCCGCGGCAAGGATCCGGCGTCGGCGCGCGAACTGGTCGAGCAGGCCTGGACCCAACCCGGCCACGCGGCCGAGGTCCGCGCCGCCTACGTCGAGGCGCTGGCGGTGGGCCTGTCCCTGGAGGACGAGCCGTTCCTGGAATCAGCCCTGGACGACAAGTCCCGCCAGGTCCGCACCGAGGCGGTCCGGCTGCTGGCCGCAATGCCCGGCTCGCGGTTCGCCCAGCGCATGACCGAGCGCCTCTACGAGTGGGTCGAGGTGGTCGCCGAGGGCGACGCGGTGCAGGTCCTGCTCAAGGACCAGCCGCTGCGACACTCCGAAGACCAGACCCGCGACGGTCTCGGTGAAGGCTGGGTCCAGACCGAGGACGAGCGGCGGCTGGCGAAGATGCAGCCCTCGTACTGGTTCGAAGACCTCATAGCCGCCACGCCCTTGCCGGCCTGGGAACGCTTCGGGCTGTCCCCGGCTCGACTGCTGCGGGCCACCGCCGCCAACCGCTGGGAAGCAGCCTCCTGCCACCGCGGCTGGCGCTCGGCGACGCTGCGCCAGCGCGACGCGGCCTGGGCCGAGGCGTTCTGCGCCGTCAACGCCGCCACCGACATGCTGGAGCTGTTACCGGACGAGGCCGCCGAGCGCTGGTGTCTGGGCGTGGTCGCCGAGCACAGCTCGCAGTACTCGATCCACAGCGCGCCGATCATCCTGAGCCGGCTGGGCCGGCCCTGGCCGGATCCGGCGTGCGAGGCGCTGCTGGCGGCGATCCCGAAGTACCTGCCGAACGCCACGCGCAACGACGTCGCACGCTTCTTCGGCATGGACAACCTGGCCGGGCGCTGGATGCCGCCCTCGTTCGCGGCCGCGGTGGCGGCCAAGGCCGACGAGATCCGCGCCGACCATCCGCTGTGGGCCGAGGACCTGGACGACCTCGCGGCGATGCTGCGCGACCGGGCCCTGATGCTCGCCGAACTGGACGTCGTCTGATATGGACGCACCCGTTGTGGACACTGTCTGATTCCCCGAGCACCACGGCTGTTCAACCACTTCCCCCAAGGTGGACCCTGAGGTGGGTACCGCCTTGCCGAAATCCGAAAGTTGCCACCCATGTCTGAAACCACGGTCCTGCGCCTCCACGCCGAGCAGGCCTTCGCCCATGAACTCGAAGCCCTGCGCAAGGCCGACGCGGACGCCGGCCGCCCGAAGCCGCCGCGCTGGAAGCTGTCGCCGTGGGCGGTCTCGACCTACCTGCTCGGCGGAACGCTGGCCGACGGTGTCGAGATCACGGCGAAGTACATCGGTCCGCGCCGCATCGTCGAGATCGCCATCGCCACCTTGGCCACCGACCGCGCGCTGCTGCTGGTCGGCGTGCCGGGCACGGCCAAGACCTGGGTCTCCGAGCATCTGGCGGCCGCCATCTCCGGCGACTCCACGCTGCTGGTGCAGGGCACCGCCGGCACGCCCGAGGAGGCGATGCGCTACGGCTGGAACTACGCCCAGCTGCTGGCCCACGGCCCCTCGCGGGACGCACTGGTCCCCAGCCCGCTGATGCGCGCCATGGCCACCGGTGCGATCGCCCGGATCGAGGAGCTCACCCGGATCCCGGCTGACGTGCAGGACACGCTGATCACGATCCTGTCGGAGAAGACGCTGCCGATCCCGGAGCTGGGCGAGGAGACCCAGGCCGAGAAGGGCTTCAGCGTCATCGCCACCGCCAACGACCGGGACAAGGGCGTCAACGAGCTGTCCTCGGCGCTGCGCCGCCGGTTCAACACCGTCGTGCTGCCGCTGCCGGGCACCGCCGAGGAGGAGATCGAGATCGTCTCCCAGCGCGTGAAGTCCCTGGGCAAGGCGCTGGAGCTGCCCGAGGTCCCGGCCGCGCACGAGGAGATCCGCCGGGTGGTCACCGTGTTCCGCGAGCTGCGCAGCGGTCTGACCACCGACGGCAGGACCAAGCTGAAGACGCCCTCGGGCACGCTGTCCCCGGCCGAGGCGATCTCGGTGGTGGCCGGCGGGATCGCCCTGGCCGCGCACTTCGGCGACGGCACGCTGCGCCCGGCCGACATCGCCGCCGGCATCCTCGGCGCGGTCGTGAAGGACGCCTCGACCGACAAGCTGGTCTGGCAGGAGTACCTGGAGACGGTCGCGCGCGGGCGCGAGGGCTGGGGCGACTTCTACCGCAGCTGCCGTGAGGTCAGCGCCTGATGGGTGTCACCCTGCTGGGGATCCGCCACCACGGGCCCGGCTCGGCGCGTGCGGTCGCGGCGGCGCTCGCCGAATTGCAGCCGGACACGATTCTGATCGAGGGGCCGCCGGAGGCTGACGAGCTGATCCCGATGGCCGCGCATCCCGCGATGCGTCCGCCGGTCGCGTTGCTGGTCTATTCGGATGCCGATCCGTCACGCGCCGGGTTCTGGCCCTTCGCCGAGTTCTCCCCGGAATGGATCGCTATGCGATTCGGCGTCGGGGCCGGGGTGCCGGTGCGGTTCATCGACCTTCCGGCGTCGCACCGCTTTGGCGAAGCTCTGGAAGACCATGAGCAGCAGCATGGCGAGGAAGCCGCCGAACAGGATCGGCGCGAAGACGACGATGCCCCATCCGATGGCGTCTCCCATGTCCTCGACCATATCCACCGGACCGATCCCATCGCGGCCCTCGCTTCGGCCGCCGGCTACGACGACCCCGAACGCTGGTGGGAAGACGTCGTCGAGCAGCGCGCCGACGGCACCTTCTCCGCCCTGGACTCCTTCGGCGCCATCGCCGACGCCATGTCCGCCGTCCGCGACCACGCGCCGCCGGAGGACGAGGAGCGCGAGGCGTACATGCGCCAGTGCATCCGCGAGGCGGTGAAGGCCGGACACCAGCGCATCGCCGTCGTCTGCGGCGCCTTCCACGTCCCGGCGCTGGCCGACCCGGGCCCCGCCGCCCCCGACGCCAAGCTCCTCAAGGAGCTGCCGAAGAAGGTGAAGACCACCGCCACCTGGGTCCCGTGGACCCACGGCCGCCTGGCCTTCCGCTCCGGCTACGGCGCCGGCATCGAGTCGCCGGGCTGGTACCACCACCTGTTCACGGCCCCCGACCGGGTCGTCGAGCGCTGGCTCGCCCGCGTCGCCGAGCTGTTCCGGGCCGAGGACCTGCCGGTCTCCTCGGCGCACCTGATCGAGGCCACGCGCCTGGCCGACACGCTGGCCACGCTGCGCGGCCGCACCCTGGCCGGGCTCACCGAGGTCACCGAAGCCGTGCAATCGGTGCTCTGCGGCGGTTACGACACGCAGATGGCGCTGGTCCGGGACAAGCTCGTGATCGGCGAGGACCTCGGCGAGGTGCCGCCGGACGTGCCGGTGGTTCCGCTGGCCGCGGACCTGGCCAGGGAACAGAAGCGGCTGCGCTTCCCGCCCAGGCCCGGCCAGACCGAGGCCGACCTGGACCTGCGCAAGCCCAACGACGCCGACAAGTCGCGGCTGCTGCACCGGCTGAACATCCTCGGCGTCGCCTGGGGCGAGCTCGGCCGCTCGCGCAGCACCGGCACCTTCCGCGAGACCTGGGTCCTGGACTGGCAGCCGGAGTTCGCGGTGAAGCTGGTCGAGGCCGCGATCTGGGGCACCACGGTCGTCTCGGCGGCGTCGGCGAAGGCCGCCGACCGCGCGGCCGACGCCGAGCAGCTGGCCGGGATCACGGACGTCGTCGAGGTCTGCCTGCTCGCCGACCTGCCGGACGCGCTGGACCCGATCATGGGCCTGCTGGCCGACCGGGCCGCCGTGGACACCGACGTCGCGCACCTGGCCGACGCGCTGCCGGCGCTGGCCCGCACCCTGCGCTACGGCGACGTCCGCGGCACCGACACCACGGCCCTGCGCAAAGTCGCCGACACGCTCGTGGTGCGCATCGCGCTCGGCTTCCCGCACGCCTGCACCGGTCTGGACGAGGACGGCGCGCGGCAGATGCGCGCCCGGATGGACAACACGCATCAGGCGGTCGGCCTGCTGGACGACGCCGAGGCCAGCGCGCAGTGGTACAAGGCGATGCAGCTGGTCGCCGACCGCGAGGGCATGACCGGGCTGCTGGCCGGCCGCGCCGTGCGGCTGCTGTATGACGCCGACCGGATCGACGGCGAGGAGCTGAACCGGCGCATGGGCCTGGCGCTGACGCCGGGCGTGGCGCCGACCGAGGCGGCGGCGTGGCTGGACGGCGTGCTGTCCGGCGGCGCGATGCTGCTGATCCACGACCCGGTGCTGCTGGGGCTGCTGGACCGCTGGATCGCCGGCATCCCGGCCGATTCGTTCACCGACGTGCTGCCGTTGCTGCGCCGCACTTTCTCGAACTTCCAGGGCCCCGAGCGCCGCAAGATCGGCGAGCTGGCGCGGGCGCTGGGCTCGGCGCCGACGGCCCGGTCCGCCGCCTCCGTCGAGCCGCCTGGTTTCGACACCGAGCGGGCCGACCGGGCGCTGCCGGTGGTGCGGATGCTGTTGGGGCTGAACGACGAGGGAGCATCAGATGGCTGAGGCACTGGACGCGCCGGCCGTGTCCCCGGGACCCGACGAAGAGCGCCTGCGCCGCTGGCGCCTGGTCCTCGGCGGGGACGACGACGGCACGGGCACCAAGCTGACCGGCCGGGACCTGGAGATGGACAAGGCGCTGGCCGCCCTCTACAACAAGGGCGACTACGACACCGGGCCGGGCGGCGGCGGCGTCACCGGCCGCGGCCGCGGCAAGAGCGCGCGGCAGGGGCCGCGCAGCGCCGGCCTCGGGGCGTCGTCGCCACAAGTAGCGCGCTGGCTCGGCGACATCCGGAGCTACTTCCCGCAGACCGTCGTGCAGGTCATGCAGCGCGACGCCATCGACCGCCTGAACCTGCGCCAGCTGCTGCTGGAGCCGGAGATGATGGAGTCGGTCGAGCCGGACGTGCACCTGGTCGGCACCCTGCTGTCGCTG
This sequence comes from Catenulisporales bacterium, assembly GCA_019510485.1. Lineage (GTDB taxonomy): Bacteria > Actinomycetota > Actinomycetes > Streptomycetales > Catenulisporaceae > Catenulispora. Next base: position 10,020 of record JAEKKI010000022.1, read on the forward strand.
AACCATCTGATGCCGGCCGAGACCAAGGAGACCGCCCGGCAGGTGGTGCGCAAGCTGGTCGAGGACCTGGAACGGCGGCTCGGCGCCAAGCTGCGCGCCACCGTCAGCGGCGCGCTGGACAAGACCACGCGCACCGGCCGGCCCCGGCACAGCGACATCGACTGGGGCCGCACGATCCAGGTGAACCTGAAGAACTACCTGCCGGAGTACAAGACGGTCGTGCCGGAGCGCCTGGTCGGCTACGCGCGCAAGGAACGCGCGGTGAAGCGGGACGTGGTGCTGGCCATCGACCAGTCCGGCTCGATGTACGCCTCGGTGGTCTACGCCTCGGTCTTCGGCGCGGTGCTGGCCTCGCTGAAGTCGCTGAAGACCTCGCTGGTGGTGTTCGACACCGCGGTCGTGGACCTCACACCGCAGCTGTCGGACCCGGTCGACGTCCTGTTCGGCACCCAGCTCGGCGGCGGCACCGACATCAACCGGGCCATCGCCTACAGCCAGTCGCTGATCACCCGGCCGACCGAGTCCATCTTCATCCTGATCTCCGACCTCTACGAAGGCGGCGTGCGGCGCGAGATGTTGCGCCGGGTCGCGGAGATGACGGCGGCCGGGACGCAGGTGATCGTGCTGCTGGCGCTGTCCGACGAGGGTGCGCCTTCCTACGACCGGGAGAACGCGGCGGCGCTGGCCGCGCTGGGTGTGCCGGCCTTCGCGTGCACGCCGGACAAGTTCGGGGATCTGATGGCGGCCGCGATCCAGCGGCAGGATCTACAGCGGTTCCTCGAAGATTAGTGGGGCCACGGATACCGCTCGGGTGTCGGCGCGGGCACTCTTGAGGGGAGGGGGTGGTCGGGGTGAACGTGGAGCCGCTGCGCTCCGGCGACCCGCGTGGCGTGGGTCGCTACGAGTTCCTGGGGCGGCTCGGTGCCGGCGGGATGGGCCTGGTGTGTCTGGGGCGCGGTCCGGACGGACGTCTGGTCGCGGTGAAGCTGATCCACGAGGAGATCGCCGCCGATTCCGACTATCGCCGTCGCTTCGCCCGGGAGGTTCGCGCCGCCGCGACGGTGCACGCACGCTTCACGGCGGCCATCGTCGACGCCGATCCACACGCCCCGCGGCCTTGGTACGCGGCGCAGTACATTGACGGGCCCACGCTCGGCCACGTGGTGCGCCGCGACGGCCCGCTCGCCGAGCCCGCTCTGCGTGCTTTGGCCGCGGGCCTGGCCGAGGCGGTCGCAGCTTTCGAAACCGCGGGAGTAGTGCACCGCGACCTGAAACCGGACAACATCCTGCTGGCCGCTGACGGCCCCAAAGTGATCGACTTCGGTATCGCCCGCGGGGAGAACGACAGCGTCCTGACCCGCGCCGGGTCGATCCTCGGCTCGCCCGGCTACATGAGCCCGGAACAGATCGTGGGCGAACGCGCCACCACCGCGTCCGACGTCTTCGCGCTCGGCGCGGTCCTGGCCTTCGCGGGCCAGGGCAGTGGCGCTTTCGGCGACGGCCAGGCTGAAGTGCGGATGTACATGACGAAGTTCGGCGAACCGCGCCTCGCCGGTGTGCCGCCGGCACTGCGCCGGCAAGTGCAGCGCTGCTTGGCGAAAACACCGCGCGATCGCCCGACGCCGCGCGAGTTGGTGAGCCGGTGGTCGGTGCGAGCCGATGAACTCGACACGCTGATCGAGGTGGGGCGAGGGCCCAGACCAGAGGTCGGTGGTGCGCGCGGCATCGCTGGACAGGTACCCGGCGCGGAGGTCAGCGATCGGCGGGCACTCTGGCAAGTGCCGAGCGCGGATGTCGGCGCTGCGCAAGCGGCTGACGGACGAGGGATCGGCGCTGGGCACGCTTCCGCAGGTCCGAGCGCAGAGATCATCGATGCGCAGGCGATCGGCGGCGCGCGCAGATATGGCGCTGCCGGCTCGCGAGCCGCCGTTGGCGCCGGCGGCCCCAACCCGGTGCCCGCGCCTGCCGCGGAACCACCGACCTACTGGCTCCCCGCCACCTCCGCGACGCCACCGAGCGCGCCGATCCGGTTCGGCGATCCGCTTGTCGCGCGCGAGTGGCGGCCGTCTCGACCGCCGCGCCCTTGGTGGCATCAGGCCGTCGCCGTCGACCGACTCCCGGGCGGCTTCATCCGCGACCTCCTCGCGGGCATCGCCGCCGCGGCGCTCCTCGCCGTCTTCAGCCTCCCCGATCCGAACACCGCGCTCACCATCGCCTTCGCCGCGACCGCCCTCGCGCTCGGCTTCCTGCTCGGCGTCCGTCGCAGCCTTCTGACACTGGCCGGCTACTCCGCCGCCGCTCTCGCCGGGGTCGAGATCCTTCCGGACGGAACCGCCGCCTCACTTCACGACCCTTCGTTCGGCATCCTCCTCGACCTGGCCGTTCTCCTCCTGCTGGCGGGCGGCGTCGCGCGGGTCGGCGGTATGAAGCGGCAGCCCGTCCTCTGCTTCGCGGTCGGGTTCGCCGCCTACATAGCGGGCCGGGCCGTGGCCATGGCCTGGCTCGCGAACCGCACCGGCGTCGACTTCCCCGCCACCTGGCGCGCAGGCACCGACGGCCTCCTCATCTACCGCGACGCAGCCATCGCCGCGCTCCTCGCCGCCACCGTGGGCCTCCTCGCACTCATAGGATCGTCGAAGGTGGCCGTCGGCGTGGACGGCCCTTACCGTGCGACAGGAGTACACCGATGACTGGCGGCAACCTGACCCGTGATGAGGCGCAGGAGCGGGCCCGGCTGGTGACGGCCCGGCACTACGCCGTCGCGTTGGACCTGACGCGCGGCGACACGACCTTCGGCTCCCAGAGCACGATCTCCTTCGCCTGCTCCGAACCCGGCGCCACCACTTTCGTCGACCTGCTGGCGCCGAGCGTCCGCGGCGTCACGCTCAACGGCGTCGCCCTCGACCCCGCCGAGGTCTTCGACGGCGCCCGCGTCCACCTGCGCGGCTTGCGGGCCGAGAACGTCGTCACCATCGACGCCGACGCCGCCTACAGCCGCACCGGCGAGGGCCTGCACCGCTTCGTCGATCCGGTCGACGGCGAGGTCTACCTCTACACCCAGTTCGAGCCCGCCGACTCCCGCCGCCTGTTCGCCAACTTCGAGCAGCCGGACCTGAAGGCCGTGTTCCAGTTCACCGTGACCGCCCCGGCCACCTGGCGTGTGTGGTCCAACGAGAGCGTCGAAGAACTCACCCAGGACCCCGGCGGCGCCACTGTTTGGCGCTTCAACGCCACCGAGCCGATCTCCACCTACATCACCGCGATCGTCGCCGGCGACTATCACGTCGTCGAGGACGGGCACACCGTCCGCCTCGAGGACGGCTCGGAGCTCCTCATCCCGGTCAGCGCCATGGTCCGCAAGTCGCTCGCCGCGTACTTCGATGCCGAGGCGATCCTCGACGTCACCAAGGCGGGCCTGGACTTCTACCACCAGATCTTCGACTACCCCTACCCCTTCGGGAAGTACGACTCCGCCTTCGTCCCCGAATACAACCTCGGCGCCATGGAGAACCCGGGACTGGTCACCTTCGACGAGAAGATGATCTTCCGTTCCAAGACCACCGACGCCTCCTACCAAGGCCGGGCCAGCACGATCATGCACGAGATGGCGCACATGTGGTTCGGCGACCTGGTGACCATGAAGTGGTGGGACGACCTGTGGCTCAAGGAGTCCTTCGCCGACTTCATGGGCGTCCACGCCCTGACCCGCGCCACCGGCTGGAACCAGGCCTGGGTCTCCTTCGCCAACGGCCGCAAGGCCTGGGCCTACCGCCAGGACCAGCTGCCGACCACGCACCCGATCGTCGCCGACATCCGCGACCTGGAGGACGCCCGCCTCAACTTCGACGGCATCACCTACGCCAAGGGCGCCTCGGTCCTGAAGCAGCTGGCCGCCTACGTCGGCGAGGAGGCGTTCCTGGAAGGCGCCCGCCGGTATTTCAAGCGGCACGCCTTCGGCAACACGACCCTGGGCGACCTGCTGGAAGTGCTGGCCGAAACCTCCGGCCGGGACATGAAAGCCTGGTCGAAGGCGTGGCTGGAGACCGCGGGCGTCAACACCCTGACGGCCGAGATCGGCACCGGCACCAGCGGCGTCGTCACGGCTGCGCACATCCGCCAGAGCGCCGTCCCCGAGTACCCCACGCTGCGGCCGCACCGCATCGCCGTGGGCTGCTACGCCCCGAATCCAGCCACCGGCGCGGTGGAGCTGGTGGAGCGGATCGAGCTGGACGTCGACGGCGAGCGCACCGAGCTGCCGCAGCTCGTCGGCAAGCCGCGTCCCCAGCTGGTCCTGCTCAACGACCAGGACCTGACCTACGCCAAGGTCCGCTTCACCGCCGAGGAGCTGGACGCCTTCGAGCACGGCGGCATCGCGGACCTGCCGGACCGCATGGCCCGGGCGCTGGCCTGGTCCGGCGTGTGGCACATGACGCGGGACGCGGTGATCCCCGGCCGCCGCTTCATCGACATCGTGTTGCGCAACATCGAGGCCGAGACCGATATCAGCGTCACGCAGAACCTGCTGCGCCAGGCCCGGCTGGTGCGGGCCGAATATCTGGACCCGGCCAACCGTCCGGCGGCCGACGCGAAGGTCTCCGCGCGGCTGTGGGAGCTGCTGGCCTCGGCGCCGTCCGGGAGCGACCACCAGGTGGCGTTCGCCTACGGCGCGGTCCGCAACGCGAGTCAGGGCTCGGACTTCGACCGGCTCAAGGCCCTGTTGTCCGGCGACCTCGGCCATCCCGGCCTGACCGTGGACCAGGACCTGCGCTGGGCGATCATCAAGACGCTGGCCGCGGCCGGGTTCGACGACGACGGCGCGGCCGCCGACCGCGAAGCCGCCGCCGACGACACCGCCGACGGCCGCCGGCACCGGGCCGCCGCGCGCGCCGCGCGGCCGCTGGCCGCGGCCAAGGCCGAGGCGTGGCAGCTGGTGGTCGCCACTCCCGACCAGCCCAACGACCTGATCGGGGCGGTGCTGGCCGAGTTCTACCAGCTCGGCCAGGACAAGCTCGCCGAGCCCTATGTGGAGCCCTACTTCCAGGTGCTGGCGGCGATCTGGTCCGAGCGCAGCATCCAGAACGCCGAGCGGATCGTGAGCGCCGGCTATCCGTGGCCGCTGACGTCGCCGGACCTGCTGGCCCGCACCGACGCCTGGCTGGCCGCCGACGCGGCGAAGGCGCCGGCGTTGCGGCGGCTGGTGCTGGAGGCGCGGGACGATGCGGCGCGGGCGCTGCGAGCACGGGAACGCGACAGGAACGGGTAGCGAACCGACGGGTTGTGTGCCCGATTTCACACACCCCGTGTTCGCCTCCCGGTTCGTGATCTGGTGACACACCGGACTACCCTGCGATGAGGTGGACGGCATCCGCGCATCACCGAAGCGGTAGCCGTACCGGAATCTTCCTTTGATGAGGGATGGACGCGCGTGGATCTTTTCGAGTACCAGGCGAGGGACATCTTCGCCAAGCACGGTGTGCCGGTGCTGGGCGGCGAAGTGGCCGAGACCCCGGAGCAGGCCGAGGCCGCTGCCGAGAAGCTGGGCGGCCGGGTGGTCGTCAAGGCCCAGGTGAAGACCGGTGGTCGCGGCAAGGCCGGCGGTGTGAAGCTGGCCGACGGCCCGGCCGACGCCAGGGAGAAGGCCACCGCGATCCTGGGCATGGACATCAAGGGCCACACGGTCCACAAGGTGATGCTGGCCCAGACCGCCGAGATCGAGGCCGAGTACTACGTCTCGTTCCTGCTGGACCGCTCGAACCGCACCTTCCTGGCGATGGCCAGCGTCGAGGGCGGCATGGAGATCGAGGAGGTCGCGGCCACCAAGCCCGAGGCGCTGGCGAAGATCCCGGTCGACGCCGCCGCGTTCGCCGAGGGCCTGTCCCGGACGAAGGCCGACGAGATCGTGGCCGCCGCCGCGTTCCCCGCCGAGCTGGCCGACCAGATCGCCGAGACCCTGATCAAGCTCTGGGACGTCTTCATCAAGGAGGACGCCACCCTGGTCGAGGTCAACCCGCTGGTGAAGACCAAGGCCGGGAAGATCGTGGCGCTGGACGGCAAGGTCTCGCTGGACGAGAACGCGTCCTTCCGCCACCCGGACCACGCCGAGCTGGAGGACAAGGCCGCCGCGGACCCGCTGGAGGCCAAGGCCAAGGCCAAGCACCTGAACTACGTCAAGCTCGACGGCGAGGTCGGCATCATCGGCAACGGCGCCGGCCTGGTCATGTCCACCCTCGACGTGGTCGCCTACGCCGGCGAGAAGCACGGCGGCGTCAAGCCGGCCAACTTCCTGGACATCGGCGGCGGTGCCTCCGCCGAGGTGATGGCCAACGGCCTGGACATCATCCTGAACGACCCGGCCGTGAAGTCGGTGTTCGTCAACGTCTTCGGCGGCATCACCGCCTGCGACGCGGTCGCCAACGGCATCGTCGAGGCGTTCAAGCTGCTGGGCGCCGAGGCCGGAAGCAAGCCGCTGGTCGTGCGCCTGGACGGCAACAACGCCGAGCTGGGCCGCCAGATCCTGGTGGACGCGAAGCTGCCGGGCGTGGAGCAGGTCGACACGATGGACGGCGCCGCGGACCGCGCGGCCGAGCTGGCGAACGCCCACTGAAAAGGGACTGAGACTCGAATGGCAATCTTCCTGACCGAGAACTCCAAGGTCATCGTCCAGGGCATGACCGGCTCCGAGGGCATGAAGCACACCAAGCGCATGCTGGCCTCGGGTACCAAGATCGTCGGCGGTGTGAACCCGAAGAAGGCCGGGACGTCGGTCGAGGTCGACGGCACCGAGGTACCGGTCTTCGGCACCGTGGCCGACGCGATGGAGAAGACCGGCGCGGACGTGTCCGTGGTCTTCGTCCCGCCGGCGTTCACCAAGGGCGCGGCGCTGGAGGCGATCGACGCCGGCATCGGGCTGTGCGTGATCATCACCGAGGGCGTGCCGGTGCACGACACCGCCGAGGTGTGGGCCTACAACAGCGCGAAGGGCAACCAGACCCGGATCATCGGCCCGAACTGCCCCGGCCTGATCAGCCCCGGATCCTCCAACGCCGGCATCATCCCGGCGAACATCACCAAGGCCGGCAAGATCGGCCTGGTGTCCAAGTCCGGCACCCTGACCTACCAGATGATGTACGAGCTGCGCGACTTCGGCTTCTCCACCGCCGTCGGCATCGGCGGCGACCCGGTCATCGGCACCACGCACATCGACTGCCTCCAGGCGTTCCAGGACGACCCGGAGACCGCCGCGATCGTGATGATCGGCGAGATCGGCGGCGACGCCGAGGAGCGGGCCGCGGCCTACATCAAGGAGCACATCACCAAGCCGGTCGTCGGCTACGTGGCGGGCTTCACCGCGCCCGAGGGCAAGACCATGGGCCACGCCGGCGCCATCGTCTCCGGTTCGTCGGGCACCGCCCAGGCGAAGCAGGAGGCGCTGGAGGCGGTGGGCGTGAAGGTCGGCAAGACGCCGTCGGCCACCGCCCAGCTGATGCGGGAGATCATGGAGAGCCTGTAAGGGTTCTGGTTCGGGGCCCGGTCGTGCGTCGTGCGCGATCGGGCTTCCGGCTTTTCGCCGGGCCGGTGAGCGACGGCCCGGACCGGGTTACGCCGCCGGGGTGAATCGCGGCGGGCGGCTCGGCGGGGTACGGCGCGGGCGGGCGGTTGTGCCGGGGCCGCTGGCCAGAGTGGGGGGATGCGCGATGAGAACCCGCGGGCCCGGGTCGACGACCGAGCGGACGGCGAGGCGGTCGGCGGAGACGGCGAGCGCTCGGTTCCAGCGGAAACAGCCGAATCCGCCGGACCGGTCGGAACGATTGACCTGACTGAGCCTGCCGAACCCGTCAGACCCGTCAGGCCCGTCGTCAGCCCCATCGGCCGACCTCGCGATCGCGCCATCCGCGCGGATCACGCCGATTGGGTCGCCGAGCAGTTGGCCGCCGCTCGCGCCGCCGAACCCGCTCCCGCGCCGCCGAGCCTTTCCGAAGCCCTCAGCGACCTGGCGGCAGAGTGCGCCGACACCCTGGCCGCAGCTTGGAACGGCCCCTACGGCCGCGACCTCCGCCTCGCCGCCCGCGCCGGTGCGCACGCCGCGCTGGCCGCCGTGGCTACCTGGCTGGTGGCGCTCACCTTATGCGTGACGGTCTGGCTGGTCTCGGCGCCGAACACGGCCGGCGTCGGCGGACCGCTGCGCGTCGCCGGCCAGCTCTGGCTGCTCGGCCACCACGCCGCCCTGGACGTGCCCGCCGGCCGGCTCGCGATGGCGCCGCTCGGCTTCACCGCGCTGCTGGTCTTCGCACTCTGGCAGACGGCAGCCGCGCCGATCGCCCGTCCGGTGCACATCGCCTACACCGCTTTCGGCGCCGCCACCGGCTACTGCCTCGTCGCCGCGCTCGTGGCCGCCGGCGCGGCGACCGATGACGTGCGTCCCGACACCGCGCAGGCCGTCGTGTTCGCGGTCCTGTTCGGCGCGTTGGTGCCGACCGCCGCGCGCTGGCGCCGCATCGTGGAGTTCTTCCTCCTGCCCGCCTGGATCGGGACGGCGGCTCGCGCGGCGGCCGTCGCCACGGCGGTCCTGGCTGGCGGCGGGGCGGCGACCCTGGCCGCAGCGCTGATCACGCGTATGCCCGAGCCGGGGTGGCCGCGCGGTGTCGCCGACGCTTGCGGCATGCTCCTGCTGAGCTTCGCCGTCCTGCCCAACGCGCTCGTGTGGTCGACCGCGTACGTCCTCGGCCCCGGCTTCGCGGTCGGTTCCGGCAGTGGTGTCAATCTCCTGAGTGTGAAGACCGGCGCGCTCCCGCTGTTCCCGCTGCTGGGCGCCGTCCCGCGTGACGCGAGTCGTCTCTACCCCTACGACCTGGCCTTCCTCGCGATCCCCTTGGCCTCGGGAGCGGCCGCCGCGTTGATCGTCGGCCGCGCGCACCACCCGCGCCTCGCCGACCGGGTCCGCGCGGTCGCCGCCGCCTCCGTCGCCGTCGCGCTGACCGCCGGCCTGGCCGCGACGCTCTCCGACGGCCCGCTGGCCGGCGGCCGGATGGCCGGGCTCGGCCCCTCCGGATGGCGGACGGCGGCGGCCACCCTCGTCCTGGTCGGGGTGACCGCCGCCGCGCTGGTCCTGCTGCCGCCGTCAGCCCTGGCCGTACGGGGGCTGTCCGTAGGGCGGCTGGTTCGGCCCGGACGGCGGCTGCTGGACGCCGTAGCCGTACTCCGGCCCGGGCGGCTGGCGCCGGAAATAGGGGCCGGACTGCGGGTTCCAGACGAAGATGATCGCCAGCAGCCCGATCAGCAGGATCAGGGCGCTGAAGAGCTTGTCGACGATGGGGACCCAGCCGGAGCCCAGGCCGCTGATGCTGGTCAGGACGCCGATCCCGAAGAAGACGGTGGAGACGATGCGGGCGTAGTTGTGGCCGGCCCGGGTGGCCAGGGCCATCCAGAGCCACAGGCCGGCGCCGATCAGCCCGCCGACGATGATGCCGGCGACGAAGACGTTCTTGTCGCTGTCGATGGTGCTCTGGGCGTAGCCGTGGTCCCGGAGGTAGCTCTTGACCTTGTTGAGCTCGCTGAGACCGATGACGATGCGGATTAGCCCAATCACCATGCCGGCGTACATCATGTTGACGGCCAGCTTCACCGTGTTCGGCATCGGCGGCTTGACCGCCGGCGGCACCGGCGCGCCGTAGGCTCCGCCGGGGTAGGCCGGATACGCCGGCGGCCCGGCGGGGGAGCCGCCCTGCTGCTGGTTGTTCGGGTTCTGCCAGGGGTCCTGGGACACGGAACGGCCTTTGCTGTCGGTCTGGTCGGTGTGGATACGCCATCCACACAGTAGGGGCCGACGCGCGGCGCGGGTAGTCCCGATGCGTCGAGCCAGACTTGCCTGTGATCAGCGCCGATCATGCCGAAGACGTCGGTGGACTGCTCAGCGCGAAGTCGACATCCCGGTCCGGTTCTCCAGGTCGGTCAGGCACGCCTTCTGCGCGGCTTGAGTGTTCGCACCCTGCATGCACTTGGCGTACTCCTTGAACGGGGTCCACCACACGATCGAGGCCACCAGCAGCAGTCCGGCCAGCACCCCGGACACCGAGGCCGAGACCATGCTCGCCGTCGCCTCCGAGGCCCGCTGCCGCTTCAGCGCCGCGGCGCGCTGGGCCGAGATCGACAGCACGAACGCGGCCACCGCGAACACGAGCCCGGCGGCGGCTCCCACCATCCACGCCGGAAACGTCGACAAGCCCTGATAGATGGCGAGCATCGTGCACGCCGTCGAGCCCAGCGACAGCCCCAGCGCCCAGCGGGTCTTCAGGTCCCGCTGTGGCCGCGTCGCCGGCTGCGGCTCGCGCTGGTCGCGGTAGCGGCGGTCGGGATCGTCGCGGGGGTCGGGGCGCTGGTCGACCGGGCCGTAGCGGTTCGGGTCCCCCCACGGCGTGTGCGGCCGCTCCGGCTCGCGCGGCCGTTCGGCGCCCCAGGGCTGGACCGGGCCCGGGCGGACCTGGCCGCCGTAGGGCTGGGAGGGCGGCGGGCCCCAGGGGGAGGGCGGCTGCTGGGGGTCGGGCTGCCGGCCGGATTGCGGGCCCGGCTGCTGCCACGGCCGGCCGTTCCAGCCGCCCGGGTGCGCGTCCTCCGGCGGGGGCGCGAAGGGGTTGTCGTCGAGAGATCCCGATGATCCCGATGGCTCCGATGATCCTGGAGACTCCGATGACCCCGGAGACCCCGGACGTGACTCCGGCTCCGTGGCCGCCGCCGCGCCGTGCCCGCTGTCGGTCGGCGTCGGCCGCTGCTCGGGCTCGGTCACGGAGTCCTCCGGGTTATCGTGGACATGATCGGTTGATCGCTGGTGGCGGGCGGATCGCGACCCACCCACCCACTATCGTTGCCTATGGCGACCCCGCCCGTCCAAGCGGGAGGGGTCCGGCCGCCACACAACAGCACACACCCCTATAGGAGGCCGCGGTCGTGGTCCATCCCGAAGGAACCGAGAGCCCGCCCGGGCTCGTGCAGTACCGTCCGGAGCCCCCGGCGAGGATCGTCGTCCTCGTGTCCGGCTCGGGCACCAATCTGCAGGCGTTGATAGACGCCGAGAAGACCGATCCCGCGTTCGGCGCCACCATCGTGGCGGTGGGCGCGGACCGCACCGGCATCCAGGGCCTGGAGCGTGCGGGACAGGCCGGCATCCCCACCTTCGCGCTCCGGCTGAAGGACTTCGCCGGCCGCGAGGAGTGGGACCGGGCGCTGCGCGACCAGGTCGCCGAGTACGCCCCCGACCTGGTGGTCTCGGCCGGCTTCATGAAGCTGCTCGGCCCGGACTTCCTGGCCGCGTTCGGCGGCCGCGTCATCAACACCCACCCCGCGCTCTCCCCGAGCTTCCCCGGCATGCACGGCCCGGCCGACGCCCTCGCCTACGGCGTCAAGATCACCGGCTGCACCGTCTTCTTCGTCGCCGGCGGCGTGGACGACGGCCCGGTCATCGCCCAGGCGGCGGTCCAGGTCGAGGACGGCGATGACGCCGAGAGCCTGCACGAGCGCATCAAGACGGCGGAGCGGGCGCTGCTCGTGGACGTCGTGGGCCGGCTGGCCCGCCAAGGCTGGACCATCGACAACCGAAAGGTCACCCTCGAAGTGAGCACCGGCAGCATCACGCCCCCAGGCGAACGCCGTCCGATCAAGCGCGCGCTGGTCAGCGTGTGGGACAAGACCGGCCTGGAAGACCTCGTCCGCGGGCTGCACGCGGCCGGCGTCGCCCTGGTGTCCACCGGCGGGTCGGCGAAGCTGATCCGCGAGCTGGACCTGCCGGTCACCGAGGTCCAGGAGCTCACCGGCTTCCCGGAGTGCCTGGACGGCCGGGTCAAGACCCTGCACCCCAAGGTGCACGCCGGCATCCTGGCCGACCTGCGGCTGGCGGACCACCGCGAGCAGTTGGCGGATCTCGGCATCGAACCGTTCGACCTGGTGGTCTGCAACCTGTACCCGTTCACCGAGACGGTGGCCTCCGGCGCTTCCCCGGACGAGTGCGTCGAGAAGATCGACATCGGCGGCCCCTCGATGGTGCGCGCCGCGGCCAAGAACCACCCGAGCGTGGCCATCGTCGTGAACCCGGACCACTACGGCGCTGTGCTGGACGCTCTCAACAGCGGCGGCTTCACCCTTGAGCAGCGCAAGCGCCTGGCCGCCGAGGCGTTCGCGCACACCGCCGCCTATGACGCCGCCGTGGCCAGCTGGTTCGCCTCGGCCTATGCCCCGGACGGGGAATCGCAGTTCCCGGACTTCGTCGCGCGGACCTGGCAGCGCAAGTCCCTGCTCCGCTACGGCGAGAACCCGCATCAGAGCGCCGCGCTGTACGTCGCCGACCCGGAGCAGGACACGCTGGCCACCGCCGAGCAACTGCACGGCAAGGAGATGTCCTACAACAACTACGTGGACACCGACGCGGCGATCCGCGCGGCCTACGACTTCGCCGAGCCCGCGGTGGCGATCATCAAGCACGCCAACCCGTGCGGCATCGCGATCAGCCCGGCCGGCGGTGTCGCCGAGGCGCACCGGCTGGCCAACGAGTGCGACCCGGTCTCGGCCTTCGGCGGCATCATCGCCGCCAACCGCACCGTGACCAACGCGATGGCGCTCCAGGTGAACGAGGTCTTCACCGAGGTCATCTGCGCCCCGGACTACGAGCCGGAGGCGCTGGCGACGCTGAAGGCCAAGAAGAACATCCGGATCCTGAGGACCGGCAGCCGCAACCGCCGCCGCACCGAGTTCCGCCAGATCTGCGGCGGCCTGCTGCTGCAGGACGGCGACCTCTACCAGGCCCCCGGCGACGACCCGGCGACCTGGACGCTCGCCTCCGGTGAGCCGGCCGATGAGCGGACCTTCGCCGACCTGGTCTTCGCCTGGCGGGCGATCCGCTCGGTGAAGTCCAACGCCATCCTGCTGGCGCACGACCTGGCCTCGGTAGGTGTCGGCATGGGCCAGGTGAACCGGGTGGACTCGGCGCGGCTGGCGGTGGAGCGGGCCGGGGACCGGGCGCGCGGCTCGGTGTGCGCCTCGGACGCGTTCTTCCCGTTCGCCGACGGCCCGGAGATCCTGTTCGCCGCCGGCGTGAAGGCGGTCGTGCAGCCCGGCGGCTCGGTGCGCGACGAGGACGTCATCAGCGCGGCGCGCAAGGCCGGCGTCACGATGTACCTGACCGGCACCCGGCACTTCACCCACTAAAGGAGGGGAGACCATGACCGCACGAATCTTGGACGGCAAGGCCACCGCCGCCACGATCAAGGGCGAGCTGTCGGCGCGCGTCGAGGCGCTCAAGGCCCGCGGGATCGTCCCGGGCCTGGCCACGCTGCTGGTCGGCGACGACCCCGCCTCCCAGTCCTATGTGCGCAGCAAGCACCGCGACTGCGCGCAGGTGGGGATCGCCTCGATCCAGCGCGAGCTGCCGGCCACCGCCTCGCAGGCGCAGATCGCCGAGGCCGTCGCCGAACTCAACGCGGATCCGGCCTGCACCGGCTACATCGTGCAGCTGCCGCTGCCCAAGGGCATCGACGAGAACGCCATCCTGGAGCTGGTCGACCCGGCCAAGGACGCCGACGGCCTGCACCCGGTCAACCTGGGCAAGCTGGTGCTCGGCGCTCCGGCGCCGCTGCCATGCACGCCGCTGGGCATCGTCGAGCTGTTGCGGCGGCACGACGTGGCGATCGCCGGGGCCGAGGTGGTGATCGTCGGCCGCGGCATCACCGTGGGCCGCCCGCTCGGCCTGCTGCTGACCCGCCGCCGCGAGAACGCGACGGTGACGCTGTGCCACACCGGCACGCGGGACCTGGCCGCGCACACCACGAGCGCGGACATCATCGTGGCCGCCGCCGGCGTGCCGAACCTGATCACCGCCGAGCTGGTGAAGCCGGGCGCGGCGGTGCTGGACGTCGGCGTCTCGCGCGGTGAGGGCGGGCTGGCCGGGGACGTCGCCGACGATGTGCGCGACGTGGCCGGCTGGGTGTCGCCGAACCCCGGCGGGGTCGGGCCGATGACGCGGGCGATGCTGCTGAACAACGTGGTGGAGATCGCCGAGCTAGAGCTCTGATCGCCCCGGGGGGCCGGTCCCGATCGGGACCGGCCCCTCCCCAGTACAGTTGCCGCATGGCAGTCAACAACCGTCCGGCCGGGGACTCCTTCGGCCGCAAGGTGCTGGCCGAGTGGCCGATATTGCTGGTCCTGGCCGTCTTCGGCTTCGGCATGACGGTGATACTGCACGACGAGGTGTTTCAGGGCGCCGCGATCCTCGGGCTGTCGATACTGCTGGCCGCCGGGCTCCGGCTGTTCCTGCCCACGCGGGTGGCCGGCACGCTGGCCATCCGGCGGCGCGGGATCGACGTCGGGATGTACACGGTCCTGGGGACCGCGCTGGTGATCCTGGGGCTGCTGGTGCAGGGGATCTTCTCGAGCTGACAGCGTACGGCGACCGCTTGGCAATCGGCGTGGCGTCCCATGTATCTTGAGGTCGAGATAATTCCCGATCCGTAAGGACGTTCCGCCATGGCCTACTCCGGTCCCAAGATCAAGGTCGCGAACCCCGTCGTGGAGCTCGACGGCGACGAGATGACCCGGATCATCTGGCAGTTCATCAAGGACCAGCTGATCCTGCCGTACCTGGACATCGACCTGAAGTACTTCGATCTGAGCATCGAGCACCGGGATGCGACGGACGACCAGGTCACCGTGGACTCGGCGAACGCGATCAAGCAGTACGGCGTGGGCGTGAAGTGCGCCACCATCACCCCGGACGAGGCGCGGGTCGAGGAGTTCGGCCTGAAGAAGATGTGGAGGTCGCCCAACGGCACCATCCGCAACATCCTCGGCGGCGTCATCTTCCGCGAGCCGATCGTCATCAGCAACATCCCGCGCCTGGTGCCCGGCTGGACCAAGCCGATCGTCGTCGGCCGCCACGCCTTCGGCGACCAGTACCGCGCCACCGACCTGGTGGTGCCCGGCGAGGGCACGCTGACCCTGACCTTCACCCCGAAGGACGGCACCGAGCCGATCGAGCTCGACGTCTTCGACTTCCCCGGCGGCGGCGTCGCGCTGGCGATGTACAACCTGGACGAGTCGATCCGCGACTTCGCCCGCGCCAGCATGCGCTACGGCCTGCTGCGCGACTACCCGGTGTACCTGTCCACCAAGAACACGATCCTGAAGGCCTACGACGGCCGCTTCAAGGACCTGTTCCAGGAGGTCTACGAGAGCGAGTTCAAGGCCGACTTCGAGAAGGCCGGCCTGACCTACGAGCACCGCCTCATCGACGACATGGTCGCCTCCGCCCTGAAGTGGGAGGGCGGCTACGTCTGGGCGTGCAAGAACTACGACGGCGACGTGCAGTCCGACACCGTCGCCCAGGGCTTCGGCTCCCTGGGCCTGATGACCTCGGTCCTGATGGCCCCCGACGGCAAGACCGTCGAGGCCGAGGCCGCCCACGGCACCGTCACCCGCCACTACCGCCAGCACCAGCAGGGCAAGCCCACCTCCACCAACCCGATCGCCTCGATCTACGCGTGGAGCCAGGGGCTGGCCTACCGGGGCAAGTTCGACAACACCCCCGAGGTCGTGAGGTTCGCCGAGACGCTGGAGCGGGTCTGCGTGCAGACGGTCGAGGAGGGCAAGATGACCAAGGACCTGGCGCTGCTGGTGTCGGCTGACCAGCCGTATTTGACGACGCAGGAGTTCCTCGCCGCGATCGACGAGAATCTGCAGAAGGCGATGGCCGGCGCGTAACACGCCAAGCGCG
>JAEKKI010000317.1 GCA_019510485.1 Catenulisporales bacterium
GGTCGGCTACTACACGCCGCCGGACGCGGCCCTCACGCCGTCCGAGGACGGCGCCTACCTGGACTACAACCGGCCGCCGCGCATCCTGCCGCCGGACCGGCAGACCCGCTTCAAGCTGCCGAACCCGGTCAGCGACGAGAACAAGCGGCCGTTCCCGATCGTGATGCTGGCCGCGCCGCTGATGATGGCGATCGTCATGGCCGTCGTGATGCATCGGCCGCAGTACCTGCTGATGGCCGCGATGTCGCCGATGATGATGCTCGGCAACTACGCGCAGGAGAAGAAGAGCGGCAAGAAGACCTACGCGCAGCAGGTCGCCGACTACGAGGCCAAGAAGGCCCGCATCGAGCAGGACGCCCGGGACGCGCTGACCGCCGAGCGCAAGCACCGGCACCAGGAGTGCCCGGACCCGGCGACCCTGCTGGACATCGGCATCGGCCCGCGGCAGCGGCTGTGGGAGCCCAGGTGGCCTGGAAGGTGCCCGAGGCCCCGGTGAGGATCCCGCTGAAGGACCGCGGCGTGATCGGCGTGGCCGGTCCGGCCGGGACGCCGCGGGCGCTGGCCCGCTGGCTGGTCGCGCAGACCGCGGCTTTGTCGAGCCCCGACGACGTGCAGTTCGTGCTGCTCACCGACTCGCATGCGCAGCAGGACTGGGAGTGGATGCGTTGGCTGCCGCACATGCGGCCGACTTCCGGGCAGAACGCCTCCACGCTGATCGGGACCGACGCCGAGACTGTGGCGCAGCGCATCGCCGAGCTGTCGCAGCAGCTGTCGTACCGTATGAAGGAACACCAGCTGGCCAGCGGCGAGAACGTGCAGTTCAAGGATCCGGACATCGTGGTGATCCTGGACGGCTCACGCCGCCTGCGCTCGATGCCCGGAGTGATCCAGATCCTGCAGCAGGGGCCGATGGTCGGTATCCGGGCCATCTGCCTGGACGCCGAGGACCGGTTCCTGCCTGGCGAGTGCCAGGCGATCGTGGTGGTCGAGCCGGACGGGCTGCGGGTGCAGCAGGTCGGTTCGGACATGCTGCGCGGGGTGCGGCCGGATGCGGTTTCGCCGGTGTGGTGCCAGCGGTTGGTGCGCGGTCTGGCCGCGGTGCGGGACGTTTCCGGTAACGAGGAGGCCGCTGGCATTCCGAACTCCGCGCGGCTGCTGGATGTGCTCGGTCTTGAGCCGCCGACGGGTCCGGCTATCGCGGCGCGGTGGACCATGGGTGGTGAGACCACTATGGCGTTGTTGGGTGAGTCGTTCGATGGTCCGTTCGGGATTGATTTTCGGCGGGATGGTCCGCATGGTTTGATCGCCGGTACGACTGGTGCGGGTAAGTCGGAGTTGTTGCAGACGATCGTGGCGTCGTTGGCGGTGGCGAACAAGCCGACGGCGATGACGTTCGTGTTGGTGGACTACAAGGGTGGGTCGGCGTTCAAGGATTGTGTGCAGTTGCCGCATACCGTGGGCATGGTCACCGACTTGGACAACCATCTGGTGGAGCGGGCGCTGGAGTCTTTGGGTGCTGAGCTGAAGCGGCGGGAGCACATCCTGGCCGAGGCCGGGGCGAAGGACATCGAGGATTACGGGGATATCCGGAAGAAGAACACTGTTCTGGCGCCGATGCCGCGGTTGTTGA
Organism: Catenulisporales bacterium; assembly: GCA_019510485.1. Taxonomy (GTDB): domain Bacteria; phylum Actinomycetota; class Actinomycetes; order Streptomycetales; family Catenulisporaceae; genus Catenulispora. The sequence goes on from JAEKKI010000317.1 coordinate 1,631, forward strand.
TCGTGATCGATGAGTTCGCGTCGATGGTGCGGGAGTTGCCGGACTTCGTGACCGGTCTGGTGAACATCGCTCAGCGGGGCCGTTCGTTGGGTATCCACTTGTTGTTGGCGACGCAGCGTCCTTCGGGTGTGGTGTCGCC
>JAEKKI010000271.1 GCA_019510485.1 Catenulisporales bacterium
GAACCGCCGACGAGATCCCCGTCCCGATACCCGGCGTTCGCCGCCTCATAAGCACTCACCGTGGGATGGCCTCCTTAGAGCGGGTCAACCACGCGCGGAATGATCATATTCCGCCTCGGGTACCGCCTCCGCGCGCCGCAGCTGCGGAACCGTCCGCCACTGGGCTTGATCACTTCCGCGCCGAGAACTCCGCCACCACCTCGATCTCCCCGACAATCGCGGCATTGAAGGCGTCAAGCTCCTCAGCCGGCACCCACAGCTCCAGATGCCCGGCGCCGCCGGCCACCCGCGTCGGATACCGCCGAGCGGTCGGCGTCGCGACCCGGAAGCGCGTCACGTACCCCGTGCCGGAGGCGGTGACGTTCCAGTCGCGGGCGATCGTCGTCGCGTACTCCTCGTTCAGCACGGGGTAGAAGATCGGTTGGTCCGCAAGTCGCGGTGGCCAGGCCTTGAAGCCGTTCGCCCGCACCAGGTCCAGCTCGCTCGGTCCGGTCGGGCGCCACAGCGTGGTGGTTCCGTCGCCGTTCTCCTGGCGGCCGCGACGGATCTCGGCCAGCAGCGCGGCGGCATGCGCGTCATCCGCATCGCCGAGGAAATCCGCCTCCGAGACGAACGTCACCACCGCGGCGTCGCCCACCAGCCGCAACGCGGCGAGGTTCGGATGTGGGATCTCCGTACACGCCTCAGCGGGTTCCACCATGGCGATCGCCCGCGCGATCGCCTCACCGCCGAGCGCATACGACCGGCTCCGGCCGCGGTGGCCCAGCACCGTAGCCAGCGCCACGCCCGGCAGGTAGGCGTCGCGGACGTTCGCCCGCACCACATCGCCATCCGGCGTCAGCAGCCCCCAGGCGGCGGGGCGTTCCCAGCCGAGAGCCGCCTCCATCGCGGTGCGGGCGGCGTTGATGGCCTCGATCGTCTCCCAGCGTTCACTCACGGCCCCACGCTAGGCGACGCGCACCCCGCGCCCCAACCGAGTTGCGGGCGTCCGCAGCCGCCGAACCGTGACGGTCACCGCGCCCAGCCCCAGCAGCACATCGAAGCCGAGACCCCAGGGCCACACCGGCGGTGGCTCCTTGTCGTCTTGGCACGGCGGGTAGACCGGGTTGCCGAAGGTCCCGCCATAGACGTCGCCCGGCGATGCGCAGGGCCCCACCCGCTCGGGCCGCGTCATGTCGCGCACGCTGCGGCGGATGCCGCCCAGCGGATCGTCGGAGCGCGAGATGATCCGTCCGTCGTCGGCGTGCAGCGGCGGCAGAGCCGGGGCGGAGTCGGCCAGCACCACGAAGGGGTTGGGCGACAGCAGCCACCAGACGTCCTCGGGGTGGCTGATCCGCTCCATGCCATAGCTGTCGCCGCCCACCTTCACGTCCTTGTCCTCCGTTGTCATGGACAACGCGAGGAAGTAGGTGATCAGCGTTCCGATCGTCAGCGCCGCGGTAACCAGGTAGGAGAGCAGGCCCGAGCTGATGCTGCGGGTCACCAACGCGGACAGCGCCTGGGCCACCGCGCAGATCACGCCGATCAGCACCGCCACCACGGACAGCGTCACCACCGCGTTGAGGACCCCGACGCCGCCCTCGATCAGCGACCAGACGACGAAGGGCACTGACAGCGCCAGCGCCAGCAGACCGACGGACCAGCCCGCGAGCAGCTTGCCGATCGCGATGTCGGTCGGCGAGAGCAGCGTCACCTGCAACGTGGCCAGCGTGCCGCGCTCGCGGTCGCCGTTGACCGACTGGGACGTCAGGGTCGGGCTGATGATCAGCATCAGCCCCAGCACGAACAGCATCAGGATCCCGAACATCTGCGGGCCGATGGAACTGTTGTCCTGGACCGTCGTGCCGCCGCCGTAGTAGTAGGTGACGTCGCGGGTGTTGCTCAGCGAGACCGACAGGAACCACGTGAACATCAGCATGATGAGGGTCCAGCCGCCCAGCAGCCACTTCCAGCGGCCGGTACGCAGCCGCATCCGGAATTCGTGGCCGGCGACCAGCCGGATCGCGCGCGGGGAGGTGGTCATCGGCGCTCCTCGGTCAGGGCCAGATACGCGGACTCCAGCGGCGTGCCGACCGGCCCGAAGGCCAGGACCCGCACGCCCGCGCCGACGACCTCGGCCAGCAGATCAGAGGCCTGGTCCTCGGTCATCGGCGGCAGCTCGAACCCGGCCGGGGTGACGGCGCCGCCGGACAGGCCACGCTCGACGAGCGCCGATTCCAGCGCCTTCGGGTCGCGCGCCCGGATGCGCCAGGCGATGAGCTGGTCGGCACCGACGGCGGCCAGCTCGGTCATCTCGCGGGAGGCGACGACCTGGCCGGCCGAGACGAACACCGCGCGGTCGGCCATCTCGGCGAGCTCGGACAGGATGTGGCTGGACACCAGGATCGCGGCGCCGTCGGCGGCCAGCCGCCGCAGCAGGTCCCGCAGCTCGATCCGGGAGCGCGGGTCCAGGCCGGAGGCGGGTTCGTCCAGCAGCAGCACCCGGGGACGGTGAATCAGGGCTCTGGCCAGGGCCAGCCGCTGTTTCTGGCCGCGCGAGAGCACGTGGACCGGAGCCTTGCCGTACTCGTACAGCCGCACCGTGTTCAGCAGCTCCGGCACCGCCCGCGCCTTGTCGGCCTTGGAGAGCCGATGGGCCTCGGCGAAGAACTCCAGGTACTCGTGCACCTTGAGCTGGTCGTACATGCCCAGCGTGTCCGGCATCCAGCCGGTGACGCGCCGGACCGCCACCGGATCGACGGCCGGGTCGACGCCGGCGATGCGCAGCCGGCCGGCGGTCGGCGTCAGCAGCGTGGCCAGCATGAGCATCAGCGTGGTCTTGCCGGCGCCGTTGGGGCCGACGAGTGCGGTGACCTGGCCATAGGGGACGACGAGATCCATGCCCCGCACGGCCCACACGTCGCCGAAGCTCCGAGTGACGCCCTCGGCGACGATGCCGTTCTCGGCCAATGTCGGATGGTCGATGAGCTGAGCGTCCTCGATCAAGGATCCCCCCGTGATGTGCGCTGGATGTGCGCCGACGACGCTAGCCCAGGTGATAGACCCTTGTCGCGGTTCCGGCGAAAACCGCCTCCCGCTCGGCGTCGGTGAGGTGCGAGGCGAGTTCGAACGTCGACTCCACCACGCGCGCGTAGTCCGCGGCGAGGGTGCTCACCGGCCAGTCGCTGCCGAACATGACGCGCTCAGGCCCGAAGGCGTCCAACGCGACTTCGGCGTACGGTCGCAGATCGGCGACGGTCCAGTTGTCCAGATCGGCTTCGGTGACCATCCCGGACAGCTTGCAGGTGACGTTCGGCAGCTCAGCCAAAGCCCTGATATCCGTCGTCCACGGCTCCAGCTCGCCCGCCGCGATCCGCGGCTTGCCCAGGTGGTCCAGCACGAAGCTCAGCTCGGGCACCGCTCGCGCCGCCGCGACGCACGCCGGGATCTGGTCGGCCCGCACGATCAGGTCGAACACCAGCCCGGCCGCCGCCAGCTTTCGCAGGCCCTTGACGGTCTCGGGCTCGGTGAGCCAGGCCCCGTCGGGCAGTTCCTGCACCTGATGCCGGATCCCGACCAGCCATCCGCCGCCGACTCCCAGGCGCAGCTCGTTGAGACGTTCGGGGAAGTCCGGCGCGGCGACGTCGGTCCAGCCGACCACACCGGCGATCAGATCCGACGTCTCGGCGAGCGCCAGCATCTCCGGCGTCTCCGCGGCGGCGTGGATCGTCTGCACCATGACGGTCGCGCCGACGCCGCTCGCCGCCGCCAGCGGCTCCAGATCGGCCACGCGGAAGGTCCGGCGCAGCGCGGGCAGCCCGGCGGTCCACGGCTGGTCCCGGACGTCGAGGTCCCACAGGTGGTGGTGCGCGTCGATGATCCGCATATCAAGCCTCCGGCAGTTCGAAGATCATGGGCATCGGAGTGTCCCCGCCGGCCAACGAGAAGTCGCGGAAGACGCCGACCTGCGCCTGCCACGCCTGATCCTCGGGCTTGTCGGCCAGGAAGGCCTTCAGCGCCTCCCAGTCCTCGCACTCCACGAGGTGGAACAGGTCGACGCCGTTGCGCCAGATCGTCCACGCCGTGCAGCCGCCGGCCCGCAGCAGCTCCGGGATCGGGGTCGGTATGTGGTCGTGCGCGTGTTCGTAGCCTGCGACGCCCTCCGGCTTCAGGCGCGTGTGGATCGCGACCCGCATGGACACTCCTTGGAATCATCAGATCTTTCGGCCCGGCTGGGCGCCGAGTGTAGTCGCTGGGCCGGCCGGGAGGTGGAAGACTGGCCCGGGTGAAGGACCACGCCGCCCGGGTGCTCAGCTTCGAGCGCATCGAGATCGACGTCACGCGGCTGGTGCTGTCCGGCGTCGCGCTGGCGCTGCCGGTGGCGATCGGCGCGGCCTGCGGCCATCTCGCCGACGGCCTGACCGCCACCATGGGCGCGCTGCTGATCAGCGCGGCGGGCCACGAGGGCGGGTGGCGCGCGCGGCTGACCGACCTCGGGGCGTCCGCGGCGGTGGGCGCACTGACGGTATGGCTCGCAGCGCTGATCGGCCCGAACACGATCGCGGCGGGCTTCTGGATCGTGGCGATGGCGTTCGGCGCGGCGCTGGTCGGCGGCATCGGCACGCTGGAAGGCCGGATCGCCGCCAACGCGACGGTGTTCACGGTGATCGGCGCGCATCTCGGCACCGGTCCCGACTCGCCCGGCCACATCCTGCTGTTCATGGTGCTCGGCATGCTGGCCGGCGCGGCGCTGATCCTCGGCACCCACGGCGTCAGCCGTCTGGTATCGCCGCTGTGGCGCCGCGGGCTGGATGGTCCGCCGAGTCCGGATTGGCCGTTCCGGCGCAGTGTGAAGAAGTGGCGCGCCAAGCTGCGGACGATGCGCGGCTGGCAGTATCCGCTCCGGCTGGGCACGGCGATGGCGGTCGCGGAGGTGGTGTCACACTTCCGTCCCGGCGCGCACACCTACTGGATCGCGCTGACGGTGTCCCTGGTGGTGCTCCGGGACGAGACGGCCTCGCCGGCCCGCGCCGTGGAGCGCGGGCTGGGCACGACGATCGGCGTCCTGATCGGCGGGCTGCTGCTCGGCGTGCTGCCGACGTGGGGCATGGTGGCGCTGATCGGGGCGATCGGCGCGGTCCGGCCGTATCTGAAGGTGGCCAACTACACCGCCTACGCCGCCGTGATGACGCCGCTGATCACGATGCTGAACGAACTCGGCCAGGACATGTCGTGGGCGGTGCTGCGCGAGCGCGTGCTGGACACGCTGCTGGGGTGCGTCATCGGGCTCGGGGTGGGTTATCTGCCGTGGCGGACGGTTCCGCAGCTGTGGCGGAAGCTACAGCTGCGGCGCGCGGAGGCGGTACCCGAGGCGGAATATGATCATTCCGCGCGTGGTTGACCCGCTCTAAGGAGGCCATCCCACGGTGAGTGCTTATGAGGCGGCGAACGCCGGGTATCGGGACGGGGCCGCGGGCAGCGGACTCCAGCGCGCGGAACAATCGTTCGTGTGGCAGGAGCCTGTCAGTCGTGGCGCAGTCGAGCTGGAGCACTGATCATCGGGTTGGAGACTCCACGTCAGATTCAGTCTTCGAGGCCTGATGGGGAAGGTCCTCGGCGCTCACACTGGTACCTGGACCGGCGGCCTCGGGGCGCAGGCGAGTGGTCGCCACGGCGGTCACGACGGCGACCACCGATGCGAAGATCGAGACGTTCAGGTGCTTGCTGGTGTCGATCCCGTCGAAGTAGGCAGCCATGCCGAACTGCAGGAGCGCCACCGAAGTGAGGAACAGCGTCATCCAGGCGAACGCCTTGCGCTCGCCGGCCGCCCGCACCCGGCGCCGTGCAAGCAACCGGACCGCGATCGCCGCCGGGATGGACCACAGCAGCAGAAGCGGGATCAGGCCGGTGCCCCGAAACAGGCCGAGGATGCTGGTGACGGGGGTGAAGCGCTTGTCCACGACGTTGGGATTCTCGCGGCCGGCGGCCTTGTCGTATGTGCTCCCGTGGTCGTAGTTCGCCAGCGGGATGTCCCGCTTGTCATGCTTCGCCCAGCAGCTGCCGGTGTAGGTCGGCCGGACGTAGAAGAACGCGTTGGCGGCGTCGTTGGCGACGCGGATCGCCCGGTCCGGATGCGCCAGCAGGAACTTGCCGGTGTTGCTGGTGGACATGGC
>JAEKKI010000272.1 GCA_019510485.1 Catenulisporales bacterium
GTTCGCCGGAAGCATCGACGGCAAGGCATGGTCGCGGACCTATGTCTCCCATTGCAGCGGCAAGCCCCCGCTGGGAGGTGCGGAGTGCTTGATGCGGTTTGTTGACGCCGACAAGAGCCCGGTCGCCACAATCGAGCAGGATGAATGGCACAAGAACGGTGATTTCTACTCCGCTCAGTTCGCTCCCGACGTCGATTATGTGATCCTCACTCTTGACACCGGGGATCAAGTCACCGTGCCCGGCGTCGCGACGGACGACGGATACCGCGTCGCCTATTTCGAGCTGCCGCGCCGGTCCACCATCGAGAAGATCACGGCCTACGGGAAGGACGGCCGTGAGATCGCCCACACCCGACCCGGGACCATCATGGGGGTGGAAAACGTCCTAAGGATGGCGCTGGTGTGGGACCGTCCCGATGGCGGCGAGCTCGACACCTCGATCCCGACAGTGCACGTCGCCTCCGGTACGACCGATGGCATCGCCTGGAACGTCGATGCGACCGAAGGCGTATACGGCAGCTGCTTCAGGTACAAATCCGGCGCGGACGTGGACGTCTCCATGTGCCCGGACTTCGGAGTACAGGTCTACCCGAACGACGTCTACAAGGCTGGTCGCAAGGACGCCTTCGTCATCGGCGAGGTCGACCCCAAGACCACGCGCGTCGACGCCACCTATAAGGACGGCACCGTCCAGCACCTCACTCCGACCCGTTCGCATGGCCACGCGTTCGTCGGTACCTACGTCCCCGAAGGCGCCGCCGTCGTCTCCGTTGCCCCGGTGACCGGCACGAACGGCTGACGCTCAGCCGACCGAAATGGCCATCCGTGGTCACGACGCGGTAAACTCTTGCCGCAAGAGCCCCTGTCGTTGCTTGCGACCAGGGGCTTCGGTTGTTTTCTACCCAAGACGCGTCGCCCTAGAGGGACCTACTGGCAGCTAGTAGGCGTCTAAGCGTTGGAAAGGCTGGACCCCCATGCCCGCTCTCGTGCTCGTCGGTGCCCAGTGGGGCGACGAAGGCAAGGGCAAGGCCACGGACCTGCTCGGCGGCTCGGTCGACTATGTGGTCCGCTACCAAGGCGGCAACAACGCCGGCCACACGGTCGTCATCGGCGACCAGAAGTACGCCCTCCACCTCCTGCCCTCGGGCATCCTGTCGCCGAGCTGCGTGCCGGTGATCGGCAACGGCGTGGTGATCGACCCCGCCGTGCTGTTCGCCGAGCTCGACGGGCTGGACCAGCGCGGCGTCGACACCTCGCGGCTGCTGATCTCGGCGAACGCGCACCTGATCACGCCCTATCACCGGACCATCGACAAGGTCACCGAGCGGTTCCTGGGCAAGAACAAGATCGGCACCACCGGCCGCGGCATCGGCCCGACCTACGCCGACAAGATCAACCGGGTCGGGGTGCGGGTGCAGGACCTGTTCGACCCCTCGATCCTGCGGCAGAAGGTCGACGGCGCGCTGCGCGACCGGAACCAGATGCTGGTGAAGGTCTACAACCGGCGCGCGCTGTCCGCCGACGCCATCGTCGAGGAGTACCTGGGCTACGCCGAGCGGCTGCGGCCGATGGTGGCCGACACCTCGCTGGTGGTGAACAAGGCCCTGGACGAGGGCAAGGTGGTGCTGCTGGAGGGCGGCCAGGGCACGCTGCTGGACGTCGACCACGGCACCTATCCGTTCGTCACCTCCTCGAACCCGACCACCGGCGGGGCCTGCACCGGGTCCGGCATCGGCCCGACCCGCATCACCCGGACCATCGGCATCCTGAAGGCGTACGCGACCCGGGTCGGCTCCGGCCCGTTCCCGACCGAGCTGTTCGACGACAACGGCGCGGCGCTGCGCCGGATCGGGCACGAGTTCGGCGTCACCACCGGCCGGGACCGGCGCTGCGGCTGGTTCGACGCGCCGGTGGCCCGCTACGCCTCGCGGGTGAACGGCCTGACCGACTTCTTCCTCACCAAGCTGGACGTGCTGACCGGCTTCGAGCGGATCCCGGTGTGCGTGGCGTACGACGTCGACGGGGTCCGGCACGACGAGATCCCGATGACCCAGACCGACTTCCACCACGCCACGCCGATCTACGAGGAGTTCCCGGGCTGGACCGAGGACATCTCCGGCTGCAAGAGCTTCGAGGACCTGCCGCCGAACGCGCAGTCCTACGTCAACGCGCTGGAGGAGATGTCCGGGGCGCCGATCTCGGCGATCGGCGTCGGGCCGGAGCGCAACGCCACGATCCAGGTGCGCTCGTTCCTGTAAGGCCGTCCGGCTGATTCCTTGACATGTTGCGGCCTCCCTAACGGGGGGCCGCTGCATGTACGTTTTGAGCTATGACTGACATCTCCCCCGATGCCGCTGTGTCGGATGAACTGCGGGCAGCAGGCGCGCAGGTCTTCGCGAACGACCGCGCCCACGTGTTCCACTCCTGGTCGGCGCAGGGGGCCATCAGTCCGCTCCCGGTCGCCGGCGCCGAGGGCTCCTGGTTCTGGGACTACGAGGGCAACCGCTACCTGGACTTCTCGTCCCAGCTGGTGAACACCAACATCGGGCACCAGCACCCCAAGGTGGTGGCCGCGATCCAGGAGCAGGCCGGCCGGCTGTGCACCATCGCGCCGCAGTTCGCCAACGACGTGCGCGGCGAGGCGGCGCGGCTGATCACCGAGCTGGCCCCGGGCGACCTGGACTACGTGTTCTTCACCAACGGCGGCGCCGAGGCCATCGAGAACGCGGTCCGTATGGCGCGCCTGCACACCGGCCGCAGCAAGGTGCTCTCCGCGTACCGGAGCTACCACGGCTCCACCTCCACCGCGATCGCCCTCACGGGCGACCCGCGGCGGTGGGCCAATGACGCGGCGGGACAGTCCACCGGCGGCGCCGTGCACTTCTTCGGGCCGCATCTGTACCGCTCCCACTTCCACGCCGGCACGGAGGCCGAAGAGGCCGAGCGCGCGCTGCGGCACCTGGAGCAGATCATCCAGTTCGAGGGCCCGGCGACCATCGCGGCGATCGTGTTGGAGACCATCGTCGGGACCGCCGGCGTGCTGGTGCCGCCGCCGGGTTACCTGGCCGGTGTGCGCGCGCTGTGCGACAAGTACGGGATCCTCTACATCGCCGACGAGGTGATGGCGGGCTTCGGCCGGTCCGGCGCGTGGTTCGCCATCGACCATTGGGGCGTCACCCCGGACCTGATCGCCTTCGCGAAGGGCTCGAACTCCGGGTACGTCCCGGTCGGCGGTGTGATCATCTCCCAGGCCATTCGCGACACCTTCGACCAGCGGGTCTATCCCGGCGGGCTGACCTATTCGGGCCACCCGCTGGCTTGCGCGTCCATCGTCGCGACCCTCAACGCCATGCGGGAGGAGGGGATCGTCGAGCACGCGGCCCGGCTGGGCGAGGAGGTCTTCGGACCGGCGCTGCGCGAGATCGCCGAGCGGCATCCCAGTGTCGGGGAGGCGCGCGGTATCGGCGCGTTCTGGGCGCTGGACTTGGTGCGCTCGAAGGAGACGCGCGAGATGCTCGTCCCCTACAACGCCGCGGGCGCCGATGCCGCGCCGATGAACGAGCTGGCGGCGGCGATGAAGGCGCGGGGCGTGTGGCCGTTCATCAACTTCAACCGGCTGCATGTGGTGCCGCCGTGCAACATCACAGAGGCGGACGCGCGTAAGGGGTTGGAGGCGCTGGACGAGGCGTTGGAGGTCGTCGACCGCTACGCAGTTTGAAGTTCGCGTCCTGAGATCGATCAAGGTGCGGACACTACTAAAGTTGGCGCATGAGTCACCAGGTGGTGTTCCTCCCCCACATCCTGGGCCAGACCTGGGCCCAGGCGCTGGCCGCCGCGCGCACCGCGGCCCGTGAGGAGGACCCGAGGATAGTGGCCGCGCGCCTGGAGCCGTGGCCGGACCTCGTACTGCACGCCGCGCAGATCCTCGGTCAGGTCGAGGAGTACCGCGGCCACGGCCAGCGCGAGCTGGTCCACCCGGTGACCCGCCTGCGCTTCACCTTCTTCGGCGAGGACGGCGTCATCGCGCTGCCCTACTGGTACGACGGACCGGTGGCGCGGATGGCCGCGACGATGGCGTTCCGCTTCGCGCGCGCGGTGGAGGACGACACAGGGCTGGCGGCGTATGACCCGCAGCAGCGGACGCCGCTGGCGGAGATGGGACTGGAGAAGTTCATCGCCGGGTATCTGCGCGGGCGTGAGGGGGCGTTGGATCAGGCGCAGGCGCGCGGACCGGTGCGGGTGGGGCAGGCACTGCCGACATCGCGGAGCGCGATGCGGCGGGAGTTGGGAGCGGCGCCGGGTACGGGTTCCGCCGCGCGGCCTCGTCCCAAGGAACTCGGCCCCACCGCGGCTGAGATCGCGAACCGGCGGGCCCGGTCGCTGCCCAAAGGACGGAGCGGGCGTTGATATCGCCTGATGAGTTCCAGCTGATCCTCCTGCGCCGAATGGCCGACTATCAGCCGGTCCTGGTGGAGCACGCCCGCCAGGGCCTCGGCTACTCGATCACCGAGATGCGTGAGACCAACGCATGGTGGCAACGCTATGTGCGGTCACGCTCCGCACCGCGCGGAGTGGAACGCTACCGCGCGATCCTCGGGCAGCCGGAGGCGGCGCTGGAGCAGCGGACCGGGGATCTGGTCAGCCGGCTGTATCACTGGACGCTGCCGCTGTGGCCGGAGCTGCGGTTCGAGATCGTGGCCGGTCCCGGTGGACAGGTCTGGCAGGAGTGGCTGGTGCGGGAGCCGGGGACGGAGCCGCCGGCGGCGGCCGGGGCGGATCAGGCGTTGGAGCCGTGGAAGTACGTGGTGGGGGATCTGGAGCGCATGTATACGCGGGTGCGTCATCTGCCGGAGGACGCGCCTACGCGATGGGTCAGTGAGTACGGCTACGACGGGCACGGCGCTGTGGTGCGGCGCCGTGCCCGGTTCGTCTATGGGCTGTTGCAGGAAGTGTCGGAGCCTATAGAGAACGCCTAGAGCGAAACGCCTTTAGCGGTGCTCGTGGCGAGCAGCTCCAGCACCTCAGCAACCGTGCCGCGTTCGCCGATCTGCGGGAAGACACGATCGATGACGTGCTCGTGGTCGACCAGATCACGGTCGGCGATGGCGTCCGTGACGAAGGCGACGCTGTAGTTGTGCGCATACGCCTCGCGGCCAGTGGTGTCGACTCCGCGGCTGGAGGTGATGCCGGCCAACACGATCTGGGTGACGCCGCGACGGCGCAGCTGGGTGTCCAGGTCGGTGCCGTGGAAGGCGCCCCACTGGTGTTTGGTCACGCGGATGTCCGTGTCCTGTGCACCGAGTTCGTCGACGATGATGTCCCATCCGACCGGCGGGAGATCTTCGGCCGTCGTCGTCGGCTCCTCGTCGCGGCCCTTCGGCAGATCGGCGAAGTCGGCGCCGAAGGAGACGTTCACCAGCACCACCGGCAGCCCCGCGGCGCGGAAGGCGCCGGCGAGTTCCTTGCAGCGGGCCACCACTTCGGCGCCGGTATAGGGGACCGAGGGCGGGGAGACGATGCCGCGCTGGAGGTCGATGAGGACGAGCGCCGTCGTGGGGTCGAGCGGGGACAGTGGCATGGTTCGCGGACTCCTGGTTCGGTCGGGGTGCGGAGAACGTGTTCAGAATTCAGTCGCTCAGCCGCTCCAGCAACCCCAGCGCCGCCACCACCGTCGCCAGTTCCGCTTCCGAGAACCGCTCCCGCAGCGCTTGCTCCAGCCATTCGTCGCGAGCCTTCCGCGCACCGCGCACTGTCTCGTCGGCCGCCGGCGTCAGCTCGATCAGCTGGCGGCGGCCGTCGTCGGGGTCCGGGCGGCGCACGATCAGGCCGCGTTCCTCCAGGGCGGCCACCGTCGCGGCCATCGACTGCGGACGGACTCGCTCGGCCTTGGCCAGGTCGCTCGTCGACGCCGCGCCGTCGCGTTCCAGCCGGCCCAGGACGGCCAGTTGCGAGGCGGTGAGTTCGCGCACGTCGTCCACCTCGCGCAGCCGCCGGCGCAGCCGTCCGACCAGCACTCGCAGTTCGCGCGCGGCCTGTGCGGGATCGGGGACAGTGCCTGTGCCGACCGTCGGGGCCTTGGCGCCGCCGTGCTCGCTCATGGCGTCAGCTTAGGGCGCCCGCCGGTACCCTAACG
>JAEKKI010000023.1 GCA_019510485.1 Catenulisporales bacterium
AGCCCATGGAGGCCAATCTGCGGCTGACCGGGCCGGCCATCGCCTTCGTGATCAAGGCCCGGCTGGATCGGGTCCGGGGTCCCGGCCACCTGGTCCGGGTCCTCGACGAGCTGCCGCTCGGCGCGCGGCTGCCGGAGGAGGCGCTGTTCGAGCACGTCCGCCGCCTGGAGCGGCTGTGCTCGCCGCTCGGCGCCCTCCTCCTGCCGACGCTGCCCGGCACCGGCTTCGAACCCGAGCCGACCCTGGGCGTGGCGATCGCCGCCCGCTCGGCCACCGCCCTGGACGCCGCCGAATCCCTCGTCCGGGCCGCCAACCTGGAGCTCTCCGGCATGTTCGACTTCGCGGTCGAGGCCTGAACGAACCCGCTGCGCCGCCGCGATCAGCCCTCGCGGGCGGTCCAGACGGCGCAGCATCGGCCGGCTCGGGAACGCGGCGTGCCGATCGCCGGGAAGCGCGCATCGACTACGAGACGAAGAGCCTACGACCAGAGCGCATAAACCCATCCCACGAGGGCGAAGAACACCGTCACGAACACCCACAGACATCCGCTTCCTGATCCGGTCCGCCCGGAAGCCTTCAGCGACTTGCCCGCGCGTCCTGTGCCCGCCCCACGCACCCGACCCAGCGCCGGACGCGGAAGCCTCCGAAGGTCGACCTTGCCGGCGCGGGTCCGGGGCAGGGCCGCCAGCGGCACCACCGCGTCCAGCCGGCGGACGGCAGCGGTGTCCTCGGCACTCACCCCCACTTCCCGGCGGAGCGCCAGATTGGCCGCCGCCAGCACCGATCGGGTGTCGAGATCACCCTCGCCTTCGACCGGCACGACGTACGCGGCCAGCCCGGGAGCGCGGCCATCCGCCGCGATGTCGGCGACCACGCATTCACTCACCTTCCGATGCTCCCGAACTATGCCTTCAAGCCGATTACGCCAGAACGCCTCAGCGAGGGTACGGCCGTCCTCGACACGTCCGACGTACTCCAGCAGTCCGTCCTTCCGCAGGATCCCGATGTCCCCGGTGTGGTGGTGGCGATCCGGCACGGCAGCGGACCCGGAACGCACCCCCGGCTCCCCACCGACCAGATATCCCCGCCCGACGGCTGTGCCGCCGATGCGGATCTCGCCCGCCCGCCCGGGCCTGACCGCCCTGCCGTCGGCCAGGTTGACCACGGCGATCTCCGTACCCGGAAAGGGCTTGCCGATAAGCGAGACCCGCCCCGGATGGTCCATCAGCGAACCGTGCAGCATCGACAGCTCGAAATAGCTGTTGTCGATGCCGGCTTCGGCGACGCCGTAGGTGTTGGCCACCCGCACCTTGCCGCCGAGATGTTCCTGCAGCCAAGCATGCTCGTCCAGGTACCACTTGGCCGCCCCGACCATCAGCATCCGGACATCCCCCAGCCCCGCCCCCGCGGCCTCCAGGTACGCCGCGAGCCGGCGGGCCAGCAGAGTGCTGACCTCCATCACCGTGATCCGCTCGGCCAGTACCAGTGCGTGCAGCTCTTCGACGCCGGCAGTGCGGTCCAGGGTGAAGTTGCGCTCAGCCAGCACCAGGGTCCCGCCGGAGCCCAGCGCCCGCAGCCAGTCGGCGGTGAAGACGTCGAATTCGAAGGTGGTGGTCTGCAGATGGCGGTCGGCGGGCGTGAACCGGAACACCTCCAGCCAGCCGTTCAGAGCGCTGAGCAGGTTCCGGTGCTCGATGAGCGAACCCTTGGGCAGCCCGCTGGAGCCGGACGTGAAGAAGACACAGGCCAGATCGTGCGAGCCGACGTCGGACCTGAGCGGCTCGGTCGGCTGTCCCTCGATCAGCGGCGCGTCGGCGTCCAGGCACACGAGCGGCGCGTCGACCGCGTCGGCGAGCCGGGCCCGCTGGCTCTGGTGGGTAAGCACCGCGAACGGCCGCGCCGCCTCCATCGCCCGGCGGATCAGCGGCTCCGGCGCGCTCGGCTCCACCGGCACGTAGGCACCGCCGGCCTTGAGCACCGCCAGCATCGCCACGATCAGATCGGGCGACCGCTCCATCGACACCGCCACCAGGCCGCCGACCGGCAGGCCCCGTCCGTGGAGGAACCGGGCCAGGCGGTTCGCCCGCTTGTTCAGCGCGGTGTAGCTCACCTGCTCGGTACCGCAGCGTATCGCGATCGCGCTCGGTGTCCGTCGCGCCCAACCCTCGAACACCTGGTGAACGGTCGCGTTCCGTGGCATCAACAAACCCCCTCGTATGCCGACTGGCGTCTCAGGATGCTACTTTCACCGACACTCCGCCGTGGTGATCAGACGGATCGCGGCATCCGCCCACGCGTCGAACGCCGCCTGACCCGGCGCGGGAGCGAGCGTGCGGATCAGGGTCCGCAGATCATCGGCACCACGAGTCAGGCCGGCGGTGTGAAGAGCGCGGGCGACGGCTTCCAGCCGCGTGGGGAACGTCGGCGGCAGGTGATGTGCGCCGCGATGAGCGATTTCAGCCAGGAGCGCGAGGGCGGTTTGGAGCGCTTCGGTGAGGGGGTCGGAAGTGGTGGGGGACGCGGCTGTCAGGTCTTCGGTGCCGTCGCCCGGAGCGAGGTCGGGAACGATGACGCGGTCCGCGGCCACCACTGCGATAGGTGTGAGCAGCAGGCCACCTCGGCCCCGGCGGACTGTCGCGGAAAGGTAGCGCGGCTGCCGGCCCAGGGCTTCGGCCAGGGCGTCCAGGGCCGCGGGAACCTCGGGGCGGTATTCGGCGATGAGCGTGGCGGTGCCGCCGGCGGGGGCGCGGACGGTGGCCGTGAGGTGTTGGCCGCCGGGGTGGTAGCCGAGGTCGGTGACTTCGGCGATCTCGATGACGCGGACGTCCTCGGCCTCGACGCGGGGGCGGATCAGGCGGGGCGGCAAGCGGTCGCGTTCAGCGGTGAGGGCGTCGAGATCGCGGAACAGAAGCGCGGCTGGCAGGTGGTCCCAGGCGCCGTTGGACGGGCTGACGGTGGTGCGCGCGACGCGGTTGACCGTCAAGCGCAGGCGGCGGTCGGCGCGGCGGTGCGCGGTCTCGGTGATGACGTTGCCGCCGGCCAGAGCGCCGACGGTGGTGCCGGTCAGGCGGCGAGTGGCGAGTTCGGGGCCGGTCACGGGGCCGGGGTAACGGCTTTCGAGGGTGAGCACGACTCCTGCGGCCGGGTCGGCCAGGAAGACCAGCACCCTGCGATCGTCGCCGACGGCCCGCACCCGGCAGCCGAGCGCGGTCAGCCGTAGCCGGCGCAGTGCCACCTCCGCCGCCTCCTCGGTGCCCAGGACCCGCGATCGCGGCTGGCCAAGCGGGGAGCCGGCGGCCCGGGAGCGCGCGACGAGCTCGGCCAGCAGGTCCGCGACGAGCTCGGGACGGTGCCGGGCGCCCCGCTCGGCGTGCGCCGTGAGCTGGTCGGCGAGCGCCTCGGCGGCGAGCAGCGGCCAGCGCAGGCCGGCGGCGGCGAGATCACGCTGGACCCGGGCCAGGCGGGGAGTGAAGCCGGCGCCGAGGTTCGCCACGCCGGTGAGGAAGATGTCGGCCGCCAGGTCGACGGCCGACCAGAGGGGATCGGCAGCCGGCGTCGTCTCAGGAGCAGATTCCGTGTCTGAGCCGCCAACTGCGAAATGCCGGTCCCCGAGCTGGTCAGCGCGCTCGGCCCAGGCGCGCCACGCCCACACCGCGAGCGCGATCGCCTCCCGGTCGTCCCGCGCATCGCTGCGTGCGTAGGCAAGGTCGCGCGGGACGAGGAACCGCACTGAGCAGTTGGGCAGCTCCACCCAGGGAACAGGATCCTCATCCGTGGCGATGTGAACGCATGCCAAGTACCCGGCGGCGAGTCGGCGTTTCGCGACGGTGAAAGCCCGCTTCCCGAGCAGTGCTTCGAGGTCTGAATCGCTGAAATCGCCCGGGGACCAGGGCTGGATCGGATCTGGCGAATCGGATGAGGAGGAGGACGAAGAAGAGGCTTGATACGCCAGCACGACCGCCACGACGTGCCGACACGCACCCGCCGCCCCGCAGCTGCACTCGGCCGCCTGCAGACCACCCGGCGGCAGCAAGCAGACGACGCCGTCCGGAAACGTCCCACGCACCACGTCTCCGTCAGAAGCGATCGTCGGTCCGGACCCGCCTGCGACCTCTTTCGCTGCTCTCTTATAGAGTCCGCGATTGGTCAGCGAGACCAGGGCATCCTCGGTCAGCGCCGCGAGATCCGCGCGCCCCAGATCAGCAAGCCCGCCGAGGGTCATGAGTTCACTGCCTCCGCCACGAACGCGGCCAGCTCCCCCGGCGTCATCGCCCCCACGAACGCCCCGAGATCCGCGAGCCGCCGGCCCATCTCCCGATCGAAAACGGCGTTGGCGTCCTCGTCCAGCGCACACAACGCGAGAAAACGGCACCCCTGCTCGATCAGCGACCGGATCCCGCGAACCATCCCGCTCGGGCTCACGCCCTCATAGAGATCTGATATCAGGACCACGATCGTCCGACGCGGATTCTCCACCAGCTCTCCCGCGTAATGCACCGCCTGCGCGATATCCGTTCCGCCGCCGAGCTGCACCTTCATCAACAGCTCCACCGGATCCGTCACGTCCTGCGTCAGATCCACCACCGCCGTGTCGAACGCGACCAGGTGCGTCCGCACCCCCGGCAGCCCCCACAGGCACGCCGCGGTCACCGCCGAATGAATCACCGACGACAGCATCGATCCGGACTGGTCGACCAGCAGGATCACCTGCCAGCTGTCGACGCGGCGGCGCGAGCGGGTGAAGAAGTGGGCGTCCTCGATGTAGAGCTTGCGTTGGTCCGGCTGGTAGTGCCCGAGGTTCCCGCGCAGCGTCCGCTTCACATCGAAGTTCCGCGCCAGCCGCACCTGCGACGGCCGCCGCAGCCTGCTTCCGGAGAACGCGTGCTGAACCTCGGTCGCCAGCCGCCGCATCAGCTCCTCGACCACCGCGGCGACCAGATTGCGGGCCAGCTCCAGCACCTTCGGATCCATCAGGTGCTTGGTCCGCAGCACTGCCTTCAGCAACGCCGGACTCGGCTCGATCCGCTCCAGGACCCGCGGATCCGTCACCAAATCATGGATCTGATACCGGTCCACGGCATCGCGGGTCAGCCGCTCGACCGTCTCCTTGGGGAACAGCTTCGTGATCCCCTCCAGCCAGTCGACCGTGGTGAGCATCGAATCCCCGGTACCGCCGCGCTCGTCCGAAGCTCCGGCTCCCCGCGCTCCGCCCTTGCGGACGCCACGCTGCGCCAGTTCCTCGTCGCGTCCATAAAGCCATTGCATCGCCACATCGCGCTGCCCGTCGGCGGCGTCCAGCGCGCACAGGTGCGAAGCCGGGGCGCCGAGGATCATCCGCCAGCGCTCCAGGGCTTGCGAGGACTCAGGGTCCGAAGACGACGCGGTCACCCGACCAGCCCCTCCCGTTCCAGCACCGCTTGCACATGACTGTCCAGCTCCCGGCCCCGCGCCAAGGCCACCGGATCGTCGATCCGGCCGCGCAGCAGCGCCCGCCCGGAATCGGCACCGCCATGCAGTTGCACGACCTGGCCGGCGATCGTTTCCCGCTCGCGCGGCGGGAAGTAGCCGAACGCCTGCCGCAACGCCGGCAACGCCACCAGCACGTCGTGATCGGTCATCGACGCCACCAGTTCATCGATCACCATCAGCACCGACGCTTCCTCCAAGCACTGCTCCCGGGCCAGCGCGAACAGCCCCGCCAGCCAGTCGCCGAGGACGGCCGGACCGCCGGCGGCCCGGATCGTCCGTTCGGCATCCGGCGGCGGCGTTCCCAGGGACCAGCCGAATCCGAAGGCCGCACCGCGCAGGTCCGCCGGGGCGTCATCGTTCCCCGCGATGCGCGTCATGACGGCGCCGGCCCTTTCCGCGTCCAGCTCCAGCGGCCCGGAGGCGTGACGGACGGCGTCGCGAACCGCGCGGACGGCCGCGATCCGGCGCGGCTGCGCCGGCGTCCCCGCGCCGCCGGTCACCAGCTCCAACAGCCACAGCAGCCGGGCCACCGCGCCGCCGACGACAGCGCCCAGCGTCGCCGACTGCGCGGCGTCGAGCAGCCGGTCATGCCGCCACAGCCCGAGCACCGCGGTCAGCACCGTGCCGAGCGCCTCGACGTCGCTGTCGGAGGCGATCGAATCGGCCAGCCCGGACAACACCTGCGAGGACAGGTCGTCGATACCGCACAGCACCGCGTCGAACAGCGCGCCGGCCGCCGTATCAAGGCCCTGCCGGGACAGCACGCGCTCGCCGATCAGTCCGCGCGCGGCCAGCTCGACGGTCGGCCCGTGCCCGCCGGCCTCGATCAGCGCGGAAAGCCGGTCGGGCGCGGCCGAGATCCGCCATTCCTCGGTGAACGTGCTGTCCTCGGCGGCCGGATCCGGTCCCGACGCACGCTCGTAGCCCGGTATGCGCAGCACCCTGAGACGGTGTAGCAGCCGGCTCGCGTCCCGCCGCGGCGAGACGGTCAGGTCGAGCGTCAGCACTCCCGAGTCCGGAATCCGGTGGCGCTCCAGCTCCACCTCGGCGTCGTGCACCAGCGGCGGCAGCGGCGTATCAGGGTGCAGACGGCCCGTCCGGTCTCCGGACAACGCCGCGACCATCTCCACCACCGCCGGATGCGTCCCCACCGCCAGGCCGCCCCGGCCGGTCCACGGCAGCGGCTGCTCCAGCGCCTCGCCGACCAGCGCCGAAACCAGTCCGTCGAGCAGGTCGGCCCGTCCGGGATGCCGGTGGCCGCGCACGGCCGCCAGGCCCTCGCCGGTGACCCGCGCCGCGATCAGGTCGGCGGTGGAGACGCGTTGGTTGCGCTTGCGCAGCCGCTCCACGACGTCCTCGGTGAGCGACCGTGCCGCCCCGCGCGGCCCCAGCTCCCACAGCCGCTGGTAGTAGGCCGGGGACGGCATGCCGGACTGGTAGCCGTCGAAGGCGTCGAGGCGACGGAAGGAGTAGGGGACGAGGTAGCTGACGGCGACGGTGTCCGGCTCCGGCTCCGGCACCTCGGGCCAGGAGGTGTCGGGGAGCTCTGCGGGGAAAGAGAGCTCTGAGATGCGACGCAGCAACGCCGGACGGTGGAATCCGCCGCAGACCACGAGCACCGGACGTTCCGGCGACGAGCGCAGCGCGGCCGCGATCCATTGCGCCATATACGCTTCTCGGACCTCGTCGGTCGACCGCTCGGCCTCGGTACCCCGGCCGCCGTCCACGGCGCCGCGGATCAAGTCGAAGTACGCGTTCAGTCGCGCGCCGAGTTCGGCCGAGGGCACCTCCCCGGCGTCGATCTCCACCAGGTGATCCCACAACGTGTCCGAGTTGTCCATGCCGAGCGTCCGGCACAGCCCGTCCACAGCCTGTGTATAGCGGCGCTCGGCGTCGGCGTAGCGGTTGGCCCGCTCGGCGAACGCCGGATGCCACGCCGGGAGGTCGATGAACCGCACCTCGGCCCCGATCCGGGCGCCCTCGGTCAGCGCGATCCACTCCGGTGAGTAGTCGCAGAACGGCGACCACGACGCGCGCGACGCCATTCCCTGGCGCGCCGAGGTGAACACCGCCACCGGCAGCTCGTGACCGAGTAAGAACTCGTCGATCCGCGGGTTCATGTCCGCCGGGCCCTCGATCAGCACGTGTGCCGGCCGCAGTCGCTCGATCGCCTCCCGCACCAGGCCCGCGCAGGCCGGACTGTGGTGCCGGACCCCGACGATCGTCAGCAGCTCGGTCCTCGGCATATCGCGGGACATCACCCGGGCAGCAGATGCCGGGAGTCGTAGAACTCCTTCCAATGCGCGCCCTTGCGACGGCCCGCGTGCTGCTCCAGGTAGGTCCGCAGCCGGGCCAGATCGTCGGCGTTGTCCTTCGCCGCGGTCCCGGCCAGGCACGCCACGATGTCCGAGGCGCTCCCGGCGTCCCCGCGCAGGAACCAGCCCCGCAGGCCCACGGCGTGCGCGACGGAGACCGCCTCGGCGGTGCTCATCACCGACGACAGCCGCTCCATCGAGTCCCCGCGCTCGGTACGGCCCTCGCGCAGCTCGCGGAACGCCGTGACCAGCACCTCCAGCACATCACGGCGCGGCGGCACCGCGACGCCGGAGCCGGTCAGCAGCTGCGCGGCCTCCTGCTCGACCAGAGCGAGTTCCGTGGCGAAATCAGGGATCGCGAATACGGTCTCGAAGTTGAACCGCCGCTTCAGCGCCGCACTCATCTCGTTGACTCCGCGGTCGCGGGTGTTGGCGGTCGCGATGACGTTGAACCCTTCACGCGCGAAAACCAGAGCGTCCTCGCCACTGAGTTCCGGGATCGCCAGCACCCGGTCGGACAGCGGCGAGAGCAGACAGTCCTGGACCTCCAGGGGACACCTGGTGATCTCTTCGAACCGCACGACGCGGCCCTCGGCCATACCGCGCAAGAGCGGCGCCGGCACCAGCGACCGCGTGGAGGGCCCTTCGGCGACCAGCAGCGCGTAGTTCCAGGAGTACTTGATCTGGTCCTCGGTGGTGGCCGCGCCGCCCTGGATGGTCAGCGTCGAGTCCCCGCTGACGGCCGCCGCCAGCAGCTCCGACAGCAGCGACTTCGCCGTGCCGGGCTCGCCGACCAGCATCAGGCCCCTGCTGGTGGCCAGCGACACCAGAGCCCGGTCGATGAGCGACGCGTCGCCGACGAATTTGCGGCTGATGCCGGCCGCCTCGTCGCCGAGGATGAAGCGCCGGGCGGCGCGCAGGCTCAGTGCCCAGCCCGGCGGCCGCTCGCCGTCGTCGGTGGCGCGCAGGCGGGCCAGCTCGCCGGCGTAGCGGACCTCGGCGGCCGGGCGCTGGACGCGCTTTTCGGCCACGTCGTTCGTCATAGCGGGACCACCTCTCCCAAGTCGCGCAGGATCTCCGAAGCCGTGACGACGTCGAGCTCGGACAGCTTCACCGAGTGCCGTTCGAACTCGGGGAATTCGCCGACCACGCTCAGCCAGACCCTCGTGAACTGCTGATACGCGGACTGCGTCACCGCCCCCTCCCAGATGCCGGGCGAGAACTCGGCGACCACGAACCGCTCGTCGCCGACCGGCCGCAGGATCGACGACCACATCGGCCCGTCCCCGATCGGGCCGCGGAACCAGCCGCGCGCCTCCAGCCCGGCGATCAGCGCCGGCGCGGTGGGGAAGCCGTTGAACCGGGCGAGCTCGTGGGATATGCGTTCCTGACGCGTCAGTTCCAGCACCGGCCGTCCCAGTTGGTCGAACGGCTGCAGGATCTCATAGTCGGCGAACACTTCGGACCACTCGCCGAGCGCGGCGCCCAGATCCACCGGGTACACGACGCCGATCACGGCGTCATCGGGGACCGTGTAGTGCGCGTCGTGTACGTCGGCGTAACTGAGGTCTTCAGCCACGCGGAACGAGCCGACCAGTGCGCCGTCGGCGTACACGCCCCAGACCAGGCGCCGCGCGATGGGGCGCAGCAGCGGATGCGGAATCACGAGAGAGGCGAAGTCCTCTGGCGTCCAGCGGCGGCCCGTGAGCATCGCCTGCTCCATCCGCTTGATCTGGTCGGCGGTGACGGTCCGGGCGGCCTTCTTGAGCGCGGTGAACTCCTGGTAGGAGGCCGTCGCCAGCTCCTGATCATCCTTGCGGCCCGGTTTCGGCAGGGTTTTGACAGCCTTGCCGCCGGAATCGACGATGCGCGGCCGGAGCAGCTCGTCGAAGCCGACGTCGAAGTGGCGCGGGCCGTAGTCCAGGCGCAGCGTGCCGTCGGGGCCGAGGCCCAGATCAGGGATCACCCGGTCGGCGAGCTGGTCCGCCGACAGGTCCAGGGACTCGGCGACGTCCTCGAACCACTGCCGCGCCTTCCTGCGCAGCGCGTTGGGGCTTGCCTTGTCGGCGAGCATGCGGAGGTTGAACAGCGCCCGGTCGCCGCCGATCGCGGCGAGCACGGCCAGGGCATCCCCGGCGAGCTGTTGGCGGCCCTGTCCGGGCCACGCCTTGATGAGCGGTACCAAACGGTCCACGACGGTGTCGTCGCCGAGCAGGCCCAGCGCCTCGAAGGCCCACTTCTCCTTCGCGGACGTCCCGGCCTGCTCCCAGTTCACGAACAGCGCCCAGGCGAATTCGCCGAGGGAAGCTCCATCGCAGAACTCTTTCACGATGTCCAGACCGGGGTAG
The DNA here is from genome assembly GCA_019510485.1 of Catenulisporales bacterium. Classification (GTDB taxonomy): domain Bacteria; phylum Actinomycetota; class Actinomycetes; order Streptomycetales; family Catenulisporaceae; genus Catenulispora. The sequence goes on from JAEKKI010000023.1 coordinate 10,133, forward strand.
GGCGCCCCGGACTTGGAGATGGCGAGCATCTCGACGATGGCTTGGACGGCGCTGGGCGGCAGGGTGGCATCGCCGTCGGCCGCGCGGACCCGAACCGGGGGCAGGACGGCGGCGCGGGCCCAGATCGGCGGGGTCGGCATGGTGCGCGGATAGCCGCCCATACCGTCGTCCGACATCAGCTCCTTGACAGCGAGGCCGACGCCTGCGCCAAAGGTCTGCGTCGCGACGGCCACCAGGTCCGTGCCCGCGGCCTCGATGACCCGCAGCCCCGCGACGGCGTTCTGCCGCGCCCGGCCCCGCTTGCCGAGCGCGGCCGGCAGCAGGCAGCGCGCCGCGGCTTCGGGATGCCGCCGCAGCCAGCCGACGGCCAGGGCGTGCACCGAGCGCAGCCGGCTCATCCCGTCCACCATGAGCGCGGCGATCTCCGGGTCCACGAACGGCTGGAGCAACCGAGCCCGCTCGGCCGGAAACTTCTTGACGTCCAGCACCGCCGGTATCGCGAGGCTCTGATACCTGGCGACGAACGCGTACGCGCGCTCGTCGGCCCGGCGCAGCGACGGCGTCCAACCAGCGAGCAGGGGACGCACCAGGTCTTCGGGAGCGTAGGCGGCGAAGTAGACGGCGAACAGGTCGTCGGCCTCGCCGGCGGCGACCTCCTCGGCGGTCGCCGCCCAGCCCTGTGCCGGCTGCCAGCCGGCGCCGCGAGCGGCGAGCCAGCGTTCCCGTTCGCCCGGCAGCCAGCAGACCTCGGTTTCAGCGGGCGGCGTCAGGCCCTCGACGACGACCGGCTTGACCGGTTTGCGTTCACGGTCCCGCCACGGCGGTGCGGCCAGGATGGCAGGGAGCTGATCCAGTGCGACGTCGGCGGGTGACGGCTCCCGCGCGAGCAGCGCCTCGACCCGCTCGCCGGCGGCCGGGCCCAGGAACGGGAGCGCGGCCCGGGTGAAGCCGGGATCGGCGAGGGCGACCATGGACAGCAGGTCCGAGACACGCCGCGAGGCCCGGCCCGGCTGCGCCTCGGCCAGCACTCGCAGAGCCCGACGGGGGAACCGCTTGGTCGCGGCGTGGAGCCGCGGTAGGACGCCGGGGTCGTCGACCCGCTCGACCAGCGCGCGCATCGCCTCGTCACGGGGGACCCGGGCTATCAGATCTATGATCCGCTCCTTGACGGCGGTCGTGGGGACGTGGCCGGCGATCGGCTTCGGGTCCTGGTAGCCGTCGTACCAGGCGAGCAGGAACGGTAGTGCGTCCGGACCGGCGGCGGTCAGGTAGGTGGCCTCGATGCCGAGGTCGCCGTGCCAGTTCCAGGACGGCCCCTGCCGGATCAGCTCGCCGACCGCGGCGGCCTGCTCGGGCGTCGTGGCCGAGGGCAGCAGCGCGCTCGCCGGGACCGGGCCGACGCCGGCGTCCCGGACATCGGCCCAGAACCAGTCGGCCCGCTCGGGGAACAGGAAGGTGGTCAAGGTTCTGCGGAAGCCGGTGGGATCGTCTTCGCGCAGGCGGGCGGCGGTCCGCAGGGCTTCGGCGCGAGCCGGAGCAGCGGCGGCGCGGATCCGATCGAGCAGGAGACACACCCCGCGCCAGCGGTCGAACAGGTGCGGGGCGGACTTCGATCGCACGATCGCCCGGTCGAACGAGGTGGGCGGTTGAAGATGGCAATACTCGGCGAAGGCCTCCAGAGCGAACGAAACGCCGCGCACGCCCTCCCAGACCGTGATCGAGTAGAGCCCGCCGAAGCCCCAGCGGCCTTCCAGGCAGGCCTCGGCGACGGCGGCACCGAGCGGAGTGAGCGAGGCGACGTCGCCGAAGTCGGCATCCTTCATCAGCGCCACCAGCTCCGGATCGCTGTCCGGTGCGGTCAGGGTCTGGTCGAGCAGATGCCGACGCTCCTCGATGCTCTCGCGGCGGCCCTGGAGATATTCAGCCAGCGCCTGCGGGTCCCGCGGCAGATCCCGCGGCCCGGCCTCGTCCGAAGCCGGGCCCTGGCGGGAGATGGCGGCGCCGCTGTACTGGCCCGGCAGCTCGAAGACGTCCTCAGGGTCCTGCGTCACTGCCCCGGGCGTGGCTGTCATGCGCTCGTCACCTCGGTCAGATCCCGCAGGATCTCCGAGGCGGTCACCGGGTCCAGCACCGAGAACGGCACGCCCTGGCCCTGGTGGCGCCAGTAACCGGTGTGGCCGTGCTCGGCCCGCCCGATCCAGATCTCGCGGAAGAGCTGGTCGCCGGCGTCGCCGGCCCAGCCGGCGTTGAATCCGGGATCCAGGTCGATCACCACCGTGAGACCCCCGGGCAGCGCTCGGAGCATGTAGCCCTGCGAGCCGGCGTCGGCCGGGGCGCTGCGCGTCCAGCCGCGCCGCTCCAGGCCGAGCACCTTGCCGCCGGGCGTGCGCAGACCCTCGAAGCGCTTCAGCATCTGTGCCTCGGCCTCCTCGGGAGTCAGGGCGAACACCGCGCGACCGAGTTGCTGGAAGGGTTGCAGAATCTCGTAGTCGGCGAAGATCTCCGACCAGCGCGGCAGGTCCTCGGCCACGTCGAGCGGGTGGGCCAGGCCCACGACCGCGTCGTCCGGCAGCGAGAACGGTTCATCGTCGACGTCTGCGTATGTGAGGTCCTCGGCGACCCGAAACGCTGTGCGGACCTTGCTGTCGTCAGCCTGGAAGTCGGCCCACACCAGGCGGCGGACCAGGTGGCGGAGCAGCGGGTGGCCGACCAAGTAGTCCTCGAACTCCGGCTTGGCCCAGCGGCGCCGGGCCACCATCGCCAGCTCCAGGCGGGCGATCTGGTCCGATGCCAGGGTTCGCACATCCTTCTTCAGGCCGGAGAAGCGCTGATACGCGGCCGGAGCGAGCTCCGGGTCGTCCTTGGCCCCGGGTTTGGGCAGGGCCTTGAGCTGCTTCCCGGACTCGTCCCGGACGCCGGGCTTGAGCTGCTCGTCGAAGAAGACCGAGAAGCGGCGCGGGCCGTAGTCCAGTTCCAGCGCCCCGGCGTCGTCCAGGCCGAGGCTGGGGACCAGCCGGTCGCCGAGCTGTTCGCGGGTCAGCCGCAGCTCCTCGGCGGTAGCGGCGATCCGGCGCTGCGCGGCCTGCTTCAGGCCCTTGAACTTGACCTTCTGCGAGATGCCGTAGAGGTGGATCAGCGCGGTGTCGCCGCCGATCGCGGCCAGCACGTCGAGCCCGGTGACGGCGCGCGCGTGGCCGCCCTCGCCGGGCCAGGCGCGGATCAGCGGCGACAAGCGGCGGACGGTGTCGTCGTCGCCGAACCAGCGCAGCGCGGTGAAGGGGAAGGACCGCTTGGACGGGTAGTCAGCGGTCTGCCAGTTCTCGAACAGGGCCCAGCAGAACTCCGTCAGCGAGCGGGCGTCGCAGAGTTCGCCCATGGTCGCCAAGCCGGGGTAAGGCGTGTCGGGCGCGGAGATCGCGAGCATCAGCGCGAAGTTCCGCACGGCTTCCGGCGGCAGCGCCCGCCCGCGCCCGGCGAGCAGCAGCTGCGGCAGACTGGACGGCTCGGCCCAGACCGGCAGCTCCGGCATGGTCTTGGGCAGCGCGGCGACCAGGGGATCGTCAGCCGACAGCGTGGCTTTCACGGTCTTCCGCTCGTGTTCCCACGGCGGCGAGACCAAAAGCTCCGGCAGTGTCTCCGGCTCGGCGAGCGGTACCTGCTCGACCGCGTCCAGCAGCTTTCCCAGGCGGGCACCCGCGGCGGAACCAAGCTCGGGCAGCACGGCGCGTGCCACGTTCGGGTAGCCGGTGACGTGCATCCGCAGCAAGCGTTCCACGGCCGCGCGGGCCGCCGGCGCCTGCGGCATCTCCTCGGCGAGCAGCCGGACGCCGCGCTCCGGATACCGCGCGGCGGCTTCCAGCAGCACCGCGCCGGTGCCGCGATGCTGGAGCATCCCGAGCAGCGCGCGCAGCGCCTCGTCGGTGTCGAGGCCGACGAGCAGGCGCTGGATCCGGGCCCGCGCGTCCGCGTCCCAGTGCCTCTCGGCCCAGCTGACGAGCGCCGGGACCAGGTCGGTGCCGACCGTGGCGAAGACGGTGGCGGTCGCGGCCGGGCACTGGCGCAGGTTGTCCGAACCCGCCCACTCCGCGAGTTCGAGGGCTTGATCCCCGGTGGTCACGGCGCCGAGCAGGAACCACGCTCCAAGCCCGGAGCGCTCGTTGTTCCCGTGGCGGCGCATCATCGGCATCTGCTGGTCGAACCGGGCGGTGCGCTCCGGGAACAGAAAACAGATCGCAGTGTTCTGGGTCAAGGTCGGGGTGCGCAGAGCATCGACGTCAGCGAGCGCGGCCGCGTAGCCGGCGTCCGGGGCCACGGCGAGGTGGCGGCGGACGCGGGCGGCGATCGCGAACCGCCCTTGCGGGTTTGCCTGGTGACTGTCGGTACGGCGCAGCGCCGGGACCGGCTGGCCTTTCTGCAGGCGCCACACGGCGAAGCCGGCGAGTTCGACCGCCGCGACGGCGGCGAACGGTACGCCGCGCGCCGCGATCCAGGCTTCGGCGAGCGTCTCGGCCTGGAAGCCCTTCGGCGCGTCGAACAGGACGAGGGCGGCAGCCACCGCGGCCTGCCGCGGCGTCATGGCGGCCGGGTCGCCGAACCCCGGCTCGCGGATCGCCGCGGCCAGATCGCCGGCGGTGCCGTCATGGCTTTGCACGAGGTCGATCGTGGGTCCCAGACCGGCGAAAGCGCGTTCGAAGGCTGCGATCGCGTCTGCGCCCGGCGCCGTGGGCTCGACGCCGTCATCGGCACCGCCGCCGACCGCTCCCGCCGCGCCGTCGCGCCGCGGCACCACCAGCCCGCGCAGGTCAAAACCCTTGTCGAACAAACCGACGGCAGCGTCCACCGGATCCAGGACGTTCCCCACAAGCCCTCCCAAGCCTTCGCCGTCCGAGTGGCAACGACTGTAGCGAGACATACCGACAGCGGGGGCCCGGACCGGCAACCTGTCATCCGCTCGCAGCCTGCCGAGTTGCTGACCCGTTCGGGTGCATGATCCCCTCGGACCTATGGCCCTGCGGTTCACAGCATTCATGGCGCTGTGGACCGTCTTCTACTTCGTGGCCCCCGGCTGGCACCTGCTGACCTGGACCGTGATCGGCCTGGGCGGGGCGGCCGCGGTGGTGGCGGGCGTCCGCCGGCACCGGCCGAGCCGGCCGGCGGCCTGGTACCTGGTGGCCGCCGCGCTGGTCACGCTGATCGGCGGCGACACCACGTACAACGTGCTCACCGACGTGTTCGGGCAGGTCGAGCCGTTCCCCTCGGCCGCCGACGCGGTCTACCTGACCACCTATCCGCTGGCCGCCGGCGGGTTGCTGATCATGGTGCGGCGCCGCAGTCCGCTGCGGGACCGGGCCGCGCTGATCGACGCGATGATCATCACCACCGCGATGGCGCTGCTGCTGTGGGTCTACGTCATCACCCCGACCGTGACCGACCAGCACCAGACGTGGCTGGCGAACGCGGTCTCCATCGCCTATCCGCTCGGGGACGTGCTGCTGCTGGCGGTGGCCGCGCGGCTGTCGACCGCCGGCGGGCTGCGCGGGCCGGCGGTGCGGTCGCTGCTGCTCGGCGTGCTGGGGCTGACCGGCTCCGACGTCGCCTACGCGCTGGTGCGGCTGTACGGGACCTGGCATGTCGGCTCCCCCGCCGACCTGGGCTGGGTGGTCTTCTACGTCTCCTGGGGCGCGGCCGCGCTGTCGCCGTCGATGACCGCCCTGACCGAGCCGGTGACGGTGGCCCGGCGGGCGCCGAGCTGGCGGGTGCTGCCGCTGGCGGTGGCGGCGCTGGTGGCGCCGACCGTGCTGATGATCGACTCCCTCGAGCGGGACCTGCGCGACGGCCCGGTGATCGCGGGCGCCTCGGCCCTGATGTTCCTGCTGGTCCTGCTCCGGCTGTTCCTGGCCAGCCGGGAGACCCGGGAGCTCGACAGCCGCGCGCACAGCCGCGCCTTGGTGCGCGAGCTCAAGCACCGCGCCTACCGGGACCCGCTGACGGGCCTGGGCAACCGGCTGCGGTTCCAGGAGCGGGCCGAGCGCGCGCTGGACCGGGCCCGGGACTGCGAGGGCGTGGCGGCCATGCTCCTGATCGACCTCGACAACTTCAAGGAGGTCAACGACACGCAGGGGCACCGCGCCGGGGACGAGCTGCTGGTGGCCGCCGGGCAGCGGATCGCCGGGGCGGTGCGGCCGGGCGACCTGCCGGTGCGGCTCGGCGGCGACGAGTTCGCGGTGCTGCTGTCCGACGGCGCCTCCGAGGCCGCGGCCGTCGCGCTGGCCCAGCGGCTGATCCGGGTGCTGGCCGAGCCGTTCCGGCTGTCGGGCGGCCCGGTGCCGGTGCGGGCCAGCATCGGGGTGGCGACCAGCCCCGGCGGCGTCGGCGGCACCGAGGAGGTGCTGTTCCGGAACGCGGACCTGGCGCTCTACGCGGCCAAGGCCGACGGCAAGGGCACCTGGCGGCTGTTCGATCCGAGCCTGTACAACGCCGCGCTGCGCAAGCTCGCCCTGCGCACCGGCCTGGACCGGGCGCTGGCGGCCGGCGAGTTCGAGCTGCACTATCAGCCGATCGTGAAGGTGCAGGGCCCGCCGCGGGTGGTCGGCTACGAGGCGCTGGTGCGCTGGCGGCATCCGGAGCTGGGGCTGCTGGCGCCGTCGAACTTCGTGCCGCTGGCCGAGGAGACCAGGCAGATCGGCCCGATCGGCGCGTGGATCCTGCGCACGGCGGTGGCCGACGCGGCGGCCGGCGGATTCGGGTACGTCGCGGTCAACGTCTCACCGAACCAGTTCAGCGGCGGCGGGTTCGTCGAGACGGTGCGCGGCGCGCTGAGCGCTGCGGGCCTGCCGCCGGACCGGCTGACCATCGAGATCACCGAGACGGTGTTCCTGCACGAGGCCAGCGCCGACGCCCTGGCCGACCTGGAGGCGCTGTCGCTGATGGGGGTGCGCATCGCCATCGACGACTTCGGGACCGGCTATTCGTCGATCGGCTATCTCAGGGACCTGAAGTTCGATCTGATCAAGGCGGACAAGTCGTTCGTGGACCGGATCGCCGACCTGGCCGACCACGAGCGGCTGCTGCGGGCGATCGTGCACGTCGCCAGAACCCTGGGCCTGGCCGTGGTCGCCGAGGGGGTCGAGACGGAGGCGCAGCGGGATCTGCTGCGTGACATGGGGTGCGGGTACGCGCAGGGGTTCCTGTACTCGCCGGCGGTGCCGCTGGACCGGACGGCGCGGGTGCGGGCGGCGATCGAGAAGGGCGGGGGTTGATGGCCCGGCACGAGGCGTGGGCGGATCTGGCGCGGCTGAAGGACCGCACGCCGTTCTACGACGCGGTGATCGACGAGCAGGACCGGGAGTTTCCGCGGCGGATCCGGATCGGCGACAAGTGGCTGGCGGACTTCGCTTCCTGCAACTACCTCGGGTTCGACGTGGAGCCGGAGATCATGGCGGCGCCGGCGGAGCTGATCGCGAGGTGGGGGACGCATCCGAGTTGGTCACGGCTGTTGGGGAGCCCTCGGCCGTACGTCGAGATCGAGGAGCGGCTGACCGAGCTTTTGCAGGCCCCTGACACGCTGGTGCTGCCGACCATCACCCACATCCACATGACGGTGATCCCGGTGCTGGCCGGGAAGGGCACGTTGTTCTGCGAGGCGCAGGCGCACCGGACCATTTACGACGGGAGTTCGGTGGCGCGCGGGAACGGCGCGACGCTGCACCGGTGGCGGACCAGCGATCTCGGTGCGCTGGCGGTGATGCTGCGGCGGGCGCCGCGTGACAGGCCGCGGGTGGTGGTGATGGACGGGATCAACAGCATGAGCGGGAACGAGCCGGGGTTGGCGGCGATCGCGGACATCTGCCGGGCGGAGGGTGCGTTGTTGTATGTGGATGACGCGCATGGGTTCGGGGTGATCGGGGAGCGTTCGGGCGGGGAGACGTCGCCTTATGGGGTTCTGGGGAACAGCATTGTGCGGCATCTCGGGGAGTCGTATGAGGGGCTTGTGTTGGTGGGTGGATTCTCCAAGTCGTATTCGTCGCTGATGGCGTTCTTGGCGTTGCCTACGCAGATGAAGGAGTATCTGAAGTTCGCTGCGGCGCCGTATCTGTATTCGGGTCCTTCGCCGACGGCTTCGCTGGCGACGGTGCTCGCCGGGCTGGAGGTGAACCGGACGCGGGGGGAGGAGATTCGGGGTGCGTTGTGGCGTAAGACGGCGCGGGTGATCGACCATGTGCGCAAACTCGGGCTGTATACGCCCAATGTGAGCGGCTTTCCGATCATCGAGCTTCCGGCGCGGCGAGGTTCTGATATCGAGGAGATCGCCGCGGTGCTTTGGAAGCGCGGCGTGTACGTCACGTTGGCGGCGTATCCGTTGGTGCCGCGGGATGAGGTCGGGTTCCGGATCCAGGTGACTGCGGTGAATACGGATGAGGAGATCGAGCTGTTGAACGAGACGATTACGGAGTTGGCGCCGTTGCTGCGGCCGATCGGCGAATCTTCTGTGATGTGAGGTGGCGGCAGCCGTGCTGGTGAGCACGGCTGCAGCCGGTTGATTCGCGCTCATCGAACATAACCGTGGCATCAGGCTCTTGAGTTCTTGCGAGGCTGGCTGTGGCGGCCGCTCAAGTGTCGGCTGACGTGCCCTCGGGCTCGTCGGGTGGTAGCGCAGCGGGCTCGGAGGCGCTGGTTGGCGGGGTTTCGGTAGCCGAAGGCAGTGCGAGCGTCGGTCTTGATCAGTCGGTTCCTGTTGTCCTTGAGATCCCGGCAGATCCGCGCGCCTCGTCCCCGACCGCCAGCTCGGCCACCTGCCGGTCCCCGTATTCGTCGAACTCCGCGGCGCTCCCCGGCGGTAGCGTCAAGGGTGCGCGACACGGGAGATCGTGGCCGCGGCGGACAGCACTGTCCTCGCGCGCCGCACAAATGCCTATGCCAGAGCACGCACTGTCGCGCGGATCCGGTCAAACCCGACGATCTCGTTGCCACGCTGACCGGGCAGTATGACGCCGATGCACACAAGCTTCAACTGGCTTGACCCGTGCGGAACGACCATGAAGACCGGTGACCCCACGCATCCTTCGGGCATCTCCCGGTCCCAACGCAGAGCCCCGGCGGTGTCGCGGAGGACGCCGCCGGCAACAACCACCTGCAGCCGTTCGCGCTGGGGGCCGATGTCGTGGCCAAGCACGTAGGCGGGCGCGGGACGACTTCCGATCGCGGCCAAGTCCGATTCGTGAGCCGCCATTCCGTCGGTTATCTCGTCGGTGGTCCATTGCCAGCCCTTGCGGTCGGCATGCGTGTGGAGAGCACCGGTGGGCATCACTGCCACGCCGAGGTCTTCGAGCCGGATCCAGCCGTCTGCGAAATCACCCATGAGCAGCAGCTCCGCACTCATCTCGGGATCGCACAGATCAGGGCGCAAGGTCCACTGAGCGAGGTCGTACCGCGTCAGTGCCTCGGCTGTCACCAGGTACTGGCGGACATTCTCATGACCCGGCGTGGCGTCTACCAGGTCGTTGTACCAGAACGCCGTGCCAGAGCCTTGGTCGGAGTGCGCCTGCTGGAAAGGCAACGTGGCACGACCGACATTTCGCACGACGGCGTTGACGATTTCACCGATCGGGATGGAGGCTTCAGACACGAACACGGACACTACAGACATGCCGCACCGCAGGCGAGAACTCAACAACCACTCCCGCGGAGTCACAGCACTTCAAACTCGGAGGCCCCCAGCAATGAGGCCTTCGGATCGACGTCGCCATCACCACTGACCCCGACGTCATGGTCAAGTTCGAAGACCCTTGATTTGCGGGGTGATTACACTCCGCGAGGCCGACCAGCGCGGAGAGTGAAGGGAGTGGCTCAAGCTACCGGCGAGCTTGGCCCGCTTTCGAGCCGCCGATCTCGGCCATAAGAAGTTTGAGGGTCAGTGAATGCTTCTCTGGGGGAAGCAAGCCCAGCGCACGACGCGCGTAGTCGGTTCCCCCGGATGCGTCGCCGGAGCGGACGAGCGCTAGCCCTCGATGCATCTCGATGTGCGTGCGGAAGCGCGGAAGGTTCTCCGGGATCACCCGCGCTGCCGCGTCTTGTTCCTCGATCGCCCGACGCTCGTCCCCCAGACGGCTGTAAAGCATGGACAGGAACACGTGGAAGCGCCATTCCGGCACGGCGAAGTCAGAGATCTGTTCGTCGGAACCCGCTACGTCGAAGACTCGCCGTGCCTCGTCCACCATCGAGCGGACCGTCTCCGCATCGTCCTTGAATCCGGCAACGTGTGCCCGTGCGACGAGCGCGTTAAGTCGGCCAAGGGTGGGCTTGTCAGAGATCGCTAGCGCTTGATCCGCTAGTCGGTGTGCGGTTGTTAGTCCGGCCCCCTCGTAGGCCAGAGCGAGCGCGGAGCGGCCTCGGACCCATACGCGGG
>JAEKKI010000024.1 GCA_019510485.1 Catenulisporales bacterium
GTGGCCCTGGTGGCGAAGCCGGTGATCGTGTCCATCCCGAACAGCCGCTGCGCCGCGGTCACCGGGATGTGGACCTCCGCGTCGGGGCTGACCCCGAACGCCCCTCCCTTGGCCTTGAAGACCCCGATCACCCGGAACTCGACCCCGGCCATCGACACCTGGCGTCCCACGGCGTCGGCGCCGGGGAACAGCGCATGCGCGGCGTCCGGGCCCAGGACGATGACGCGGCGCGCGGTGGAGATGTCCGCCTTGGAGACGTAGCGCCCCCTGTCCACCGGCCGGTCGAACACGTCGACCACGTTGCTCGTGGTGCCCTCCACGGTCGCGTAGAAGGTGTGGGTGCCCGCGCGCAGGCTCTCGGCGGACGTCAGCGCCACGGCGACGGCGTCGGGCCGGCCGAGCACCCGGTTCAGATAGTCGGCGTCGGAAAGCTGGAGCCGGGACAGCGCGGGCTGGGTGCCGAACTGGAACTTGCCCGGGGCGACGAACACGATGTTCGAGCCCAGACCCTCGACCTCGGAGGTGACCAGCTGCTTGGCGCCGCCGCCGATGGCGACCAGGACGACCACCGCCGCGACCCCGATCACCACGCCGAGCATGGTCAGCAGCGAGCGCAGGCGGTTGGCGCGCAAGGCGTCGATGGCGACCCGGAACGACTCAGTGAACCTCACGGAGCACCCCCGGTTCTTCCTCGATCAAGCCATCTCGCACCCGGATGATCCGTCGTGCGCGCGACGCGATGTCGGCTTCGTGGGTCACCAGGACGACCGCGACTCCGCGCTCTTTGTTGAGGCGCTCAAGGATCGCCATCACCTCGTCTCCGTTGACGGTGTCGAGGTTGCCTGTGGGCTCGTCCGCGAGAAGCACTGTGGGTTCCCCCACGAGCGCCCGCGCTATAGCGACCCGCTGCTGTTCGCCTCCGGACATCTGCGTCGGCTTGTGCGTGAGCCGGTGGCCCAGGTTCACCGCTTCCAAAGCCTCCGCAGCGCGCTTCCTCCGCTCCGCGCGACGCACTCCTCTATAGACGAGCGGCAGTGCGACGTTCTCTATAGCGGTCGTACGCGGTAGAAGTTGGAACGACTGGAAGACGAACCCGATCGTGCGATTACGGAGTTCGGCCAGTTCGCTGTCGTTAAGCGATGACACATCACGGCCGCCTATACGCAGCGTCCCGGAGGTCGGCCGGTCTAGACAGCCGAGCAGATGCATCAGTGTGGACTTCCCGGACCCGGACGGTCCGGTGATCGCCGCGTAGTCGCCCTCTTCGATGGTCAAGGAGACACCACGGAGTGCGTCCACGGACACACCGTCCATACGGTAGGAGCGGGTGATCTCGACTGCCTCTATTTCGGCCATCGCCTTACAGCTTCTGCCCGTCGTGGACCTTGTCGGCCCCGGCGGTCACGATCACGTCCCCTGAGTTCAAACCGGCTGCGACCTCCACGACGGTGTCGCCCTGCGCGCCGAGCCGGACCACATGTCGGTGCGCGAACCCGGACGTCACCAACCAGACGATGTCCTGATCGCCGTCGTGCACGACCGCCGCAGCCGGCACCGAAAGCACATGCTGCTTGTCCGCGACCTTGAGATCAGCCACCGCACTCATCCCGGCGCGTGGTACCGGGGCCGGCGAGCCGTCGCCGAGTGTGCCGTTCCCGAGCGAGGTCCGGACGCGGTAGGTGACGCCTCCTCGGCTGGAAGACTGGCCCTGGCTGTCGATCGAGAGCACGGTCGCCGAGTAGGTCGCATCCGGAACGGCATCCAGCTGCACGCTCGCAGTGACCCCCGGTGCGACCTTCAGAATCGAGGTCTCGTCAACCTGCGCGGTCAGAGTCAGGTTCGAGGAATCCGTAAGGACGAGCAGCGGCGCTCCCGAAGCCACAGGCGATCCCTGCGCGATCACAGTGTCGTTCCCCGCACCAGAGCTCCCGCTGCTTCCCCCCGCAGCAGCCGCCCCGAGACTGCCGGCGCTTCCAGCGAGCGATCCGAGGTTCCCGCCGAGCTGGGACAGCAGCGAGGAGACATCGACCCCTGACGGCCCGCCTCCGCCGACACCGCTGCGCAGCGACACGGTGCCGGATATGGAGGCCTTCACCGTGAGCGCATCCACGGTCTTCTGCGCGATCGCCACAGCCGCCTGGGTCTGCGTCCGCTGCGCGTCCCCGAGCGACCCGAGCACGTCCCCGACCGAAGCTATGCCCTTGTTGAAGTTGTTGATGGTGTTCCGCACGTCGGAGGACGCGGTGGAGTAATCGCTGCGCGCGCTGGCGATCCGGCTCAGGATCGAGGCCTTGACCTCCGGGTCGGCGATCTGGTCGGCGGTGGCCTGCGCGGCGTCGAACGCCTTCTTCGCGTTCGAGTCGGCCAGCGACTGCGAGCGGGTGAAGTCCACGACCGTCGTCCCGCCCGAAGTGTTCTTGCTCTGCGACGCCGCCTGCGCGTCCGCCGCCTTCGCCGCGTCCAGCTGCGCCTTCGCCTCCGGCGAGTCGATCCGCAGCAGCGGCTGGCCGGCGTCGACGTGCTGCCCGTCGGCCACCATCAGCTGCGCCACCGAACCGGCCGCCGAGGCGTCGACCGTGATCTGCGCCTTCGGGGTGACGGTCGCCGGCGCCTCGACGATCTCGGTCACCGCGCCGTACCCCACCGGCGCCTTGGCGATCCCGGAGCCGCCGCCTCCGCCGCAGCCGCTCAGGCCGACGACGAGAAGAGAGCTGACAAAAGTCCCCGCTGAAACCGTGCCGCGTTTGGTCACGAACCCAATGTAGGTACCGTTTCCGCACCCCCGACGGCCGGGGTCGGGCGTCCGGCGCCGCCGGCCGGGACGCGCCGGGGGTCGAAGGCGAACGCCAACGCGATGATCAGCGCGATCATCACCATCGGCACGGCCATACCCTCGCGGTGCGAGACGCCCGCGCCCCACAGACCGGTGACCAGCGGGGCGCCGAGGAGGAAGCCGAGGTAGTTGAAGACGTTGATGCGCGCGACCGCGACGCCGGAGCCGGCCGGGTCGTTGGCGTGCGCCGTGGTGAACGCCTGCGGGACCAGCGGAGACAGGCCGATGCCGGCGATGAGGAACCCCGCGAGCGCGATGTAGGGCCCGGCCGCGCCGACCACGATCGCGAATCCGAGCGCGCACACCAGTGCGCCGGCCCGCACGACCTTCACCTTGCCGAAGCGCTGCACCAGCAGGTCGCCGCGCAGCCGGCCCAGGACCTGGCCCAGGGTGTAAGCGCCGACCACCAGGCCGCCGAGGGTGTCGGAGGACTTCAGGCCCTTGGTGAGGTAGACGCTGCCGGCGTTGGTGACGCTGGACTCGCCGATGTAGGCCAGGGTCATGACCAGGCACAGCAGGAGCATCGGGCGCCACGGGACCGCGGGCAGCCTGCCGTCGGCGTCCTTGACGACGGTCTCGTCGCGCAGGTTCCGCAGCAGCTGGGGCCCGGCGTAGAGGGTCGCCGCGATGCCGACGACCGCTCCGGCGAGGTAGATGACGCTCAGGTGCCAACCCACCAGCGACCCGAGGGCGCCCCAGGAGGAGCCGGCGATGGCGCCGGCCGCCCACATCCCGAAGAAGGCCAGGACGATCGACCGGCCGTAGCGCCGCTCCAGGCCGCAGGCCTGCATGTTCATGGTGGCGTCGGCGGCGCCCACGGCCAGTCCGAACACCATGAGGATCGGCATCGCCTGCCACAGGTCGCGGGTGTGCGGGACCAGGATGAGCACCCCGATCACGGCCGGCTCGGCGACCCGCAGCACGGCCGCCGAGGTGGTCCAGCGCATCGCCGTCCCGGCCAGCACCGAACCGACCCCGGCCAGCACCGGGACCACGGCGAGCAGGATCGACAGCGTCCCGTCGTCCAGGTGCAGCTGCTTCTGGATGACCGAGACCTTGGACGTCAGGAGCGAGAAGGCGAAGCCCTGCACGCCGAAGAACACGAACGTCGCCATGCGGTTGATGACCGAGACCTTGGACGTCAGGAGCGAGAAGGCGAAGCCCTGCACGCCGAAGAACACGAACGTCGCCATGCGGTTTCGTGTCAGGCTGCCCTGCGCCGACCGCTCCGACTGCTCCATGCGGGCAGCGTAGGCGACGTGATCTTCGCTGGGAAGGGGTTGCGTGGTCGGGGTCCGGGGACGGGTGTAACGTGCGGAAAGTGCCAGACGACGCGGTGATCGGATGCGTGGGGGTGCTGCACGTCGGTACGCGTGGCCAACGGGGGCCCGGCGAGGTCGTGGTGCGAGTGCGAGGTGGCAGCGAGGCGTTCCTGGCCTGGTCGGAGCAGCCGCTGGCGAAGGGCACCCAGGTCTTGATCGTGGAGTCCCGCGGCGAGCGCGCGGTCGACGTCGTGGCGTTCCCGGACTCCGTGGATCCGTTGGACGAACTGGACCGGCTGTGATCGTCCACCTCTGCTCACGGGAAGAAGGCTGACAGCATGTTCGGCTACAGAGTCCCCGCCCCGGACCAGGCGATGCTCATCTCCGGCGGCCGCCGGGGACAGGGCGGAGCCCCGTTCCGGGTCGTCACCGGCCACGGCAAGTTCATCCTGCCGGTGTTCCGCAAGGTCCGGTTCCTGACCCTGTCGATGCAGGAGGCGGAGGTCTCCGAGACCTGCGTGACCAAGCAGGGCATCGCGCTGACCGTCCGCGCGGTCATCGCCTTCAAGGTCGGCAACGACACCGAGAGCGTCGTCAACGCCGGCCAGCGCTTCCTGTCCGACCAGGACCAGATGTCCACCCTGGCGGCCCGCATCTTCGCCGGCCACCTGCGCTCCATCATCGGCTCGATGACGGTCGAGGAGATCGTCACCGAGCGGCAGAAGCTGGCCGAGGAGGTCTTGGACACGTCCAAGGCGGAGATGGCCAAGATCGGCTTGATCGTGGACTCGCTGCAGATCATGTCGATCGACGACATGAACACCGGGTACATCGACGCCATGGCCGCGCCGCACAAGGCCGCCATCCAGCGGCAGGCCCAGATCGCTCAGGCGCAGGCCACGCAGGCTTCGGTGGAGGCGCAGCAGGAGGCTGAGCGGAACAAGGCCGAGTACGCGCGCCACACCGCGATCGTCCAGGCCCAGTACAAGGCCGAGGTGGACCAGGCCCAGGCGTCCGCGGCCCAGGCCGGCCCGCTCTCGGCGGCCAAGGCGCAGCAGGAGGTGATCATGGCCCAGACGGAGCTGGCGCAGCGCGAGGCGGAACTGCGCAAGCAGCAGCTGGTCGCCGAGGTCGTCAAACCCGCCGAGGCCGAAGCCGAGCGGGTACGCATCACAGCCGCCGCCGAGGCCGAGCGCATGCGGATCCAGGCCGAGGCCGCCGCCAGTTATGACCGGGTGGCGCTGGACCGCATGATCATCGATCAGCTGCCGCTGATCGTGGAGAAGGCCGCCGCCGGGCTCAACGGGGCGAACATCAACGTGCTGAACGGCGCCGACGGCCTGTCGGAGATCGCCGCCGGGTTGGTGGGGCAGGGGCTGGCGATTCTGGAGTCGGTGAAGAAGGGCATCGGGGAGGAGAGCGGCAAGGAGGCTCGGCAGAGTCCCAAGCCGCAGGTGGTGGAGCGGGTGCAGATCGAGAACGGGAAGTAGCGGGGCAAAACCGGTACCACGCCCCTCACATCGGTACTCTGCCTATACCGGCAGAACAGAGCTGATGTGGGGGGCGTTGACGTGTCTTTCACCGGGACCGAGCTGGCCGCGCTATCAAGGACGGCGAACTGAGGCTGCCGAACGTCGGCGACACCTTCGACCGGGCAGCGGGGGTCGACCTCGGGCCGTTGGCGGCCAACCCCCGCGTGCGTGTCAGGATCGCCGATCCGACCGGGTTCTGGTCAGCGTGAACGTCTCCAGCGGCGCGATCGCCCCGTCCGGCTGCCCGACGGTGTAGTACGTCACGTGGATCCGCGTCTCACCACCGGCGTGCGTCCCCGGGTCCACGTCGAACGCGGCGAAGCCGTAAGGGTGCTTCTCGTCGCGGACGCCGATCCACGGGGCGTCTTCGAACACGTACGTAGGCGTCTTCTTACCATTGGCCCCGACCGCCCCGACAGCCGTCAGCACCTTCGCCTTACTCCCCGCGAAGAACTTCTGGTTCGTCGGGCTGCTGGTGCCACCACCACCGAGCACCATGTGCACGGTGCCCTTAGACGTGTCGATGTGCGCAGTGTCCGTAGCCACCGGGTTCGGAGTCAGCGTCTCGCTCCCGGACACCACGCCCCGGATCGGGTGCGACCGCTCGTAGTCGTGCTCGTGGCCGCAGACGACCAGGTCGACCTGGTACTGGTCGAACAGCGGGCCCCACTGCTCGCGGATGCCGAGGTCGGCGCCATTGGCGTCGGAGCTGGAGATCATCACCTGGTGCATGCAGACCACGATCCAGTCGATCTGATCGCTGCGGCGGGCCTGCTTGAGCGTACGCTCCAGCCAGGCGCGCTGGCGGCCGGCGCTGTAGCCGCTGACGTAGTTGTCGCCGCCGTCCTGGAGGGCCACGTCGTCGTTCTGCAGGACCACGAAGCGGACGGCGCCGACGGTGAAGGCATACCAGAGTCCTGCGAACTCGGCGTCCTCGCCGTTGGGCGGGAGGGCGAAGCGGGTCTGGAAGGCCGAGAAGCCCAGCGGGCCGTTGCCCTTCTCGTTCTCGTGGTTGCCGGCGGCCGGCATCCACGGACGGAAGCGGGCCGAGCGGGTGTTGTTCTGGAAGAACGAGTCCCAAGTGCGCAGCCGGTCCGGGTTGATGTTGGCATAGCACAGGTCGCCGTTGAGCAGGTGGAACAGCGGCGCGACCTGCTCGATGCCGCCCACCACGTCGGCCGAGGCCGGGGAGGCGACGGTCGCCGGGACCGAGGAGAAGCCGCCGGAGGCGGCCGGGCTCCAAGTGGTGCCGGGGGTGGCCTGGTCGCCGAAGCTGGTGAAGGTGAACGGGCGGCGACCGCTCGGCGCGGTGCGGAAGGCCGCGGAGTCCGGCAGCACGCCGTCGTGCAGGGCGCTGTAGACGTAGGTGGTGTCCGGACGCAGACCGCTGATGTGAGCGTGGTGGACGTACACCTCGCGGCCGGAGGCGCCGTCGGTGTAGGTGCGGGTCTGGGCCTGGACGGTGTCGCCGTGCCCGCCGTCCGGGGTGCCGAAGCGGACGCGCGGGCGGCGCACCGGCGTGGCGGTGGTCCAGGACGCGTACATCTCGCGCGCCGGGTCGGCGCCGAAGGTCAGGTGCAGGCCGTCGACCGGCGGGGCGCCGAGTGCGCCGGGGGTGGTGAGGAGGAGGGGCCCGGTGTCGGTGCGCGGCGACGGGGCCGCGCTGTCGACAGCGGGCTCCGCGGTGGCGGCAGCGGCGGGTGGGGCCAGCAGCGGGGCGGCGGCGAGTGTGGCGCCGGCGGTCCCGGCGGCGAGCAGTGCGGTGCGACGGTCGACGGACATCCGATCGGTCATGCCCGCGACGCTAGCCAGGGCGCTGACACCGCCGGGTGAACGGGTGGTGAGCGGCGGGCGAACCTTCGGGTGGAGCACACGTCCGGTAGCGGAGCGCGGTCGACTGTCGAATCACTCGGCATTCGCCATCCGAGCGAGCCAGTCGTGCGGCGCGGACTCGGGTCGCGTATCGCCACTCGGTAGCCTCCGCGGCGAGGATTCAGACCGCCGCCGGAGATAAGAATCTGTCCGTACCGCGATCACACGATCGGCGGCGGACCGGCCCAGCCCAATTCCGCCCCGGCGATGTGGCCGGGAAAGCGCACGTGTGTCAGCGTCCCGGCCGCGCTCGGCGTCCGCAGCAGCAGGTCCTCGACGTCTGCCGGTCCCGGATCGGGCACCGCAAGCCCTACCGCAGGGTCGAGCCGTCCGAGCGAGTCCAGGGCGCGAGCGACACCCGCCAAGCTCACTTGCACCTCCAGCCCGCCGCCGAGGTTCAACGCCTCGATCGCACCAGCTGCCGCCAGCCACCCGGCGCCGTGATCCAACACCTGCGCGGGCAACGGCACCGGATGCGCGGCGCCCGAGACCTGCATGCCTTCATCGGCGATCCCGGTCGCCATCTGCACCAGCGAGTCGAAGCCGCGACGGCCGCCCCACGGCCCCTCGACGCCGTAGGCGGAGATCGAGACATGGACGATGCCGGGGTTCACCGCGGCCAGATCCGACGGCCCGAGCCCGAGCGCCGCCAACGCTCCCGGGCGATAGGACTGGAGCACGACATCGGCGCCGCGCACCAGATCGAGGAACGCGGCGCGTCCGGCGGCGGAGCGCAGATCGAGGAATCGCAAAGCCTTGCCGAAGTTGAGATCCAGGTCGAGGCCGCGGATGGTCGGCAGCCGCGGCGAGCGGATCATGGTGACGTCCGCGCCATACGCTGCGAGCACGCGGCCCGCGTTGGGACCGGCGATGATGCGGGTCAGGTCGAGGACACGGACGCCGGCCAGGGGGCGGGAACTCGGGCCGAGGCGGGTGGCGAGCAGCCGTGATCCGACACCACCGGCCATTGAACCGACAACGCGAACGCCAGCGCGGGTCTCACCGCCGGACACATCCCCATCCGCGCCGCCGACCGCCGAACCGGTAGCGCCGGAAAAAACCTCCGCACTCCCCACCGCTGATATCGCCACCAAGGGCCACCGCGCCACCGCCGCACTCTGCGGATGCGCCAGCCACTCCTCCCGCGTCCGCATCGCCGCCGCGGTCCCACCGGCCTCGGCGATGGCGTCCTCAATCTCAAAGCGCCCCCGCCGGCGCACCGCAGCCTCAACGGCCGTCCGCTCCCGCGGCGCGCCCAGCACCCGACAAGCGATCTCAGCGTGATGCTCGAAGTTGCAGTGCAAGCGAACCCAGCCGTCCGCAGCCTCGTAGTCCCCCGACAGCGGCGCCCACTCAAAAGCCGCTTCGCCGTCCACGCGCAAATACCGCTCACTCCGGAAGGCGACCGCGGCTTCCCGGACCTCGACCCGCACCGACAGCGCAGCAGGCTCCACCCCGTTCCGCGCCGCCAAGAACATCGCCGCCTGGCCGTGCGCCGCGCCCACCGCCCAAGCCGCGAACTCCCCCACCCGAAACACCGACGGCAGCGCGAGATCAACAGATCCCACGGAGATCAAGACCCCGAAGCCAACTCCCGCGACCGCTTCCAAGCCGCCTCCAGCGCCGCGATCATCGCCGCCCGCACCCCGTGGTCCTCCATGGTCCGAATGGCGGCGATCGTCGTCCCGGCCGGCGACGTCACCGCCTCCCGCAACTTCACCGGATGCTCGCCGGAATCCCGCAGCATCACCGCGGCACCGATGGCCGCCTGCACGATCAAATCGTGCGCCGCCGCCCGCGGCAGCCCGAGCAGGATCCCGGCATCGGTCATGGCCTCGACCAGGTAGTAGAAGTACGCGGGCCCCGACCCGGACAACGCGGTCACCGCATCCTGCTGCGCCTCCGGCACCCGGATCGTCTTCCCCACCGGCGCGAAGATCTCCTCGGCACGCACCAAGTGCTCCTCAGTAGCATGCGTCCCAGCCGAGATCGCGGACATCGCCTCGTCCACCAGCACCGGCGTGTTCGTCATGACCCGCACCACCGGCACCCCCTCAGCCAGCCGCGAGGAGATGAACCCAGTGGTGATACCGGCCGCGCCGGAAATCACCAGCCGGTCGGCTGGGACGTGCGGAGCCAGCTCCTCCAGCAGCGCGCCCATGTCCTGCGGCTTGACCGTGAGGATCAGGGTGTCGGCCTTGGCCGCGGCATCGGCGTTGCTCACCGCCTCGACGCCGTACGACTCCCGCAGCGCCGCCGCGCGCTCCGGGCGCCGCGCCGTGACCAGCACCTCGGCGGCCGGCTTGCCGGCCCGCAACAGCCCGGAGACCAGGGCCTCGCCGATCTTTCCGGTGCCGAGGACGGCGACGCGCTGGGTCATTCTCCGGTCTCCTCACGTGCCGGCCCGCGAAGGGCCGCGGTTCAGGTTCAGTCCTTGGAAATCAGCGACCGTGCGAAGAAGCCGAGGTTCGCCGGACGCTCCGCCAATCGTCGCATGAGGTAGCCGTACCACTCGCTCCCATACGGCACATACACCCGCATCCGCTCCCCGGCGGCGGCGAGCCGCTTCTGCTCGTGCGGTCGCACCCCGAACAGCATCTGGAACTCGTAGCTGCCGATACTCCGGCCGTTGCGCACGGCCAGCGCGCCGCCGATCTCGATCAGGCGCGGGTCGTGGGTGGCGAGCATCGGGTAGCCCTCGCCGGCCATCAGGGTACGCATGCAGCGGACGAAGGACAGGTCGACTTCCTGCTTCTCCTGGTACGCCACCGACTCCGGCTCCCGGTACGCGCCCTTGCACAGCCGCACCCGGGAGCCCGGCAAGGCGAAGTCCTTGCAGTCGGCCTCGGTGCGGCGCAGATACGCCTGGAGCACGATCCCCGCCCACGCATAGTCCCGCCGGAGCTCGGAGACTATCTTCAGGGTCGAATCGGTGGTGGTGTGGTCCTCCATGTCGAAGGTCACCGTGGTCCCGGCCCGCTGCGCGGCCTCGCATATCGCGTGCGCGTGTTCGAGCGCTATCTTCTCGCCGTCGCTGTTCAGCGACTGCCCGATCGACGACAGCTTCACCGACACCTCGGCGTGCGGGGTCAGCCCGGCCGCCGCCAGCCGCTCCAGCAGCAGCAGGTACGCCTCCTTGACCAGGATGGCGTGGTTGGAGTCGGTGGTGTCCTCGCCCAGATGGTCGATCGTGGCCAGCAGGCCGTCCTCGATCAGCGCGTCGGCCACGGCCACGGCGTCGTCGGTGGCAGGCCCGGCGACGTAGCGTTTGACGATCTGGCGCGATCCCGGGGAGCGCTCGATGAGGGCACGCGTGCGCCCACTGCCCGCCGCCGCCAGCAACGTCCGACGCAACACTTCAGGTCCTCCTGCCCGCCGTGCCATCCCCAGCAGACTAAGCCTAGATCCGAAACCGGTCCGGAGCCGGACCGGTGAGCCGCGTGGGCGACGGACGGCATCCGCGCGAAGATTGCCCCCTCAGGGCTTGCACACCACCCCGAGCCAAGCGGTGTACTCCTCCCGCACCATCCCGTCCGGGAAGTGCTTGAGCAGCAAGGTCCGCTCGTTGTCCAGGAACGCCGCCAGCCGCTCGGCCGGCACCGTGCTGAAGTACGACCGCGACGTGATGTTGACGAGCCGCTGCTCCACCGGGATCGCCCGCGTCCAGGACGTCCGGAGGACCTGCGTCCGCAGGCGCGGCGCGTGGGAGCCCAGATCGATGTGCGGCTCTTGGTCGAAAGCGGTGCTGTCGTTGCCGTATACCGGTTCGCCGCCGATCAGTTCCTTGATACGGTCGGCGTAGCCGGCACGCCACTTCGTGTCGGTGACCGGGGTGTTCCAGAAGCAGGCCAGCACGCCACCCGGCTTCAGGACCCTGAGAACCTCCGGCACCGCCGGCTCCGGATCCACCCAGTGCCAGGCCTGCGCGAACGTCACGAAGTCGGCCGACCCGTCCCGCAGCGGCAGCGCGTTGGCGCTGCCCCGCACCGCGCCCACCCCGGGCGAGTCCGCGACCAGCTGCCGCAGCATCGGCTCGGAGAGCTCGACCGCGGTGACCGCGGCGCCGCGGGCCTGGAGCTGCCGGGACGCGATACCGGTGCCGGCCCCGACGTCGGCGACCCGGGCCCCGGCCAGCGCGCGCCCGGCAAGCTCTTGGATTCCGTCGAAGAGCGCGTCGGGATAGGTGGGACGGCCTTGCGCGTATGCGGAAGCGAGGGTGTCGAACATCGATTGCTCGGCCAACGGGAACTCCTGATCTGGTCTATCTGGTCATTCCGATATCGGCAGGGCGCCTTTGTCTTCCTGCCGCGCGCCCAGCACATGCTGTTCTCGCGCGCCCGCCAAGGCTCGGCGGGCGAAGACCAGGGATTCGCGGAGGTCCTCCTCGCGCTGGAGCTCGTTCTCCGCGCGGCGGGTACTCACCTCCAGCACGACGGACCCGACCTGGCCGCGCCGCGCGATCCGCTCCAGCACCTCCTGGCACGGCTGCGAACCGCGCCCGGGCACCAGGTGCTCGTCCTTGTTCAGCCCGGTGCCGTCGGCCAGGTGCAGGTGGGTGAGCCGGTCGCCCATGCGCTCGTACATGGCCAGCGCGTCATTGCGCGCGGTCGCGGTGTGGGACAGGTCCAGGACGTAGTGCTCGTAACCCGCCTCGGTCGGGTCCCAGCCCGGGTAGTACGCCTCGCCCTCGCGCTCCACCTTGGGCAGCCGGATGCGCGGGATACGGCCGAAGATGTCGGGGGTGGAGGCCCGCCAGGGATACATGTTCTCCACGGCGAACTGGACCTCCGACTCCTGATTCAGCCGCTTGATCCCCTCGGCGAACTCTTCGGCGTAGGGCTGCTGCCAGCGGAACGGCGGGTGCACCACGACGACCTTGGCGCCGACCCGCTCGGCCGCCTCCCGCGAGCGCTTCAGCTTCTCCCAGGGGTCCGAGCCCCAGATCCGCTTCAGGTTGAGCCAGAACAGGGTCGGGGCGTGGATGGAGACCACCGGGACCTGGTACTCGTCGACGTACTCCAGGATCTTCTCCGGGTACTGGCTCGCCGGGTCGACCGACACCATGACCTCGACGCCGTCGTAGCCCAGGCGCGCGGCGACGTCGAAGGCGTAGCGGGTGGGCTGGGGGTAGACCGAGGAGGTCGACAGACCGACTTTCGGCAGGATGACCTGCTCCGTCGTCCCCGTGCTGTCGGTCCTGAAGGTCACGCCGCTCAGCTTACAAGGGTGTCCAGATGCCGCAGGATCACGCCTTCGCGCAGCGCCCACGGGCACAGGTCGGCCGCCTCGACGCCGAACAGGTCGAAGGCGGCGTCGGCGACGACGGCGCCGGCCAGCAGCTGCCCGGCCCGGCCCGGGGAGACCCCGGGCAGGCCGGCACGCTGGGCCGACGACATCTGGGACAGCCGCGGCAGCCACTCGGTCAGGTCGCGGGCCCGCAGCGAGCGCGGCGCGTACAGGCCCTGCGCCGAGGGCGCGGCGCCGGCGATGCGGGCCAGTTGCCGGAAGGTCTTGGAGGTGATCACGACCCGGTCCGGGCGGCCGGCCCTGGCCACCTTGGAGACCTCCTTGGCCACCTCGTGGCGGACGTACTTGCGCAGCTCGCGCAGCTGATCCGGGCCCGGCGGGTCGCCGTTGAGCCGGTCGTGGGTCAGCCGCGCGGCGCCCAGCGGCAGCGACACGCTGACGTCCGGCATCTCGTCCAGGCCGGCCGCGATCTCCAGCGAGCCGCCGCCGATGTCCAGCACCAGCAGCCGGCCGGCGGACCAGCCGAACCAGCGGCGCACCGCCAGGAAGGTCAGCCGGGCCTCGTCCGGGCCGGGCAGCACCTGCAGGTTGACGCCGGTCTCCTCGCGCACGGCCTCCAGCACCTTGTCGCCGTTGGCGGCCTCGCGCACGGCCGAGGTCGCGAAGGCGATCAGGTCCTCGGCGCCCTTGTCCTCGGCCACCCGCAGCGCGTGCGCGACCACCTCGCCCAGCCGCTCGATGCCGCTGGGCAGGATCGATCCGTCCGCGTCGGTGAGCTGCGACAGGTGTAGCTCGACCTTGTGCGAGAACGCCGGAATCGGGTGGGCACCGGCATGCGCGTCAAGCAGCAGCAGGTGCACCGTGTTCGAGCCGACATCCAACACTCCCAGGCGCATATCGCGATACGTTACCTGGCCTCCCACGGCTGGGCGCGCCAACCGCATAAGCTGGGGCAGTGCCTGAAGTACCGCTCGACTTCCCCCGCGAATGGGTGGAGTTCCCCGACCCTGACAATCCGGCCCAGATCTACCGGGCCGACCTGACGTGGCTGTGCTCGCGCTGGACCTGCATCTGGGGCGCCGGCTGCGGCGGGATCCGCCCCGGCCGGGCATCCGACGGCTGCTGCACGCTCGGCGCGCACTACTCGGACAAGGCCGACCGCAAGCGGGTCGAGCGGGCCGCCGAGCGGCTGACCGACGAGACGTGGCAGTTCCGCGCGGCGGGGCTGGAGCTCGGGATCACTCAGAAGGATGAGGACGGGGACAAGCAGACCCGGGTCGTCGAGGGGGCGTGCGTCTTCCTGAACCGGCCCGGCTTCGCCGGCGGCGAGGGCTGCGCGCTGCACGCGCTGGCGCTGCGCGAGGACGTTCATCCGCTGCGGACCAAGCCGGACGTGTGCTGGCAGCTGCCGGTGCGCCGCACGTATGAGCACGTGGAGCGGCCGGACGGGACCGAGGTCCTGGTGGTGTCGATCGGCGAGTACGACCGGCGCGGCTGGGGCGGCGGCGGACACGACCTGAACTGGTGGTGCACCGGGGCCACGGAGGCGCATGTCGCGCAGGAGCCGGTGTATGTGTCGTACGGGCCGGAGCTGAGCGAGATGATGGGGCCCAAGGCGTACGAGGTGCTGGTCGGGTTGTGCCAGACGCGGGATGCCTCGCGGGTTTTGATCGCTCCGCATCCGGCGGATCCGGCCTGATCTGACGGCTTCGCCGCTCCCTGTCCGCCATATTGCTTTCCATCAGGGCCTTGCCATCGACCGGTGCCGGTCGCGGTCGAGCGACCACTACGTCGCATGGGGCGCGGAAGTCGTATCGGTGACGCGTAGCGCGTGGGCGGAAGGCGCCCGACATGCTGGGTTTGTCGGACGCCTTCCAGGGCTCCGGCATGCGGGTGCCGGAGCGGCTCTGTATCTCAGCGATGGTGCGGACGTGTATGCGACGCGGTCGGCGGCGAGCCCGACGGTGTGCCCGTGGGCCGCGTCGGGGGCTGCGATGGCGCCGGTGTCGTCGTCGACGGCGTACCGCTGGGCGGGCCGCCCGGTCCGCCCTGGCCGCCGCTCGACGAGGCGCTCCCGCCCGGGCTGCTCGACGGGGAGCTGTGCGGCGTGCTCGGCGTGCTCGACGGCGGCGTGCCCGATGGCGTGCTGCTCGGGCTGCTCGATGAGCTGGAGCTGCTCGGCGTGGTGGGCGGTGTGCTGCTCGGCGTGCCGGGATTGCCCCTGCCGCTGAGCGCGACCATCTCGCCGCTCGGGTCGAAGCGCACGTGCGCCTGCCAGGGGCCGTCCGGCTCGGCGCGGCGATCCACGACGATGCGCACCGAGGTCTGCGCGCCGGGGGCGAGCATGCCGGACACGGCGCTGAGGCTGAGCCATCGGGCGTCGGCGGTGGCGGCCCAGGAGACCGGGGCCGTGCCGGAGTTCCAGAGCGTCACGGTCACCTCGCGCGGGTTGTTCGAGCGCTGCGTCACGCTGATGTTCAGCTGGCCGGTGCCGGAGGTCGGTTCCTGCGACGGCCCGGCGGTGGCCGACGGCAGCGGGTTCCACGGCACGCCGCCCGCCGGCGGCGTCGGGGTTCCGGAGACCGGGGCGGGCGTGGACGGCGTCGCTGCCACGACGGCCGCGACCACCTGTGCCGTCACGGTGTCGCCGCCGGGGAACGACGCGCCCGGGCCGCCGGCGGCCTTCCCGGCCACCGGCACCGCGGGCCCGGCCGCCGATGGGGAACTGGGACGCGGATAGTCGGGCGTCCGCGTCGAGTTGCCACTCGGATCCGGCGAGGTGTACAGCGTCTTGTTTCCATTCGCGGACGACGGCACGAACAACACGAACGCGGTCAGGCCGGCCGCTCCCGCGCCGCTGAGAATCGCCGAACTCGTCAGCGCCGAGCGGAACGTCGACTTCCGTCGCCGGGAGGGGGCCGCCGGAGGACGGGTGAAGTTCTGCGTCACGGCGGCGCGCGCGGGAGGTTGGGCACGCGACACGCGCTGTCCCTGCGCCGGGGACTGTGAGCGACGAACCGAGACAGGCTCAGGGGCGGCCGCGCTCGGCGCGGGCGCGATATTCGGCACCCGGTTCGGCGACGGATCCTCGGCCGCCATCGCCGCCGCGACCGTCGCAGCAGCCTCATACGCGTCGCTGACCCGCCGAGGCTCGGACTTCACCTCCGCCGCCCCGCGTCGCCGACCCTCGATCGCGGCCGCCACGGAGTTGCGACGCGGCTGCGGGGCGAGGCTGGGAACCGCCCGGTCAAGGCGCGAGTCCTCGAAAACACTGGCACCGCCGGCGGATGCGCCGCCGGATGTCTCACCGCGCGTGCCATTACGCGTATCGGCATCTCCGCCACGCGAAGATGCTCGCGTCCCGGCAGATCCGCGATTCGCATCATTTCTGGGGATGGGGGTTGGAGCGGGTTCTGAGGCGTCGCGACGGCGTGGTGCTGCGGCCGGGAATCTGGGGCTTGGTTCGGGAGCGGATGGGGTCATTGCCGAGAGGGTGGGCGCGGACCCGATCGGACCGGCCTCAACCGCCACCGCCCGCCCACGCCAAGCCTGCCGCCGGTCTCGCCCTGCTCCACCACTCACACCAGCAACATCGCGCCCGCTCCCTTCTCCACTCATCACTAATCGCGCGTCGGCCGCCGAGGACATCCGGCCCGCCAACAGCGCCCCGAGTAATCGCGGCTTCTTCTCCATCGCCGCCACCGCACCGCCGACCGCCACCCCTGGACGCGGCTGCGGACGGACAGCGGCCTCCGTCTCCGGGAAGCCCAACGCATCGAAGCGCACCAAGCGCCTGCCGATCGCCGCTTTCTCCGCTTCCTTCTGAGCACCGCTGTCCATCAGGTCGCCCAGAACCCGATCCCGCAGCGCCTTCGGTGCCGGCACGTGCGGCAGGATCGACGGCGCCTGCGGTGCCCCGAGCACCTTGTGCAGATGGAACTGACAGCGCGAGCACGCGTCCACATGCGCCACCAGCGGCTCCCGGCGCTGCGCCGTCAGCCGACCGGTCCAGCCCGAGGCCAGGGCCGCGAGATCCGGGCAGTGCGAACGCGTCGTGCGCAGCAAAGCCGTGCCGGCCAGCGACCGCTCCAGCTCATGCCACGCCGCCGAGAGCAGCTCGAAGGACTCCGCCGCCGGCCTGCCCAGCATCAGACCGACCGCGCGGCTCTCCATGCCGTGCCGAACCGACAGCTCCAACACCTCGCGGTGGGCCGCGCACAGACCATCGGTGTCCGGCCAGTCCAGCGACGTCAGCTCCGCCGCCAGCAGCGACCGCTCCAGCTCGACTATCGTCCGCTCTTTATCAGCGTCCTTAGCCGCCGCGGCGGACGGCGGCGGCGCCAGCCGCATCCGCGGAAGCTTCCCGAGCCGGCAGTAGTGCCGCGTGATCGCGTACAGCCACGGCCGCAGCATCTCGGCGTCGCCCAGGTGCGCGACGTGGTGGTCGGCGGCGACGAAGGCGCAGTACACCGCCGAGGCCGCGGCCTCGTGGTTGCGCAGGCCGCCGAGGGCGTAGGTGTGCAGACCGTCCGCGTAGGCGTCGTAGGCCGCCGCCCGCCCCCAGCTGTCGGAGACGCTGTCGCGGTTCACCGGGTCCGCGGGATCCAGGGGATCGCCGGCGTTCGTATCGTGGTCCTTCACACCAGCCGACGTTAGACATGGACCGGTGCGCTGATAAGGAGAATCCGCCCAGGTTGCCACCTTCGGGGGGTCTTGCGACCCCGGCCGTAACCTTTCGGCGCGCCGATCAGGTCGCGGATGAGGAGGAAGACGACGGTGGCGGCGTCGAGGTCGAGGTGTTGCCGGGCAGCGAAGACTGGGGCTCCGAGGACGACGACGAGGTCGGCGGGCTGCTGGTGCTGGTGGTCGTCGAGCTGGAAGAGCGGTGCGTGGTCGGCGAAGTGCTGTGCGAGGACGACGAAGAACGCCGTGACGTGGACGACGAGTGGTGCGTCCCCCCGGACGTCGACCCCGCCGTGGACCCGTCCGTCGACCCGCCGCCGGCCGCCGCCGACGACGATCCCGCGGCCGTATCAGTAGGCTGCGACGGTGTGGCCGCGGACGACGACCCGGCCGAGGACGCCCCGACATCGGCCGCCGACGTCGAAGAGGTCGACGTCGCCGCACCCGTCGGTCCGCCGGGCTTGTCGCCGCCGCCCATGACGGCCCACGCCCCGCCCGCCACCGCGGCCACCACCAGCGCGATCCCGATCGCCGGCAGCAGCTTGCGGGCGCTGCCGGTGGAGGCCTTACCGCCGCCGGTGGGGAACCCGGACTCGTCGAACCGCCCGGCCCGGTCCGCGATCCGCTGGCAGAACGCCGCGCCGGCCGGGTCGCGCAGCGTGTCCAGCACGCGGGCGCGCACGCCCGGCGGCACGAAGGTCTGCGGCAGCTCCTCGAACAGCCGCAGCGGACGCCGGTTCTCGATGTGGTCGGCGCACGAGGTGTCCTGCTTGACGTGCCGGGCCACCGCCTCCAGCCACGGGTCGACGCCCTTGCCGTCGAGCCGGTCGAAGCGCTTGCCGAGCTCGGCGATCTCCGCGCAGCGCGGGTCGCCTACCCGGTGCGCCAGCACCGCGGTCAGGCCGTGCTCCAGATCGTCCTGCGCGTCGGCCACCACCTGCCCGATCTGCTCCTCGGTCATGTCCATGACCAGCGCGAGGTCGGGGTCCACCATGCGGTGCCGGAAGGCGAGGTCCAGGATCTCCCGGGTCTCCGGCGGCAGCATCGCGTAGACGTCCAGGGCGGCCCGGGCGAACTTGTCGTTGCGGGTGCCCTGCGCGGCGTCGGCCGGGATGTCGTCGGAGACGCCCAGGCGCAGCGCCTCGGCGCGGGTCAGCGCGTACAGCCAGGCCCCGAGCTCGTCGGGGTTGGCCAGCTCGCGGATCCGGTGGTCGGCGACGATGAACGCGTCGCGGAGCCCGTCGGCGGCCAGCTCGTGGTCGGCGAGCAGGTCATAGCAGTATGCGTACAAGCGCGCGCCGTAGGTGTCATAGATCTGCCCGATGGCGAGCTGATCCCCCGCGCGCAGCGCCGTCACCATTTCCCGGTCTGTCACGGCCTCAGACGTTAAGCCATCCGAGTGACAACAGGCCAGTGGATCAGGGCATTCGACTTAAGAAGCCTGCCGGGATCGACCGGGTTCGTCCGCAAAGATGACGCCGGGCGAAGCTCCGGTGAACACGTCCGGTGCGGAACCTGCCCGGGAAACCGCCGGAGAAACCACTGGCTACCGCCGGCCGGCCACCGACCGGCGATGTCAGATCCGCAGGCTACGGTTTGGCGCATGGCGACCACCAACTCCCGGGTCCGGAAGGCCGATGCCGCGGCCTCCTACCAGTGCACCGAGTGCGGGACCCAATATGCCAAGTGGGTCGGCCGCTGCGGCGAGTGCCAGACCTGGGGCAGTGTCGAGGAGCGGGGCGCGGCCAAGTCGGCGCCGAAGACGGTCGCGACCATGCCGACGCAGAAGGCCCGGCCGATCGGCGAGGTCGCGGTGGACGACGCCGCGGCGGTCCCCACCGGCGTGGGTGAGCTGGACCGGGTCCTCGGCGGCGGCATCGTGCCCGGCGCGGTGGTGCTGCTGGCCGGGGAGCCCGGCATCGGGAAGTCGACGCTGCTGCTGTCGGCGGCCGCCGCCTACGCCGGCTCCGGCGCGCGCACTCTGGTGATCACCGGCGAGGAGTCGATGGCGCAGGTCCGGCTGCGGGCCGACCGGGTCAAGGCGCTGAGCCCGAACCTGTATCTGGCGGCCGAGACCGATCTGGGCTCGGTGCTCGGCCAGATCGAGGCGATCGGGCCGCGCCTGGTGATCGTGGACTCGGTCCAGACCGTGGCCTCGGCGGCGGTGGACGGCACGCCCGGCGGCGTCACCCAGGTCCGCGAGGTGGCCGCGGCGCTGATCCGGGACGCCAAGGAGCGCAACATGGCGTGCGTGCTGGTCGGGCACGTGACCAAGGACGGCAGCATCGCCGGCCCGCGCATCCTGGAGCACCTGGTCGACGTGGTGTTGCAGTTCGAGGGCGACCGGGCCACCAGCCTGCGGCTGATCCGCGCGGTGAAGAACCGGTACGGCGCCAGCGACGAGATCGGCTGCTTCGAGATGCACGACGCCGGCATCCGCGGCCTGTCCGACCCCTCCGGCTTGTTCCTGTCCCGCCGGCCGGTCCCGGTCCCGGGGACGTGTGTGACCGTGACCCTGGAAGGCCGCCGCCCCCTGGTCGCCGAAGTGCAGGCGCTGGTCACCAAATCCAGCGCCCCGGCGCCGCGCCGGGCCTCCTCCGGCCTGGACACCAACCGGGTCGCGATGATCCTGGCGGTGCTGCAGCAGCGCGGCGGCATCGGCGGCCTGGCGAGCTCGGAGATCTACAGCGCCACGGTCGGCGGCGTGCGGCTCACCGAGCCGGCCGCAGACCTGGCGCTGCTGCTGGCGCTGGCCTCGGCGACGGTGAACGAGCCGGTCGGCGAGGGGGTGGTGGCCATCGGCGAAGTGGGCCTGGCCGGCGAGGTTCGGCCGGTGACCGGGGTGCGCAGACGGCTCACCGAGGCCGCGCGGCTGGGCTTCAAGACCGCGCTGGTGCCGCCGGATCCGGACGGGAAGGAGTACGGCGGGAACCCCGCGGGCTTGTCGATCGTCGAAGTGGGCGACGTGCGCGCAGCGCTTCACGCCGTGGCGACCGGCGCGCGCCGGTAAGGTTGGTCCAGACACAGGAGAGCAGGATGGGAACCGCACAGTGACAGGTGACGCCACCGATCGCGCCGCGCTGTCGGCGATCCTGTCGACCGTCGCCCCGGGCACGGGGCTGCGCGACGGGCTGGAGCGCATCCTGCGCGGGAACACCGGCGGCCTGGTGGTCTTCGGCTTCGACAAGCTGGTGGACGAGATGGCCACCGGCGGTTTCGTGCTCGACGTCGAATTCTCCCCGCAGCGGCTGCGCGAACTGTGCAAGATGGACGGCGCCGTGGTGGTCTCCACCGACGGCACCCGCATCGTGCGCGCCGCCGCGCAGCTGGTCCCGGACCCGTCGATCCCCACCGAGGAAACCGGAACCCGGCACCGCACCGCCGACCGCGTCAGCAAGCAGACCGGATTCCCGGTGCTGTCGGTGTCGCAGTCGATGCGCATCATCGCCCTGTATCTGCGCGGCCAGCGCGTGGTGCTGGAGGACTCCGGAGCGATCCTGTCCAAGGCGAATCAGGCCCTGGCCACCCTGGAGCGGTACAAGCTGCGGCTGGACGAGGTCACCGGAACGTTGTCGGCGCTGGAGATCGAGGACCTGGTGACGGTCCGCGACGTCGCGGCCGTGGCGCAGCGCCTGGAGATGGTGCGCCGGATCGCCGATGAGGTGGCCGGCTACGTCGTGCAGCTCGGTGTCGACGGCCGGCTGCTGTCGTTGCAACTGGACGAGCTGATCGCCGGCGTCGACCCGGACCGCGACCTGATCGCCCGCGACTACCTGCCCGAGCGCACCGGCAAGCGGGCCCGTACCGTCGCCGACGTCTCCGACGATCTCGGCGGCCTGGACCGCACCCAGCTGCTGGATCTGATCCAGGTCGCCAAGGCGATGGGCTTCGGCGGCGGCGTGGAGGTGCTGGAGTCGGCGGTGTCGCCGCGCGGCTACCGGCTGCTGGCCAAGGTGCCGCGGCTGCCCGGCGCGGTCATCGACCGGCTGGTGGAGCACTTCGGCGGGCTGCAGAAGCTGCTCGCGGCCTCGATCGACGACTTGCAGCGGGTGGAGGGCGTCGGCGAGACGCGGGCCCGGTCGGTGCGCGAGGGGCTGTCGCGGCTGGCGGAGTCGTCGATTCTGGAGCGGTACGTCTGAGGCTTCTCAGAGTTCGAAGCCGCTCTCCCCGGTCGGGGCGGAGCGGCTTCTTCTGGTGTAGCCCAGCTGGAGAACTCAGCTGCCGGCAAGGCTTTCCGAACCGCGTCCTCAGCTGCCGCTCTTGAGCTCGAACGTCTTCGGCTGGCTCTGCGCCGCCGGGGCCGCCGCGTTGTTGCCGGCGGCCAGGTTCACCACGCCGAAGTACATGCCCAGCTTCGCCGGCTGGCCGCCGGCCGGGCAGCCCGGTGCCGAGCGGATG
This sequence comes from Catenulisporales bacterium, assembly GCA_019510485.1. GTDB lineage: Bacteria > Actinomycetota > Actinomycetes > Streptomycetales > Catenulisporaceae > Catenulispora. The sequence goes on from JAEKKI010000024.1 coordinate 21,828, forward strand.
CGGTTCCAGGTATAGGTGACCGTCTGGACGTCGCCCGGGGAGATGCCGCGCAGATCGGCGCCGCCGGTCGTGCAGTCCGCGGAGGACCAGACGCGGTCGGAGCCGGAGTAGACGTTCAGCATCAAGGACTTCGGGCCGAGGTCGACGACACAGTCGGCGGTGCCCTTGTTGAGCACCGAGACCGTGAACGCCGGCTGGTCGCCGTTGGCGTAGGCAGGGGACTGCGAAGTCAGGGTGAGGGTCAGCTGGCAGCCGGGGGCGCCGTTGGAGGCCGGGAGGCCGCCGGCGCCGCCCGTGGCGCCGGCGTTCGCGCCACCGGCGGCCCCGCCGCTCGCGCCGCCCGTAGCTCCACCGCTCGCGCCACCACTCGCGCCGCCGCTCGCGCCACCGGTCCCGCCGGTCCCGCCGGTGCTCCCACTGGCCCCCAGCGACCCGGAGGGCCCGCCGGTGGCCGAAGGAGCATTGGACGTACCACCAGAGGTCGCAGTGGCCCCGCCAGAGGCCTGCGGGGAGCTGCCGCCGATCGTCGGAGTCGAGGACTGCGTCGCGGCCGTGGCGCCGGTCCTACCGCTGCCGCTCGGGTTCTTCTTCTTCCCCGAGCCGCCACCGGAGCAGGCGTAGAGAATCAACGCCAAAACCGCGAGAAGCGCGAGCAAAACCAAAACCCGCCGCCGCCAGTAGACGGCCGGCGGGAGAGACCCGACGGGACTTCGCAGCGAACCCACGAAGGGTCACTCTACGGGGCCGGTGCAGGGGTCTGTGGCACGCCCCGCCGTACGATCGTCAGATGGCGGAAAGAACGATCACACGCGCGACAAGCCCTGTGGAGCCCCCGAAAATCGAGCACGGGGATGAACTGGTCGATCGCGTCGTGGACTGGTATCGCGGGGCCGCGCGGGACCTTCCCTGGCGCCGGCCCGACGCCTCGCCGTGGGCCGTGATGGTCAGCGAGTTCATGCTCCAGCAGACACCGGTGGCGCGCGTACTACCGGTATTCGAGGCCTGGCTCACCCGCTGGCCGACCCCGGCCGCGCTGGCCGCTGAGCCCGTCGGGGAGGCGGTCCGGGCCTGGGGCCGGCTCGGCTATCCGCGGCGCGCACAGCGCCTGCACGCGGCCGCCACGGCCATCGAGGAGGACTTCGACGGCGTGGTGCCGGACACCTACGAGGATCTCTGGGCGCTGCCGGGCGTCGGCGAATACACGGCCGGGGCGATCGCGTCGTTCGCATACCGGAAGCGGCACATCGTGTTGGACACCAACGTCCGCCGGGTCTTGTCGCGCACGGTATCCGGGGTCGAATACCCGGCCCCGTCGACGACCCCGGCCGACCGCCGCGTCGCCACCGCCCTGCTGCCGGAGCGCGCCGCCGACGCCGCCGAGTGGGCCGCCGCGAGCATGGAGTTGGGCGCCGTGGTGTGTACGGCGCGGGCGCCGCGCTGCGCAGACTGCCCTGTGCTGTCGTTGTGCACGTGGGTCACGGCCGGCAAGCCGCCCTACGACGGCCCGCCACGGCGCGGGCAGACCTACGAGGGGACCGACCGCCAGGCCCGCGGACGGCTGCTCGCTGTGCTGCGGGACACCCACGGCTCGGTGCCGCGCGAGGAGTTGGAGGCGGCGTGGACCCGGGACGTGGCGCAGCGGGAGCGCGCGCTGACGAGCCTGGTGGCCGACGGGTTGGTGGTGGCGCTGGACGGGGAGCGGTTCGCGTTGGCGCACTGAGCGCTCCGACAGTGACCGCGCGCCGGTACGACGTCGGCCGGCCCGACAAAAGATGCCCATATCTGCCGGATGGTGGACATCCGGCAGTTACCCGGCCGGATATCCGTTACCGGAGTTCCAGGAGCGTCGTTGAGGCCCCGGGAGCCGCTGGCGGCTCCCCTTACCCGAAGTACTCGGCCGGACCCGTCCAGCAGCGCAACCGCGGGGACGCCCCGAGCCGGAGCCGACGTCACTCCGGAGCGGGCCCGCGGTCAGGACACTGGACATACCGAAGCACCGCCCACCCGCGTACGGGGTGGGCGGTGCTTCGTGGTCCGCTCTAGCTGATCAGAGCGCTCGTTACGCGCTGATCGGCGGCGTGGCCTCCGGCGCGGCCGGCGGCAGCGTCCCGGACTCCAGCACCGAGGCGTCCTCCGGCACGTTCTCCTTCGGACCGGACTTGAACGTGAACCGCTGCTCGGACTCGATCGCGCCGGTCTCGGTGTTCTCGTCCACCGTGATCAGCTGGCCGGGCCGGACCTCGCCGAACAGGATCTTCTCCGACAGCGGGTCCTCGATGTGCCGCTGGATCGCGCGGCGCAGCGGCCGGGCGCCCAGCACCGGGTCGTAGCCCAGGGTGGCGATGAGCTCCTTGGCCTTGCGGGTCAGGACGATGCCCATGTCCTTGTCCTTCAGCCGGCCGTCGACCTTGCTCATCATCAGGTCCACGATCGCCACGATGTCGTCCTGGCTCAGCTGCGGGAACACCACCGTGTCGTCGACGCGGTTCAGGAACTCCGGCCGGAAGTGCTGCTTGAGCTCGTCGTTGACCTTGGCCTTCATCCGCTCGTACGGCGCCTTGGTGTCTCCGGGTGCGCCTTCTCGACCTCGTCGAACAGCACCACCGAGAACGGCTTGCGGCGCACCTTCTCGGTGAGCTGGCCGCCCTCCTCGTAGCCGACGTATCCGGGCGGGGACCCGAACAGCCGCGAGACGGTGTGCTTCTCGGAGAACTCGGACATGTCCAGCTGGATCAACGCGTCCTCGTCGCCGAACAGGAACTCCGCCAGCGCCTTGGCCAGCTCGGTCTTTCCGACGCCGGACGGGCCGGCGAAGATGAACGAGCCGCCGGGGCGCTTGGGGTCCTTCAGGCCGGCCCGGGTGCGCCGGATCGCCTGGGACAGGCCCTTGATGGCCTGGTCCTGGCCGATGACGCGCTTGTGCAGCTCGTCCTCCATGCGCAGCAGCCGGGAGGTCTCCTCCTCGGTGAGCTTGAACACCGGGATGCCGGTGGCCGTGGCCAGGACCTCGGCGATGAGCTCCTCGTCGACCTCGGCGACCACGTCCAGGTCGCCCTGCTTCCACTCCTTCTCCCGGCGCGCCTTGGCGCTCTGGAGCTGCTTCTCCTGGTCGCGCAGCGCGGCGGCCTTCTCGAAGTCCTGCGCGTCGATCGCGGACTCCTTCTCCTTGCGCACGTTCGCGATCTTGTCGTCGAACTCGCGCAGGTCCGGCGGCGCGGTCATACGGCGGATCCGCATCCGGGAGCCGGCCTCGTCGATCAGGTCGATCGCCTTGTCCGGCAGGAAGCGGTCGGAGATGTAGCGCTCGGCCAGGGTGGCCGCGGCCACCAGCGCGCTGTCGGTGATGGACACCCGGTGGTGCGCCTCGTAGCGGTCCCGCAGGCCCTTGAGGATCTCGATGGTGTGCGCCACCGAGGGCTCGGCCACCTGGATCGGCTGGAAGCGGCGCTCCAGCGCGGCGTCCTTCTCCACGTACTTGCGGTACTCGTCCAGCGTGGTGGCGCCGATGGTCTGCAGCTCGCCGCGGGCCAGCATCGGCTTGAGGATCGACGCGGCGTCGATCGCGCCCTCGGCCGCGCCGGCACCGACCAGCGTGTGCAGCTCGTCGATGAACAGCACGATGTCACCGCGGGTGCGGATCTCCTTGAGCACCTTCTTCAGGCGCTCCTCGAAGTCACCGCGGTACCGGGAACC
>JAEKKI010000025.1 GCA_019510485.1 Catenulisporales bacterium
GAGTGCGCAGGGTCATCGGACCGCTCCCGCCGGGCCGCCGAAGGCGTCGGCCGAGAACGCCGCGCCGCCGGCCGGAGCGCCCTGCGGTGCGGCCCCCCGCGCCGCACCGCGGGGCACATCCCGCGCCACCGCACCATCCACCAACTCGATCGTCCGATGCGCGGTGCTCGCGGCCAGCTCCACGTCATGCGTCACCAACAGAATGGTCTGACCCTCGGCGTTCAGATCCAGCAACAGCTGCCGCACATCGGCCGCCGACCGCGAGTCCAGCGCACCGGTCGGCTCGTCGGCCAGCAGCAGTGCCGGCCGGTTCATCAGCGCCCGGGCCACAGCCACCCGCTGCCGCTCGCCGCCGGACAGCCGCTGCGGGTAGGCCTTGGCGTGCCGGTCGATGCCGAGCGAGCCGAGCAGCTCCCCGGCCCGGCGCCGGGCCTCGGCCTTGCCCAGGCCGGCCAGCTGTGCCGGGACCAGGACGTTGTCGAGCACCGTGAGATCGTCCAGGAGGTTGAAGAACTGGAAGATCATGCCGATCGACGCCCGGCGGAAGCGGGCCGAGCCGGCCTCCCCGAGCTGATCGACCCGGGTCCCGTCGACCGTCACCGACCCGCTGCTCGGCCGGTCCAGGCCGGCGATCAGGTTCAGCAGGGTGGACTTGCCGCTGCCGGAGTGGCCCAGGACCGCCAGGCATTCCCCGGCGGCCACGGTCAGCGTCACCCCGGCCAGCGCGGGCGGCCCGCCGTCGTATTTCTTCGTCGCATCGCGTATGTCGATCATCGGCGAATCCGTCATGGGAGGAAGCTACGGACGGACCGTGATCGGCCGCGTCGGCCGCAGACATGAAACCCGGTACATCGCTGAGCCGACAAGGCGGCCGCCTCATCCTGGCGATGTATCCCGCAGGCGTACGCCGGTGAGCTGAGCGGTGGATGCCCGCGGCTCGGTGTTCTTGCGACACTGATGCGGTGAACAGGGGTGATCAGGAGTGATCCGCAAGACCTGGGCCGCACTGAACCGGCGTACCGGCACGCTGTCGCCGCCCTCGCGCTGGGCCTGGGCCGCGGACATCGCCCTGGCGGTGGCGATGGTGGCGAGCACGCTCAACAGCGGCTATCACCACGCGGACATCGGCGTGGAACCGGAATCCCACGGCCCCTTCTTCGGGGTCGACCACGTGATCGCCGTCGGGCCGCGCGACATCTTCTGGGCGGTGATGACCGCCCTGCCGCTGGCGTTGCGGCGCCGCTATCCGCTGAGTGCCTTCTGGATGGTGTTCGGCGCGACGATGGCGCTGGACGGCAGCGTCCTGAGTAGCAACTTCACCGCGGTCTTCACGTTCATGTCGTGCCTGATCGCCGCGTACAGCGCCGCGATCTTCTCGCCGTATCGCGTGGCGATGATCTACAGTCTCGCCTTCGGCTCGGTGCTGTTGGCGGTCCGGCGCAGCAGCGAGATCCCGAGCATCAAGCAGAGCTTCGCGCCGTTCCTGCTCCTCATCCCGATCGTGCTGGGCGCCAACGCGATCGCGAAGTGGCGGCAGCGCGTGCACGATCTGGAGGAGGAGCAGGAAGCCTCGATGCTCCGCGCCGTGGAGCAGGAGCGCGCACGGATCGCGGCGGAACTGCACGACGTGGTCTCGCACAACGTCAGCGTGATGGTTGTGCAGGCCGGGGCAGCGCGCAAGGTACTGGACACGTCGCCGGACCTGGCCCGCCAGGCACTGCTGGCTGTCGAGGAGAGCGGGCGGGCCGCGATGGCCGAGCTCCGCCACGTGATGGGCCTGCTCACGATGACCTCGCAGGGCGGCGACCCGGCGGCCACGGCGGACCTCGCACCGCAGCCGGGCCTGGACCAGATCCCGGCGCTGGTGGAGCGGATCCGCGGCGGCGGCGTCCGTGTGGACCTGACCGTCGAGGGCGAAGCGGTGCCGCTGCCCTCGGGGCTGGACTTGGCGGCGTACCGCGTTGTGCAGGAAGCGCTGACGAACGCCGTGAAACACGCGGTCGGCGCGCTGATCCGGGTGACGCTCGACTACAGTCCGCAACGCCTCAAGGTCGACGTGGTCGACACCGGCGGAACCGCCTCGGCCTCGGCCGCCACCGGCAACGGCCGCGGGCTGGCGGGGCTGCGGCAGCGGCTCGCGGTCTACGGTGGGACGCTGAGCGCCGGTCCCCGACTCACCGGGGGATATATGGTCAGCGCCGTGATACCGCTGGGGGAGAGTCGCTGATGGATGAGCTGCGCGTGGTGATCGCCGACGACCAGGTGCTGGTCCGCACCGGGTTTCGCATGATCCTGATGTCCGAGGGCATCGACGTCGTCGGCGAGGCGGCGAACGGCGAGGAGGCGCTGCGCGTCGTCCGCCACACCCGGCCCGATGTGGTGCTGATGGACATCCGGATGCCCGGTATGGACGGACTGGAAGCCACCCGGAAGATCCTCGGCGACGGCAGCGGCGCCGGCCTCCCTCAAGTCATCATCCTGACGACCTTCGACCTCGACCAGTACGTCTACGCCGCGATCACCGCCGGCGCCAGCGGCTTCCTCCTCAAGGACGTCAGCCCCGAGCACCTGGTCTCCGCGGTCCGCATGGTCCGCGCCGGCGACGCGCTGCTCGCCCCGGCGATCACCCGCCGCCTCGTCGAACGCTTCGCGGTGCCGACCGTGAATCCGAGAACCGAGGCCCTGCACAAGGATCTGGCGACCCTGACCCCGCGCGAACGGGAAGTCCTCGGCTTGCTGGGCCGAGGGCTCTCCAATGCCGAGTTGGCTGCCCGCTTCCACCTCTCCGAAGCGACGGTCAAGACCCACGTCGCCCGGATCCTGGCCAAGCTCAACCTGCGGGACCGGGCGCAGGCCGTGGTGGTCGCCTACGAGACCGGACTCATCAAGCCGGGGATCTCGTAACCGGCCCCGGCCCCGGCTATATCGGCTATCCGGCGGCGGCGGTCCGCACGGCGATGTTCCGCCGAGCGTGCTACTCGTTCTTCAAGGCGCCCTCCGCCAGCGCCAGGGCCAGGGACCGACCCGGGCAGACGCGCGGGCCGTGGCCGAACGTCAGACCGACAGAACCTACTTCGAGCAGCACCAGTTCGCCTTCGGCGACGGCGGTCTGGCCGATCCGGGTCGCGGCGATCGCGGTGCGGCGCATGACCGGTACTGGCGGGTCGTCGCGGAGGGCGGCGTGGACGTCGCCGGAGTGGTCGCGGACTGCGGCGATCAGCGCGGCGGTGGCGTCGCAAGCCTGGATGAGCATGCCGATGCGGTTGGCGGCCTGCTCGGGGTCGTCGGCGTTCATGAGCGGCAGCAGCAGTTTCACGGCGTCGTCGGCGGCCGGTTCGTCGCCGCCGAAGTAGTTCGCCGCTACCACCAGCAGCGCTTCGATCGCGGCGTCGTCGAGCTCCGGCAGTTCCATGGCGCGGGCCAGGGAGCGCAGGACGCGGACCCGGTCGTCACCGACCGCATCGGCTGCGAGGCGGCGCAGGGCGTCAGGGTCGATGCGGGCCAGTTCCGCTTCCACATACGCGCGGCGGCGTACGTGGACCGGTCCGTGGGCGAACCGCGCGACGGTCGCGCGCAGCCACGCCATTGAGCCCTCGGGTCCGGCCTCGGCGGGCAGCGGGATCAGGTTCGGATCTCTGAGGGCTTGCTCGATGTCTTCCCGAGCGGTGATCGTGACCATGGGCTCGATCTTAGAGTCGGGTCGCTTCGGTCCTCCCCGAAGCGTCCGCGTACGGCGTCCGCGGCGCATGACAGGCGCGCACGCCGCGCGCCCGGTAGCGTCGGGACCATGTCCATCCCAGGAGTCGACCCCAGCGTCCCGCCGAGCGGCACCGGTTGCGTCGAGTGCGACGCGAACGGCGGGTGGTGGGTCCACCTGCGCCGCTGCACACAGTGCGGCCACATCGGCTGCTGCGACAATTCGCCCGAGCAGCACGGCCGCAAGCACGCCGCCTCGACCGGCCACAACGTCATCACCAGTTTCGAACCCGGCGAGGCCTGGTTCTACGACTTCAGCGACGACAACTTCTACGAGTCCGGCCCCGACCTCGCCCCGCCGGACAGCCACCCGCTGGAGCAGCCGGTTCCCGGTCCGCAGGGGCGGGTGCCGGAGGACTGGCGGAGCCGGATGAACGGGTAGGCGCAACGCCGGGTCCCGGTCCCCGCCGCGGTTCGCTACTGTCGCCGGCATGGAGGGGATCGAGCGGGGCCATCTGAAGATCATGCCCATCCACGCCGTGACCGAGGTCTACGGCGAGGACGGGCTCCGGGCGTTGTTCGAGATCGAGAGCGAGGTGTTCCCGGACGCCGAGCGCGAGGTGCTGCTGCGCGCCGAGCGCGTCGCCTCGCGGCTGCACGCGACGGATACGCGGGTCCGGGAACCATATGTCAACCACCTGCTGCGGGTGGCGATCCGGATCATCCGGCACTACCAGGTGCGCGATCCGGAGGTGGTGGCCGCGGCGTTGCTGCATGACGCCGTCGAGGATCACCCGGACGAGCTCACCGACCTGGCGAGCGACGCCGAACGCGCCCTCGGGCAGCGGCGGGCCGCGCTCGCCGTACTGGCGCGGGCCTTCTCGCCGCGGGTCGCAGAGCTCATCGATGCCGTCACCAATCCCGCCTACGACCCCGAGCGCGACAAACAGGAGCAGTACCGCGAGCACGTCGTGGCCAGCCTGGAGGCGCATCCGTGGGCGCGGGTCATCAAGCTGAGCGACTTCACCGACAACGGGGTGGGCATCATCCACACCACCGGGCCGAAGGTCCGCAAGGCTTCAGCCAAGTACGCACCGCTGGTCCCGCAACTGCGTGACTTCGCCTCGCGCGCCGACACGCCGCTGAGCGACGAGGTGAAGGAGCACATCGGCAAACAGCTCGACGCCGCGGAGGCTCGATTCCGGGCCATCCTCGGGTAGGCCGCGGCGCGGGTGGTTCCGACGGACTCGCAGCATCGCACACCGGCTACGACCTGATCGCCCTGTCAGCGCAACGCGTCCCGCAGCTTCTGCAACGTGGCCAGACCCTCATGGTGCCCAGCGGCCTCCGCCTCGGCGATCGCCTTGTCGAGACGGGACTTCGCGGCGTCGTGCCGGTTCAGCGTCCGGAACTCGATGATCGCGGCGAACCGGATCGCCTCATAGCGCGGCGGAATGTCCGAGAAGCCGGGGCGGTCATAGAGGGCGATCGAACGCTCCAACTCGCCCAGCGCCTCCTCCGACCGGTCGGCGGCATTGAGCGCCCAGGCGCGCGTGTACCGGGCCTGCGCCTCGTCGACCTCGACGCTGACGAACTGTACGCGCGCCACATCAGCGAACTCTTCGCGCAACCGGTCAGCCCGCTCCAAGTAGCCGAGCGCCTCCTCCAACCCCTCGGCGCCGAACGTGTTCATCGCCTCGCCGGCCATGTCCCGCAACGCCTCGGTCAGATCCGGAAGCCGCGGCGCCACCGCGTTGGCGGCGATGGCCCGCTCCAGGGCGGCCCGCGCGCCATCCCAGTTCCGGGCCAGCGCCAGCGCCCCGGCCGCCTCAGCCGCGGCCGCCGTGAGCCGACTCGGATCCGGCCACCCGTCGACCGCGTCGGCGACGTGCAGAAACTCCACCGCCGCCGCCCGCGGCTCGTCCAACGCCAGCAGGCCGCGCGCGAGATCCGCGCGGATCTGGACCATGAGCATGCCGGTGCGGGTCGGGATCTTGCTGTGCTCATGCGAGGGCTGCGATTCATCGGCCCCGGCGCTCGGCTCAGCCCCGGCGCTCGGCTCAGCCTCGGTCACAGCGTCCGGCTCGTCATCGCCGATCGGCGTCTCGACCAACGTCTCCAAAACCGCCACCGCATCCGCCAACTGCCCCTGCATCGACAACGCCTGGCTCATCCGCCACCGCGTCTCCACAGCCCCGTACGCATCCCCCTCCCGATCCAGCCGCACCGCCGCCTCGGCGAACGCCCGCACCGCGGTCGCCGGCTCGCCGCCCTGCAGCGCCGACTCGCCGAGCAGCCGGTACAACGGCGTCAGCTCATCGGCGTCCACCGCCGGATGCGCCTCGGCGATCCCGGTCTGCAACACCTGAACCGCCTCGCCGTAGCGCTCCTGCCCCGCCAGGGCCAAGCCGAGCAGCATCCGAGCACGGTGCACCCGCCACGGCCAGTCCAACTCGTGGAAGATCTCGATCGCCCGCCGCGCCGCCGCCTCGGCCGCGACCGGGTCGTCGTGCGTGGCGTCGTACTCCGCGAGCGATTCCAGCACCAGCGCGACCCGCTGCGGGATGCCGTACGACTCCGCCTCGGTGACCACCGCCGCGGACTCGCTGCGGAACACCGCCAGCCAATGCGAGCGGTCGGCCTCGTCGGCCGCGCGCAGTGCGGGATTACGCGCTGTGAAGACCCGGCTCTGGCGCACCACCAGCCTTTGGACCCGCGCGTCGTACAGCGCTTCGTCGTCCGCGAACCCGCCCGCCGCAAGCACCGCGTCGATCCGTTCCAACAACGCGTCCAGCTCCGGCCACGCCCGCGTCGCCGACGCCGCCGGATCAGCGTCCTGGTCCCGGATGGCCCGGCTCCACAGGATCCGCGCCTCGGAGGCGATCACGCGATCCGGCCGCCCGGCCCGCGAATAGTGCTCGACCGCTTCCTTGAAGTGCGCGACGACCGCGTCCCAGTCCCGCTTACCGTGCGCCCGGCTGGCCAGCTCGGTCGCGATCTCGCCGCGCAGCAGGTCGTCAACCTTGTCAGCATCGGGACCGTCGGCCCGCTCCAGCAACGTGTCCCACAGCACGCGCGACGACGGATGCGTGTGCCGGTCCAGCCGCAGCACCTCGGCCACCAGCGCGTCGAAGTCTTCCGGTACTGCGGTCTCAGCAGCCTGTGTTATCGACGATATCGACCCCGTGCTCGGTACGGCCGGGCTCGCAGACGAACCCGCCAACGCCTCCGACCGCACCCCCAGATTCAACTCGGCCACCAACGGCCGCCGCGCCAGCCGCACAGCCCGCCGCCGCGACACCGCCCCGGTGCCGTTGCGCGCATCGAACCGCGCCGCCAGCGCATCGGCCTCCGGCGTGATCGACGCCAGCAGTTCCTCGACCGTCCACTCCCGGCCCAGCGGACCCCCGCAAGGCGTGGCACCGTGCCCGGCCTCGACCAGCCGCCGCAGCAACACCTCGACCCCGGTCAGGAACGCCAGCCGGTCCAACGGCGCCGCGCTGAAGCCGAACAGCACACGGTTCTGCGACAGCAGCTCCAGCCCCCGCGCCTCGTTCCCGGTCAGCGCGCAGAACTCCAGATGGCGGCCGACCGGCTTCAGATAAGCCTCCTTGCCCCGCACCACCCGGTACGAAGCCAGGTGTGCGCCCCGCGCCTCGTCCAGCAGCCCCTGTCGCACCAACGGCAGCAGCGCCAACGACTGGCTGCTGTGCGGCTCCTCGTCGCACGTCTTGCGCCCGTCCAGCGTCGGCTCCAGCTCCGCGAGCCCGCGCGCGTCCGCCCCGCGGTCGATGAAGAACCCGGCCCGCGCCCGGGCTTCGCAGGCCTCGCAGTCGCTCATCCGCACCCGGCCGCGCGTCGCCCACAACTCGTACGCCAGCTCCTCGCCCTCGCCGATGTGCTCGGCGAGCGAGAACAGCTGCCCGTACACCGGCTGCATCCCGTGCCCGGCGGCCTCGTAGCGCTTGCGCATCTCGCCGATCCAGCCGCGGATCGAGGCCAGCGGCACCTCCGGGGTGATGAGCAGCCCGGAGCCGACCCACTTGAAATACCAGAAGACGCGGTGCGCCTCCCAGTCGTCGAACGCCTTCGGGCTCTGGTCCCACAGCCGCAGCAGCCGCGCGAAGGCCACCGGGTACTTCACGCTCTCGCCGCTGCCGTGGTAGGAGCTCATCAGCTCCACCAGCGCGGTGACCGTCACCTCGTCGTCGCCGAAGGACTCGGCGGCCTCCACGATCTCCTCGGCGATCGCCGCCTTGGCCCGGCCCGGGGCCCGCTCGCGGTTCTCGCGCAGCGCGCCGAAGAACTCCTCCCGGGTGGTGAACCCGCTCACGCGTCCCCCCGCGGGTCGGTGGTCAGGTCCGGGGCGATGCCCGAACCGCCGGCGCCGTGGGACGTCCCGGCCGCCGCCTGCGCGGCGAACTCCAGCAGCCCGATGAACGACCGGTTCAGCAGCGCGTGGTCGGCCGGGCGCAGCGGCCGCCGGGACAGCAGCAGCGCCTGCCCGTACAGCGCCTCGATCGCGGTCTCGGACAGCGCCGGGTCCCCGATGTCCGCGATCTTGCGGATCAGCGGGTTGAGATGGTTGACGATCAGCTGCGCGCGCGGCGCCGAGGAGCCCAGCGAGCCCAGGATCCCGGCCCACAGCTCGTCGGCGTCCGCCGACAGCTCCGCGCGCCGCCGCTCGTGCCGGGCCTCGCGGTTGTCGACCAGCATGGCCGGCACGCCGACCGGCTGGAACGAGCGCAGCGCCACGTCGGTGTCGAACTTGTCGCAGACCGCCCGGGCCCGGGCCAGGAACGCCGCCGCGGCGAGCTCGGCCGCCGGGTCGACGGTGTCCAGGTGCGCGCTGACCGTCTCAGGGTCCAGATCCGCGACCGTCACCCCGGGCCGGACCTCGGGCAGCCGGTGAACCAGGTCCCTGTCATAGACGTAGCCGCCGTTGACGACGCCGAGCCCGGCCGAGGCGGCGATCGGCGCCACCTGCCGGAACTCCTCGACGGTCTGCGTCACCAGCACCACCGGGTGGGCGCGGGCGAACTCGTCCAGGCTGACGTTCCCGTCGGTGGTCTCGAACGGCAGCCAGGGCAGCAGCAGCGCCAGCAGCCGGTCGTCGTACCGGGCGAGCGCCTTCACCGCCAGGTGGTGCACGTCGATGAAGCGCCGCAGCAGCGCCAGGTCCGAGGCCGCCAGGCCGACCAGCCACTCCCGGGTCCGCTCGCCGATCGCGTCCCGCACCGCGGCCAGCGTCTCGTCCTCGTACAGCGCCTCGCGCGAGGCCGTCGGCCGCAGCCCGGTGGTGTCCACGACGCAGGACACGAAGAAGGCCCAGTCCGGCACCAGCTCCTGCGCCTGGTCCGAGAGCAGCATGCCCTTCAGGTGCACGCGGTGCCCGGAGCGCTTGGTCGGGTGCGCCGGCGTGGGCAGCACGAACGCCACGCCCTTCAGGCCGACCAGCGGGATGTCCAGGTCGATGGTGTCCAGCGGGGTGAAGTCGAACACCGACTTCGCGTAGCCGGCCAGCGCCTCGCGCCGGGCCAGCGGCGAGCCGTGCCGCCGGTCCCACACCGGCGGGGTGTCGTTGACCTTCGCGACGTCGCCGAACTTGTCCACGACCTCCACGTCGTAGCGCAGCAGCGAGCCGAAGTGCCGGGCCAGGCGCAGCACCCGGTTCGGCTCCAGCCACTCGCTGCCGTCGCCGCGCGGGACCAGCGTCACGACCGTGCCGGGCTGGGCGACCGTCCCGGACGGCAGGGTCCTGATCTGGTACGTGCCGTCGCTGCGGCCGCGCCACTCCACGGCCGGCGCGGCGGCGTCCCGCGCGCTGCGGGAGACCACCGTGATCTCGTCGGCGACGACGAAGCACGCCAGCAGACCGATACCGAACTGGCCGATGAAGTCCTGCCGCGCCGCCGACAGGTCCAGGCCGCCGTCCTCGGCACGCTTGGAGGACCGGCCGATGGTGGCCAGGAAGGTGTGCACGTCGGCCTCGGTCAGACCGACGCCGGAGTCCTCGACCTGGATGCCGCCGCCGACGCCGGTGCGGATGGTGATGCGCGCCGGGGCGCCGGAGTCCAGCAGGCGCCGGGCCGTGATGGCGTCGACGGCGTTCTGCATCAGCTCCCGCAGATACACCTTGGGGGAGGAGTAGAGGTGATGGGAGAGCAGGTCGACCAGTCCCCGCAGGTCGACTTGGAAGGTGTGGCCGGAATCGGTGCTCACTGGTGGTTCCCCTACTTCTTCCGCTTCTTGACGCAGTCCTGCCGTGCCACCGCGAACACCTTCTCGGGGTCGCCCCGGTACTGCCACGGGGATTTGGTGGCGTGGTCCCCGATCCGCTCGAACAGCCGCGCCGCGGTCTCCTTGTCGCCGGCCAGCCAGAACGCCATCGCGAAGGTGTTGAGGGCGTTGTGGGCGGTGGACGTCGGTGCGAACGCGGGATGGAAGACCGAGGCCTGGGCAGCCTTGTGCAGTTCGTGGAGCACCGGCGCGCTCCGGATGTAGTCGTCGTCAGGGCCTTGATCCAAGTCGAGCCAGTGCTCCAGGTGCGCCTGCGCGATGAGCTCGCCCAGTCCGCTGCCGGGCGCGGCGGACGCGAACGCCTCGCGGGCGAACGCGTGCATCTGGTCGTGCGAGCCGCCCCACTTCGCACACAGCTGTTGCAGCATCTGCAGGTGCAGGCCCACGTGCCCGGGAGCGCGCCGGACGCCGGCGTCGAACCGGCGGCGGGTGATGTCCGCGCCGTGCTCCAGGCCGCGGCCGGCGACGCACAGCGTGTACCACGGCGCGGCGCTCTCCGGATCGAGCTCGGCCGCGCGGTAGAGATGCTCCTCGGCGGCCTCGAGCCGGTCGTGGAAGACGCGGAACTGCTCTTCCGACACCTGCGAGGCGCGGTATCCGGTGCGGGCCTCCCAGGCCCACGCGGTGTGCCGGGCCCCGGCCACGGTCAGCGCGAGCGGGTCCTGCGGCGCCTGCTCGGGCAGTTCGAGCAGGAAGTCCCCGCCGAGGTCGTCCACGTTGGCGATGAGGAACGTCAGCCGCTCGAAATCACCCCGCTCGCGGACCGGCCCCAGGATCGTCTCCATACGCGGCCAGTCGGCGACCCGCGCGGCCTGCCGCAACGCGCCGAGTTCGGGATCGCCCAGGGAGCGGTCGATCGGCACCGGCTTCACGGTGGCCGCCGCGCCGCGTCCCCGACCGGCGGCACGCTTGCCGCGTTGCGCGCCGTAGTTCTTCGAGAACGCACGGGTGGCGGAAACGATGGCGAAGGCGGCCACCGCCACCGTCGGGAAACTCGCCGTCAAAGTGTGATCCCCTCCCGTTGAACCGCCTCCGGCGCGTTTCCCGGACCGGCCACCGGCTACGGTAGCCGACCCGAGTCTGGCAAGGGTAACCGGCTCCGGGCTGCGCCGCTGGTCGCGGGGCATGGGAGGGGGTCCGGTGAACGACGGCCGGAACCGGGATCAGAACCCTGGTAGCGGCTCCTCTTCCTCCGGCTCCGGCTCGAAGTCGGGTTCCGGGTCGAAGTCGGGTTCCGCACCGAAGCCGGTCTCCGGATCGAGCAGGTCAGAGCTTTGATTCGGGCTCTGCTCCCGCGGCGCCACGCCGAGCGTCTCCAAGATCCCCTGCCCGTACTTGGCGAGCTTGTTCTCCCCGATGCCGCCGATCGTGCCGAGCTGCGCGAGCGTCGTCGGGAGCTGGGTGGCGATCTGTCGCAGCGTCGCGTCGTGGAACACGACATATGCCGGGACGCCCTGCTCCTTGGCCGTTTCCGCGCGCCAGGCGCGCAGCCGCTCGAAGACCGGCTTGGCCGCCTCGGGCAGTTCGGCGACCGCGGCCTGCTGGGCGGCCCGGCCGGCCTTCGCCGCACGCGCCGGCTTCTCCGGCTCGCGCCGCAGCATGACCTTGCGATCGCCGCGCAGCACCGCGCCGCTGTCCGGGGTGAGAGCCAGGGTGCTGTAATCGCCCTCGACCAGCAGCAGGCCCTGGGCCAGCAGCTGGCGGACCACGCCGCGCCACTCGCCGTCGGTCAGCTCGGCGCCGACGCCGAAGACGCTCAGCTCGTCGTGGCGGAACTGGGTGACCTTCGGCGTCTTCTTGCCGAGCAGGATGTCGATCGCCTGGCCGGCCCCGAAGCGTTGCCGGCGCTCGGATTTCAGGCGGTAGATCGTCGACAGCAGCTTCTGCGCGGCCACGGTCCCGTCCCAGGACGCGGGCGGGTTGAGGCAGGTGTCGCAGTTGCCGCACGGCTCGCCGGGCTGGCCGAAGTAGGCCAGGAGCTGGACGCGGCGGCACTCGATCGTCTCGCACAGCGCCAGCATGGCGTCCAGGTGCGCGGTGAGCTGGCGGCGGTAGGTCTCGTCACCGTCGGAGGAGGCGATCATCTTGCGCTGCTGGACGACGTCCTGCAGGCCGTAGGCGAGCCAGGCGGTCGAGGGCAGGCCGTCCCGTCCGGCGCGGCCGGTCTCCTGGTAGTAGCCCTCGACGGACTTCGGCAGGTCCAGGTGCGCCACGAACCGGACGTCCGGCTTGTCGATGCCCATGCCGAACGCGATGGTCGCCACCATGACGAGTCCGTCTTCCCGCAGGAAGCGGCTCTGCGCACGCGCGCGGGTCTCGGCGTCCAGGCCCGCGTGATACGGCAGCGCCTGGATGCCGTTGTCCGCCAGGAACCGCGCGGTCTTCTCCGTCGATGCGCGCGACAGGCAGTAGACGATGCCCGCGTCGCCCGGGTGCTCGGTCCGCAGCAGCTCCAGCAGCTGCCGGTTCGGCTCGGCCTTCGGCACGATCCGGTACTGGATGTTCGGCCGGTCGAAACTGGCCACGAAATGCTTGGCCCGCCCCAGATTCAGCCGCTCGGCGATCTCCCGGTGCGTCGCCTCGGTGGCGGTCGCGGTGAGCGCGATCCGCGGCACGTCGGGCCACCGCTCGTGCAGCATCGACAGCGCGAGATAGTCGGGCCGGAAGTCGTGGCCCCACTGCGCCACACAGTGCGCCTCGTCGATGGCGAACAGCGAGATCTTCCCGCGATCCAGCAACCGCAGAGTCGATTCCGAGCGCAGCCGCTCCGGCGCCAGATAGAGCAGGTCCAGCTCCCCGGCGAGGAACATCGACTCCACGAGCCGCCGCTCGTCAGGGTTCTGCGTCGAGTTCAGGAACCCGGCCCGGACGCCCACCGCGTTCAGCGCGTCCACCTGGTCCTGCATCAACGCGATCAGCGGTGACACCACCACCCCGACCCCGGCCCGCACCAGCGCGGGGATCTGGTAGCACAGCGACTTCCCGCCGCCGGTCGCCATCAGCACCAGCGCGTCCCCGCCGCCGACGACGTGCTCCACGATCTCCCGCTGCGCGCCCCGGAACGAGGAGTAGCCGAAGACGCGCCGCAGGATCTCCGCGGCCTCGTCCACTCCGCCCACCTCGTTCGCGGCATTCGCGGCATTCACGCCGGGCGATTCGGGCGATTCGGTCGTGGAATCATCCGGTTCGGGGGATGTCATGCCAGGAGTCTACGGAGGCGCCGCGGCGCGCCGCCAATCACCCGATCGAGTGATACCAGGGCTTTGCCGGGGTCGTTACGGTTATCAAAGTCCTGTCTACTCGCATCGGGGGTGAGTCGGTGATGGGTCACATCGGGCGCCGCAGATCGGCTTCGTTCATCGCTTTGACCGTTTCAGTGCTTATATCCGCGATCACCGTGGTCCCGTCCGCTTCCGCCGACCCCACTCCGCCGCCTTCGCCGACGGCGCCGGCACCGGGGCCGTCCACGGGGTCGTCCACGGAGAAACCAGCCGCGGCCACCACGCTGACTCCGTCGCAGCTCGGCCCGCACGCGATGAGCGCCGCGACCCCGCCTCCGCCGATCAACGCGCTGGGCCCCTTCGACCCGGGACCGGACGGCACCGTCGCGGTGGACCGCCGCCCGTCGCCCGCCCTCGCGCCGATCGACCCGCTGCCCGCGGTCGCTCCGGCGCCCGGCGCAGTGACGGTGCCCAAGGCGCCGTTCGTGCCGCAGCCCGCGGTCACGCCCTCGCCGCTGGTGCTGCCGACGCGTCCGGCCACCGAACTGGTCGACGCGACCACCGCCGACGCCACGGCCACACTGCGCGCCGCCGGCCGCCTGAACACCGACGGGACGCCGAACCTGGACGCCAACGCGCTGCAACCGCAGATGCCGTCGGCGAAGTTCATCGATCCGGCGCATCCCGCCACCCTGCAGGACCTCATCAACGCCCTGACGAGCGGCAACCTCCCGCCGCCGCTGCCGGTCGACCCGCTGGCGCTGTTGCAGGCGCTGCCGGACGGCATCCCGCGCATCACGTACCGGGTCTGCTCCGAGTCGGACACCAAGGCCGCGTCCTGCTCGCTCACGCTTCCGCTGATCGTGCCGGCGCTGGTCGACGTCACCGGGGACCACACTCCGGACGTCCTGGTGGACATGGTTCCGGTCGCGGCGCCCGGCGACGTCATCGGTGCGGTGACGCAACTGCTCGACGTGCAGAAGCAGATCACCGACGTCCAGAACACCCTCAACGGGATCCTGCAGATCCTGCAGGACCCGCTCCAGGCGATCCTGCATCCCGAGCTGCTCGTCCAGAAGCTCCAGCTGGAGCAGACGCTGCGCGATCTGAACACGGCGCTCCAGGACAAGCTCAAGGCCCTGACCGACCTGATCGACCTCGGCGTCGCGGTGCTCGAAGTCCGGCTGCCCACCAGCGAGACGACGGGCAAGGCGCTGCACGCGCACGTCTGGGGCGTCTACGACCTGCCCACGCACAAGCGCCTGTCGGTCGGCTTCGACGGCTTCCGGCGCGGCGACACGCTGCCGGTGGCGGCGCTCGGGCTGTACACGTTCAACATCGGGCACTTCCTGCAGGGCATCTACGACATCCACGCCAACCTGCTCCAGGTCGGCGCGGGCAACGCGATGGCCGTCACGGCGGGCTTGGGAACGGTGTCCGACGACGCCAACGGCGCCGTGGTGAATCCGACCGTGGCCAGTGCCAGATTCTCGCCGGTGCCTCTCTTGTTCAGTGCGCACGCGGTGATAGATCCCGGCAGTGCCACCTCACCGGAGACCGCGTCCGTCGATGCGACGAGTACGTCCAGCAGCCATCTCGACGCGCAGGTGCTCAGCGACGGCGCTTCGTCCGACAGCTTCACCCAGGCGAAGATCGACACGGTGCCGACCCAGGTTTCGGCCCAGGTCACCCGGCCACAGGGGACTCCGAACGCGACAGTCCACTACACCGCGTCGTCCACGATCGACAACGTCCTGTTCGCGAACTTCGATTACACCGGGGCGCAGCTGAGCAAGGCGACGCAAGCGGTGGCGGCCAAGGTGCCGTCCGCCTTCGACGCCGCGCTTCAGGCGACCTCGACCCAGGCCGCGGGCAGCGACAACGTCGCGTTCCACTACAGCGCGTCCAGTGCCCTGGCCTCGCTCGACGCCGACTACTACGACCGGGCGGACGGCATCGTGGCACGCGGCGGCTTGCGCCAGCTGCCCACCGCGGTCGACCTCGTCGTCGACCGACCGACCAGCCATCTCACGCTGACCACCAGCGGCACGATCGGCCAGGCGACCCTCAACGCCTCCCGCAACCTCGGCGCCTACGCACCGATCGACGGCGACCACGCGACGCTGGTCACCAGCGGGACCGGCGTCGGGATCAGCGCGCAGGTCAGCGGTCTGCAATCCGTCGACGCCTACTACGACAGCCATCCGCGGCTGACCGCCAAGTTCAACCCGGGCGGCCAGGCCTTCGAGGCCGCCGCGAACCTCGACGGCGACCAGAAGGCGCGGGCGGATATCAGCAACCTGCCGCCGTCGCTGTCGGTGGACGCCGACACCGCGAGCGGGAAGATCGCTTATCGGGCCGGCGCCGTGGTGCACCGCGTGCAGGTCGCGTACACGAAGGTATCGGCGGGGCCGACGCTGTTCGCCGCGGTGAACGAACTGCCGCAGAGCGTCGATGTGACCTACATCCTCGGAGACAAGCCGGAGGTCACCTATCAGGCATCGAGCGCGGTGCCCAGGGTCGAGGTGTTCGCCAGCAAGGAGCACATCGAGACTCTGCGTCCTGATGCCGACCACTACATTTCGGCGCTCCTGACCGGCCTGCCCACGAAGATCGACTATGCCCTCGACATCCCGAACCGCCACCTGGAGGGCACCAGCGACCAGCCCTTCGGCGGCGTCGACGTCGTGGCGCGGCTGCCGATCGGCGGCCGGGACTGGACCGGGGACGGGAAGCTGACCGGGATACCGGCGCACTTCGACGCCGACTTCAACGCCGGCACCATGCGCTTCCGCGGCATATCCGGCCCGCTGGGTTCGGCGGCGTTCACCGTGACGAACCACGCCGGCGCCGTGGAGCCGACCGGTCTGCACCTCGCGGCGCATTACCGGCAGAGCACTGATGATCTCGACGGCAGCGTCGGGGTGCGGAACCTGACCTCTGTGGAGTATGCGCACACTCCGAGCGACCAGACGTTCACGCTGCAGATGGACACCGGCAGCGATCCGGTCTATGTCGACGCGGACGTGCTGCTCGGGGCCGACGACACGCGCTTGGCCGCGACCGGCCGCGTCACCGACCTGCCGACGAAGCTGACCGTCACCTCCTCGAACGGCAAGCTGACGTACAGCGCCGACAAGCACATCGGGATCGAGCTCGAAGTGCGGCTGGGCAAGGTCGCGGCCATCAACGCCACGGCTGTGCCGTTGTTCCCGAACGGGGTCAGCGCGATGGCGGCGGCGTGCTCCGGCGGCGCCGGATGCGCGAGCGACAACAGCCCGTTCTGCACCGTGTTCGCAGGACACTGCTTCGGGCTCACCGCCATTCTGAACCTTCCCGGCCTGCCCACCTCGGTCACGGTCGACACACAGGCGCGGACCGTGGCGGTCACCGGATATGCGCCGCCCACTTCGGCGTTGCAGGCCTACGTCCGCCTGGCCGGCCTCATCGATTCGCTCCCCGATATCAGAGCCCTGGCCACGCTGTCCGGGCTGCCCTCGCCGGTGGACTTCACCGTCGGGCCGATGAACTTCAACGGCTCCTCGGTCGACGCCAAGTACACGGCCTCGGCGCCGCTCGGGTCGCTGACCCTGGACGGCCAGGCGACGACCACCAACGCGCAGTTCCCCGAGCTGCGGGCCCGCGCCACGGCCGGGAAGCTGCCGGCCGGCTTCCACGTCAGCGGCCAGTTCGGATCCTCGACCGTGGTGCACGTCGACGACTCGGCGCCGGTGGACGCGATCGGCATCACCGTCACCAGCCCGACCACCGGCTACCTGGACGGGTCGGTCACCGGGGTCCCGGCGACCGCCGACGTGACGGCCGACCTGGCCGGGCAGCACATCGAGGCGAACATGTCCGCGCCGATCAGCGGCGTGCACCTGCTGGCCCACGTGCCGTACCAGGGGCGGACCTGGTCGGCGTATCTCAACGTCCTGGGTATCCCGGGCAAGTTCGACGCCGACTACGCCGGCGGCTCCTTCCGGTTCCGCGGCCTGTCCGGGCCGCTGCGGCAGGCCGCGGCCGCGATCACCAACAACGGCGGCGCGACCGCGCCGAGCGGACCGCACCTGGCGGTCCACTACCGGCAGAGCACCGGCGATCTCGACGCCAGCGCGCAGATCAACGACCTGTCGAGCGTCTCCTACTCGAACGCCTCACCGGGGCAGACCTTCGCCCTGGCCATGGGCGCCGCACACGTCGCGCTGGACGGCGACGTGGTGCTCGCGGCGGGCGGGCAGGACGACACCAGGCTGGCGGTGGCAGGGTTCATCGACACGCCGAACACGTTGACGGTCACGGTCACCGGAGCCAAGTTGACCTACCAGACCGACCACCCGGTCGGCCTGCTGCTGGAGGCCCACGTCGGCAAGGTCGCCGCTCTTTCGCAGATCAGCGGCGCACCGCTGTACCAACAAGGCGCCGCGGTCCGCGCCCGCTCCTGCACCACCGGCGGCGGGTGTGCCCAGGACAACAGCCCGTTCTGCACGGTGTTCGCCGCGTGCTTCGGCGCGGTCGCGACGGTGAGCCTGCCCGGCGTGCCGACCGGGATCACCGTCGACCTGCCGGCCGGCGTCGTCACCGTCAACGGCTACCAGCCCGGCGGTGTCCCGCTGCGGGCCTTCGTGCAGCTGGACGGCCTCATCGCGACGGTGTCGCACCTCGCGGGCTACGTCGAGTTCAAGAACCTGCCGTCGCCGCTGGACCTGACGGCCGGCCCGTTCACCTTCGACCAGGCGGCCACTAGCAAGCTCCATCTGCACTACTCGGCGTCGGGGCCCGTCGGGTCGCTGGTGGCCGAGGCGGAAGCCGCCACGAACACGCAATTCGGCACGTTGCGCGGTGAGCTCACCGCGACGGACCTGCCGCAGACGTTCGACGTGAGCGGCGAGTTCGGCACGAACAGCACCCTGACCGTCAGGAACAGCGCGCCGATCACCGGCCTCACCGCCGAGGTCACCGGCACCTACGGAGGCCAGCGGGCTTCCGCCCTGGCCACCCTGTCGGACGTGCCGCAGTCGGTCGACCTGGCGGTCAAGGGCACCGACAGCAGCGGCACCGCGATCAAGGTGCCGATCGTCACCGCGGATTCGTCCGCGGCGGGCCTGGACGGCTCGGTCCAGGTCGACGCCCTGCTGGCGCTCAAGGACTTCCCCGGACAGGTGCACGAGATCTTCGCGGGGTTCACCGACCTCGGCACGCACATCGCCGAGCAGACGACGCACAACGCCACGTTCGACACCTACGAAACCACGCTGACGTCGACACCGGAGAAGACGGGCAGCCTCGTGCTCGGCGGGTCGATCAGCATCCAGGCGCCCAAGCGGATCGACATCCCGGACATCAAACAGAAGGTCGAATGCGCCGGGGTGACATTGCTCGGCTTCCACACCGACGGCTATGTCGCGGTGCCGAGCGTCGACATCCAGCAGACTTATGTCGAGGCGGACGGTTTCACCCGGGTCCACCTCGTGCCGGCGACGAGCTATCTCGCGATCGGCGTCGAGGGCGAATATGACGGGTTCAGCGTGGTGTTCCCGAAGATCAAGGCCGTCCTCGACGCGCACATCCACGTCGTCGCGAAGAAGTTCAACAACGACGTGCTCCCGGCTTTGTACGACCACACCATCGACCTTTCCCCGGACAACCCGGCGACGTCGATCGTGTCGCATGTTTACGACATGACCGAGCGAGAGGTCGGCGTGTTCGAGATCCAGGTATTCGGCGTCGGCGTGGGAACATACCATGTGACGCACACTCCGGGTCTGGTCGGCCGCTTCATCCCGCCGGCGAACAGCGGCCTGGCCGGCGCAATGGTCCTGCCGCCGCAGAACGACACCGGTACAAGGCAGTTCATCTTCTCGCTGCTCGACCCGAACCTCTCCCCGGAAGACGCGCAATTGCTCGACATCGCCGTATCCTTCGGGCTCAGCCCCTTCCCGGCCAGCGGCGGAGGCGCGAGTGGCCCCTGCTCCTAAGCACCGTTTCGGCATTCTGCTGATGGCGGCCCTGCTCATCCCGACGCCGGTGGCAGTCACCGTCACCGGATGCGGCGGCGGGTGCGACACCAAGCTGACGGCCACGGCGGGCACCGCGCACCGCACCGGCTCGGGCCCGGTCGCGGCGGAGATCAGCTTGGACCTGTCGGCCAGGCTGACCTCCGATGGCAAGGGGGTTGCCGGAGTGCGGATCGCGTTCACCGGGATCGTGCCCGGCGGCTCCCGGGTGGACGCCGCCGGCGCGGTCACTGGCGCCGACGGTGTCGCCCACTATTCGGGCCCGGCGGATTACGGGTTGGCGAACGCGCTCACATCGGTCACGACGGCGCAGACGATCAGCTACGTGGCACAGCCGATGACCCTTGGCAGCACGCCCGATGCCCATATCTGTAACCTGCTCAGCACCAAATCGCCGCCGGCTGATTTGAGGTACCAGCCTTGAGGTTCAGGCGTCGGGTCAAGGTGGCGGCTTTGGCCGTGCTGGTCGCTGCGGCGATGGTGCTGCCGGCGGGGTGCTCGTCAGGGTCGTCCGGATGTCAGGCGACTGCGGTTCGGGTGGTCTCGCCGCAGCTGACGGATGCGAGGGTGGCGTTCGATGTCAACGCTACGGTGACTGCTTCGGGTAAGCCGGTCGCTGGTGTGACGGTCGAGGTCTGGGGCTGGGGTCAGCCGCCCGGCCAGACTTCCAGTCGGGGAATCTCGCTCGGTGTGGCGACGACTGGCTCTGACGGAGCGGTTGTTCTCCACGTGCCGGCGCTTCTCACGGCTGGCGTGGCGAGTTCTTTGGAAGGTTTGGCTGGGACTGACTTTGTCCGGGTGAGTGCTAATGCCGCGGCGGCTACTGTCTCTGGTCACGCTTACTGTGCTTCGAAGGGGGCGGCGCCGGTGACGTGTTTGCGAGGAGGATGCTCGGTGGCGCTTTAGGCGCTCGCCTCGTACCTGCTGATGCTGCGCCGCTTGGAACATGGCACCCGCCGGGGCCGGCGGGCGTTGGGCGGCTACCGGCAGGCCGTGCTGGTAATCCGCTGGTTCCTGGACGGCACCCGCCTGGCCCAAGCCGCCCTGGTCCTGCTCCACCTCGAACACCGCCGCGCCCTGCCCGCCCGAGTGGCCTCATGAAAGGCTGCGGGGAGTCGAAAACCGAACAGCACAAGGGCCTGGAGAGCTACAAGCCGATGAAGTACGTCAGCCTGACGGCCAACGACATGGGCAACGTCATCGACCCCACCGCGTACCTCGACCAGTTGCCGAGCCTCGCCGCGGC
>JAEKKI010000026.1 GCA_019510485.1 Catenulisporales bacterium
CAGCGCCGCCGCCAGCTCGGCGACCGCCGCGTCCGGGCGGCCGAGCCGCAGCTCCATGTCGCGTTCGACACCCGCGTCCCGATGGACGAACCTCATCGCTTGCCACCCAGCTTTTTGCATTGTTCCGCACATGTACTCGGCGCGTCGCTCTGCGTTCCGCGCGGGTCCAGGGTTTCAGGCAGGGTAGCCCCGACGCGTTCCCCTGTGGTTGACAATCAGGGTCCGATGTCCATCGATCGCGGCAGTCGGCATACCGCAAGGGTTTACACCCGTTCGGCTGAAAACGCACGCCGGCCCGGGACAAGTCGGCGATGTGCTCCCTAGGTTGGCGGGATGCTCTGGATATGTCTCGCCACCGCGACGTCGGTGGTCGCGGTGGCGATCGTCGGGGTCGGCGCCAAGCGGCTGCGGGAGAGCCGCGCGCTGCTGGCGGAGTACCAGGAGCAGGAGCAGCGCCGGCACCGGGACCGGGAGCAGCGCGCGGTGCTGATGGAGCGGATCCGGATAGCGCGCGAGCTGCACGACGTCACCGCGCACCACCTCTCGGTCATCGCGGTGCAGGCCGGGGTGGCGCGTTTCGTGCTCGACAAGGAGCCGGACACCGCCGACCGGGCGCTGCGGGCGATCTCGGAGGTCGGCAGCGAGGGGCTCGCGGAGCTGCGGCGATTGATCAGCCTGCTGCGACCGGACGACGACGAGGGCACCGGCGCCGGCACGTCCGATCCCCCGGCACCCGGCGTCGCGCAGCTCCCGGTGCTCATCGAACGGGTGGGATTGTCGGGGACGCCTTCGCGGTACACGGTGGCCGGACATCAGCGTCCGCTGCCGGCCGGTATCGAGCTGTGCCTGTATCGGGTGGTTCAGGAGTCGCTGACCAACGTGCTCAAGCACGCGCCGGGCTCGTCGGTGGAAGTACGCCTGGAATACGGGCCCGAACATGTCCGGGTGACGATCGCCGACACCGGCCCGCACGCCATTCCGGCGCAGCGCAGCCAGCTGCCTGCGGCCGCGATCACCCAGGCGGCGCGGCACAGCGGGTCCGGGGTCGGACTGACCGGGATGCGCGAGCGGGCGGCGCTGTACGGCGGCGAGCTGTCGGCGGGGCGGAACCCGGACGGCGGGTTCGAGGTATCGCTCACGCTGCCGATCTCCGCGCTGGAGTTGGAGCCGGCGGACCCGACGGATTCGATGGACGACGCTGAAGCCGCCGACCCGGCGTTACACGGTGCCGGGATCGGCGGCTTCTAAGCGCCCGCTCTCACGAGCGGCTCGTCAGCCGATCACGGAGGCGGCGCTTGATTGGGATCCACCGGGATCTCCTCCATGTTGCCGTTCACGACCTTGTAGAGCGTCAGCTCCCAGTCGGAGCCGCTGAAGTCGAACTTCGAGTCTGCCTTGCTGAACGCGCAGTTGCGGGTGAACGCGTGCGCGCTGCTGTCCCAGTCGGAGCCGTAGGCGATGTAGGCCTCGAACGTGGAGCCGGGCACGCCCTTCAAGTCCTGGGTGCTGTCGGACTGGACGTAGATCGAGGCGACCGGCGTTTTGCTGCCGACGTGGGTCAGGGTGATGACCGCGTCCTCGTCGGCGGTGTGGATGGTCAGCTTGCCCGGCCCGGACGCGCGGCGCAGCACCGTGCCGGAGGTCAGGCGGCGGTTCTGGTCCTGGATCGGCGCCGGCAGGAAGGTCAGGGTATTGGCGTAGGCGGGATCGGCGGCGGCCAGGTGCTGAGCCGCCGTGCGCACGTGGCCGGCACCGTCGGACCGGCTCAGCACCGCTGCCGCCGAACCGCCGGCGCACACCTTCGATCCGGCGCCCTCCTTCTCGTCGGCCGCGGAGCTGCTCAGATCCTTCAACGCGTCGGACAGCTCACCGCCGGCGGCCATCGCGTTCGGCGGGAGGTTGTCAGGGATTTGAGAGATCTGAGCTTGGGAGTCCTTTGCCAGTTTGTCCAGGGCGGCGGAGATGTCGGCGACGCTGTGCGCCCTGCCTACGGCCGCGACGTCCGGGACGAGCGCGGTGTTGATGGTCTGCAAACGCTTCTTGAAGTCGTCGGCGGATATCGGCGGCGGAGCGGTCGACGTGCTGGTGGTCGGCGCCGGGCTCGGGGTGGTGGAGGCAGCACCGGATCCGCTGCCGCCTTTGGTGTCGGTGCTCTTGGCGACGGACGTGGTGTGCGAACCGCTGCTCCCCCCACAGCCGGCTGCCAGTCCGACCGCGGTAACCAGCGCGGCGATCCGCCAGCTCGTCGATCTCCTCATGGCGATAGGCATGCGCTCCCTCCTCCTCCACGCAGGGGCCTTTACAGGAAGAAGGGTGCCAGAGCATTGCCGACGCTGTCCGGCTCTTTACGGATGACGGCGACCTTCAGCAGGCTGCGGGGGTCGGCCATCGAGCCTTCCGGCTGCCGCAGGAGGTACGGCGATCCGGCCCAGGCGTCGCCGGTTTGGGCGTAATAGTCGCGGGCGTCCTTGTATCCGTCGGGCACCGGCTGGTACTGCCAGGAGGTTCCGGTCGCCGAGCGCCGGACCGTCTCGCCGAGGTACCAGGCGGCGCCCTCTACGAATTCCGCGTTCTGCTCCGCGGTGAACTCCTCGACGGTGGTGAGCCGTCGCAGGGCCAGGTTCACGAGGCGGTCGATGGAGCCTCGCGCGAAGTCCCAGGCACCGGCTTCGCCGGTGGCCTCGGACCATGCGGGGAATGCGTTCGCGCGTCGGTCCAGCCAGTCGGTCAGCCAGGGATCGCGAGGTGGCGGAGCCGGCTCGGGCTGCTGCGCGGGCTTCCAGCCCGGGTGCGAGCTCTGATATTCGGCGACGGCTCGCTGAAGCCGCTCGTGCGCCGCGCGGAGTTCGACGCCGGTACCGGCCCGGCGGGCGTCGATCAGCAGGCGCAACGGTGCCGCCGCGGGCAGCCCCAACGTGTCGTCGAACCTTACCAGCGGCAGATCGTGGGTCGGGCTCGACGGATCCGCGTCCCAGTCCCACCGGCCGCCCGCCACTCGCAGCAGCGCTTCGCCGAGGTAGGCGCTCGCCGATTCCACCAGTCCGGTGTCGGCGGGCCATTCGCCGGTCGGGGCCAGCGTCACCTGCTCGGCGAGTACGGCCTCGACGACGTCCAGGGAATCGGCCGAGAAGTCGGGCCGGAAGCCGGCGGGGACGAACCAGCCCAACCGGTCCAGGACCGGGGGCAGCGCCTGGAGCCAGTCCGCGAGCGAGGCGTGCCCGTTCGCGACCTCACTGTGCCCGCCGTGTTCGCTGTGCCCACCGCGCCCATCGCGCTCATCGGCCATAACCCCAATCTACCAAGGACGATATCGCCGAGATCGGACCGTACACATGTTCTCAGGACGCATATATTGCAATGCTGATAAGGTGGCCGCTCCGAAAGGAACGATGAGGCATGGGGGCTTCGTCGCTGACTAGGAGCCGGTGGCGATCCCTGTGCGCGAGGAGGATCGCGTGCATCGCACTACAACGGGGAACATCTACAGATCGAGAACCGCCATATTCCTGGCGGTCGTGGCCATCTTCGTGGCCCTGGTCGGCTGGCCCGCCACGCCGGCCCATGCGGCGGGCACCAAATGCGCCGATGAGTTCACCATCACCAATCCCACACCGCCGGCGGATCAGCTTCCCGGGTTCACACCGGGCGGCGGCACCGCACCGAGCTATCCGCTCGACAGCTACCAGTACGAGAACCTCGGCGTGAACGCCCGGGGCCTGCAACTGCCCAGCGACCCCGACGTCCTGAAGTCCTACGGCACGGACACCACCGGCAAGACGATCGGCACGCCGGAGCACGTCTTCGCCGCCTGGAACCGCTACGTCGCGGACCAGAAGGCCAAGGGCCGGAACCCGCTGCCGTTCACCAAGTGGCTCAACCGGTACGTCCCGAACATGGGCAACAACAACCGGGGCAAGGCGTTCGAGAAGTACGCGACCGAGACGATCGGCCTCGGCGGGGACGACTGGATGTGCCAGGAGCAGATACCCGGCGCCGAGGAGGACCGGACCTTCGACGCGGTCAACCACAAGGAGAAGATCGCGTACGAGTTCAAGTCCGGGAACCGCGTCGACGCCCGGCAGCTGGCCAAGGACGCCCGGATCACCGCGCGGACCGGCTACCGGATCCAGTACGTCTTCGGCAGCAAGCCGACGCGCGGTGCTATCAGAGCCCTGAAGAACGCGGGCCTGAACGAACCCTTCCACCTTGAGGCCACACCGGAGATGACCACCCCGGAAAAGCCGATCGCCAACCTGCCGGAGGATCAGATCCTCGAACCCGAACCGGAGCAGAACCCGTCCGAGGGCGCGTTCAACGACCTGATCGGCAGCTCCGGGGAGAACGCCGCGGAACAAGAGGTGATCGACGAGGCCGACCAGTGGCTCGGCG
The DNA here is from genome assembly GCA_019510485.1 of Catenulisporales bacterium. GTDB lineage: Bacteria > Actinomycetota > Actinomycetes > Streptomycetales > Catenulisporaceae > Catenulispora. The sequence goes on from JAEKKI010000026.1 coordinate 4,390, forward strand.
AACTCATGGGCACCGCGGACGAGCTCCCGATCTCGCCGGGCGGCATCGACTTCTCCAGCATGGAGCTGCGGTACGTCTCCGACGCGCCGGGCAGCGCCGGGGTCCAGTACTCGTTCCGGGCCGGCGACAACGTCAGCGACACCCCGTCGTTCGGCGGCCTGCGGGACGCACAGCTGACGTCGGACACGATGTTCACCTGGCTGGCGCTGAACCCGCAGTCGTTCTGGGTGAACCTGAACCCGGACCAGCCCGACAAGATCATCGATCCCACGCTGGCGACCACCGACGCCGGCCGCGTCATGCTCACCTCCGATCTGACGCTGAAGCACACCGTCTCGACCCTCCAGGACCCGGAGAACCCGACCGGCAAGGAGTACTGGAAGGAACAGAAGGGCACGAACGACACACCGCCGTGCACCGGCACGTACCGGGTGTGGATCGAGCCCGACACCGCGACGGTCCGTGAGTCCGGCAACGAGCTGTATGTGCTGCAGACACCGCTGAAGGTGCAGGCCGAACGCCTGATCATCAAGACGCCGCCGGCGCACGGGCAACCGTGCACGCTGCCGCAGGAGCTCCAGGACTACAACCTGGGCATCTTCCAGAAGGTGATCGTGCCCAAGGCCCAGGAGATCGTGAACAGCGACCCGCGGTTCGCCGACCTGCGCCGCGTCTACGCCAGCCGGATCGTCGCCGAATGGCTGCGCGACCGGGACAAGACCAAGGCGGGCGCGTACCACGGCGTCATCAACAGCGGGAACGTGAACAAGTGGCCGGCACGTACTTCCTGGGATCCGCAGAAGGTGTATGCGGACTACGTGAACTCGTACAAGAACGGTGACGCCACGTTCGAGATCACGTATCCGGTCGACGGGGTGCCGGAGCAGTTCACGTACACGACCGGCGGCGTGTACTTCACGAACACGCCCAAGGCGCCGATTCCGGAGCAGAAGTTCCAGAGCACGTACAAGGCGCTGCCGAAGGCGGTGACGCTGGCTCAGCAGGCGCCGGTGCACTACACGCCGGCGACGGAGAACGCGACGACGGAGACGTGGATGGGCAGCGGTCCGCTGGTGCGGACGCAGCCCCCGCCACCGACGTCTTCTTCGCCGTCGCACTCGCCGACGCCTTCGCACACGCCGTCCCCTTCGCACACGCCGAGTTCGGCACCGAGTACGACGCCCAGCGCGACGGCGTCCGAATCCGCGGCGCCCAGCGGCGATCTGGCGAAGACCGGTGCCTCGGTGACGCCGTACGGGATCGCGGCGATCGCGGCACTGGCGTCGGGCGCGGCGCTGGTGACGTGGCGGCGGTATCGAACCCGTTAGCCGATGGCCGCCAGGAGACGGCGGGCCGCGCGACGTTGGTCGCGCGGCCCGTTTTTCGTCTGCGCACCGGTCATGATCCGAAGGCTCTCGGCGCGGAATTACTTCCGCTTCCGGCAGATCAGAGCTATCTTCAACAGCATTCAACGTGGATTCCAGTCAGTTGTGCGGTCTTGGAGGACGGATGTCGGCAGCGGGCAGGGCGGATCGGCACGATACGGGTGACGGGGTGAGCCGACGCGCGGTGCTCGCCGGCGGTGCGGTCGCGGGGGCGGTGGCGATGGGATTCGCGGGAGCGGGAACAGCGGCGGCATCGGGGGCGGCGGCGGCTTCGGGGACTTCGGACGGGGCGCGGGTGCGGTTCGACCGGTGGACTTCGTGGTCTGACTTCGTCTCCGGCCGGCCGGAGGGCGTCCTGCCGCTCCCGGGGCCGCGCCTCGGGGTCGTGATCGGGCAGCCGGTGGCACGTGTTCCGTACACCGATCCGTACCTCAAGACGACCGGCGAGTACGAGTACGCCACCTGGACCTCGCCGTCGCGGCGGCTCGGCTTCGGGGCCACGCAGCTCACCGCGCACTGGAACGCCGACACGCCCAAGGGCACGTTCCTGAAGGTCGAGTTGCTCGCCACGATGGAGGACGGGCATCAGGACACGTGGGTGATGGGCGTCTGGGCGCTGGACGACGGCGACATCGACCGCACCTCCGTCAACGGCCAGGCGAACGCGTACGGCGAGATCGACACCGACACCTGGAACGCCGCTGCCGGCCACGTGATGCGCGCCTACCGGCTGCGCCTGACACTGCTGCGCCGGGTCGGCACCCACGCCAGCCCGCGGGTGTGGCAGATCGGGGCCGCGGCCTCCGCCGTGCCGGAGCGCACCACCGTGCCCGCCACCGCGCCGGGCCCGGCGACCGGCATCACGCTGGCTGTGAAGCCCTACGCGCAGAACATCCACAAGGGCCAGTACGTCCAGTACGGCGGCGGCGGTGAGGCGTGGTGCAGCCCGACGTCCACCGAGATGGTCGTCGAGTACTGGGGCAAGGCTCCGACCGCCGCGCAGTTGTCGTGGGTGGATCCCGGCTTCGCCGATCCGTCGGTCGACCACGCGGCCCGCTACAGCTACGACTACGGCTACGACGGCACCGGCAACTGGCCCTTCACCTGCGCCTACGCCGCCTCCTACGGCCTGGACGCGATGGTCGTGCGGCTCAACTCCCTGACGGAGCTCGAAGTCCTCGTCGCCGCCGGGTTCCCGGTGGTGACCTCGCAGTCCTTCACCAAGGCCGAGAACGGCTACTACGCCAGCGACGGCCACCTGTGGACGGTGATCGGCTTCGCCGACAACGGCGACGTGATCGTGAACGACCCGGCGAGCAGCAGCGACTCGAACGTCTACACCGTCTATCCGCGCCGCATGTTCGAGACCGTCTGGCTGCGCACGAACTACACCAAGGCGAACGGCAACCCCGGCCACGGCTCGGGCGGCATCGCGTATCTGATCAAGCCGCACCACAAGCCGCTGCCGCCGGTGGTCGACCCGCGGAACCCGAGCTGGCCGGCGGACCACTGGGGGTGAGCGCACCGGGTACGGAGCCGATCGGCCCATGAGCGAGTGCGGCCCCTGACGGCAAGACGGGCGTCAGGGGCCGCACTCAAGCACTGGGGCTAAACCGGGAAGTCGATGTGCGGCAGCACGGCCAGCCCCGGCCCGAACCGCACGGGTATCGGCGGCTCGTCGCCGGCGGGCACCACCGGCGGCTCGGCGAAGTCCTGCTCGAACTCCGCGCGATGCAGCGCCATCAGATCCGGCGCGGACGGCAACTCGGGTCGCTCCACTACCAACAGCGGCCGCTCCAGCACCGGCGCGAGCAGATCGAGCACCCCGTCCACCGGCGCCGGCGGCGCGGGCTCGCGCAGATCGAGCACCGGCGGCGGAGTGGGGCGGCGGAGGGCGTCGCGCTCATGCGCGGCGGCGACGATCCGGGCGGCGTCCTCGGCGGCGGCGATGGCTCGGGAGGCGGCGTCGACGACCGCGACGACCTCGGCGACGGTCTCGGGGAGGGCGACGGCCGTCGAGGGGCGGCGGATGGAGACGGTCGGGCTGTCGGTGCTCGGCGAGCTCTCGGCAGAGTCGGCGCCCGCGGATTCAGAACCGGGCCCGGCCTCGACAGAATCGGCATCGGCGCTCACCGCGAGGTCGCCAGAACTCGCCTGCTCGGACAGCATCGCAGCATCGGCAACGCCCGCGGGCTCACCGGATTCGGCGGCCGCGGACTCGGCGCTCACCGCCGGCTCGGGCTCGGCAGCGTTCCCGGCCGAGCCGGAATCACCGCCGGAAGCGCTCAGCGCCGCGGCCACGCCGATGACGTCAAGCCTCGTCGTCTCAGCCTCCGCACTCGGCGGCGCGGCAGGTTCCTCGGAAATGGTCAGGACAGTATGCGGCGTCGGTTCGTTCAACAGCATCAGGTGCTCGCGGGGTCGTCGTCGGCAGTGCTGCGGGCGTGGAGTTCACGGAGTTCGTCGTCGTCGGGGTAGTGGTCGACCGTGCGCTTGAGCAGGCTTCTGGCTTTGGGGTAGCGGTGCCAGTGGAAGGGCTGCATGCCGTCGGCAGCGGGGGTGCGGTTGAGGTTCAAGGTGGCGTTCGGGTCCTCCGCCAGTCGCACCGCCTCCTCCAGCAGAGCCGCGCACAGCCCATAATGGCGCATCTCGTATTGGAACGTCGCCTCGTTCTTCCACAGCGCGATCATCAGGTTCCGCAGTTCCGGGGTGTCGCGGTAGGCCAGCGCGGTGCGCAGGCGGACCGCGCGCTCGTGGAACGGCTTGGGCCGGTCGTCGTCCATCGCCTGCGCGATGAGCTGGGTCGCGATCTGGCGCGGCGCCTCGGCGTCGGCCTCGCCGCTCCACTCCGGATCGGCCAGCAGCGACCAGGCCATGCGGTCCAGGGCCAGCGGACGGCGGCCGGCCAGCGCCGCCGAGCAGGCCAGCAGCGCCAGCGCGCGCGACAGACCGCTCTGGTACTCCGGCTTCGGATCGATCTCGCTCAGTTCCTGCCACCACTGCACCGCCTCCAGCAGGTCCCCGTCGGGACCCGGGCGGGTCAGCGCCCTTGCGCGCTCGGCGAGCACCACTTCCAGCAGCGCGACCGCCTCCGGGTCCTCGGGTACCAGATCCAGTGCGCGCCGCACGTGCGCCAGTGCCAGCACGTAGTCCTTCTGCACGTCCCGCAGCTCTGAGGCCTTACGCGTGTGGGCCACGCCGAGATCGGCCCGCAGGTCCCCGTCGTCCGGCGCGACGATGAGCGCGCGCTCCAGCACGTCGATCACGCCCTGCCAGTCGTCGGCGACGGGTGCGGCGATCTCCGTCGTCTTGGCTGTGGCGTTCATCGTGGCGGTGGCGTTGACGACGGCCTTGGTGTCGATCTTCACCGTCGCCGCGGCCGGGCCCAGCTCGACCGTCGTAGCCTCAAGGTCCTGCGAAGCACCGCGGACCGGCCGTCCCAGCAACGCCCGGGCCGCGTTGAGCCCCGACTCGGCCGCGATCTCGACCAGCTCGGCCTCCGGCGTCACATCAGGGGTCAGCGATGCCGCCCTGGCTATGCATTCCAGCGCTTCGGCCCACTGCTCGTCCAGGTGCAGTTCCATGCCTCGCATCACGAGGGATTTGCGCAGCAGAGCGGTCCATTCCCCGTCGCGGTCCACCCCCGGCACCGCGTCCAAGGCCGCGATCGCCGCCGCGAATCGCCCGTCTTCGTAGAGGTAGTGATGGGGGCCGAACGCGCCGTAGAGACAGACAGTCCACTGACGCTCGAGGTCTTCTTCGCCCTCAGCCGCGGCCTTGGCCATCTCGGCCGATTCCGCGGCGCGCATCATGTCGGCGAGTTCCCGCCACTCCACCAGCGCCGGCGTCTCCGGCTGCCCCCGCAGCAGCCGGTCCAGCGTCGGGCTGAGGATCGGGTTGGTCTGGCAGGCGAACACGTCCATGCCGAGCCGGACCGTCCACGCGTCGATCTCGTCGCCGGTCCGGTGCTCGGCCTCGTCGACGGCCCGCAGGGCGTCCCGCAGCTCCCCGATCAGGAACCCGCGATCGGCGGCGAACCGCTCCTGGCCGCCGGCCAGCGCCTCCGGCGCCGCACCGGTGGCCCGCGGCCGGAAATCGGGTGCGTACAGCGCCGAGACCAGGCAGCCGATGGCCCAGTCCCAATACCCCGCCTCGCCGGTGGATCGGGCGAGCCGGAACGCGGCCAGGCCCAGCGCGTGCAGCAGCCTCGGATTCGTGGGGTCGTCCCGCACCAGGGCGAGGTAGCTCTCGAAGGCCTCGGTGTTCCGTTGTTCCTCAGCATGCTGACGCGCTTCGTACTCGGCGAGCGCGTCGAGAGCGGCCAGCGCCTGCGGCTGTTCGGGCTGGATCCGCAACGCGCCGCGCAAGTCCCCGAGCGCCAGGTACGGCTCGCCCCGGCGGATCGCCTCGGCCGCGCGGCGGATGAGCAGGTCGACGCGCTCCGCCTCGGCGTCGGGGGGCAGCCGCTCCAGGGCGCCGTCCAGATCGCCGACCTCGGCCCGCACCAACGCGAGCTGGCGGCGTAGTTTCCGGGTGAGGTCGTGGCCGTTGAGGGCGTCGGCCCACTTCTTCAAGGTGTGTTCGGCTTCGCCGGGTATGCCCGCGCGGCGCGCGGCGTACAGGAGGGCGTGCAGTGCCGACTCGACACACCGCTCGCAGCGGTACGAAGTCGCCTCCGCCGGCTTGTACAGGTGCGCGTCGCAGCCTTCCCGGCCGCAGCCGGCGCAGCTGGCCGCCGCCGCCCGCGTGCACTCGACGCCGACGGCGGTCGCGCACGGCGGGCCGGGATTCTCGGCCGCGGCCGCCGCCTGCGCCTTCTCGATGGCCGCCCGCGCGCCGACCAGGGCGATCTCGTTGATGTCCAGGGTGAGGGTGTTGGCCTGTTCGTACTCGGGGTCGAAGTCGGATTCCTCATCGGCCGGACCGTCCGCCGCGTCCCCGCCGACGGCGGCCACGTCGTTGCTCAGGAACCGCTCATACCAGTGCACTGCTTCAGCCCAGTCCCCGGTCCGCTCGGCGACCAGGGCCCGCAGCCGGGCTATCTCCGGATCGCAGTCCGGGCCGGCGGGCAGGTCGACCAGCAACGCCATCGCCTGTTCGATGCGGCCGTCGACCAGTGCGGCGACCGCGAGATGGCAGCGGTCGCGGACCGAGCCGTTCGCGCCGAGGAAGTCCGGCAGGTGTCCGGTCTCGCCGCCGGCCAGATCGACCAGCGCCCGCAACCGGTTCTGCCGGGTCCGGTGGACGTCGCCGCCTTCGGCGATCGGCAGCGACGCCGCGAGGTCCAGCGCCGCCGCCGCCTTCTCCCGCTGCTCGGCCAGTTCCCGTCCGGCCAGCAGCATCCACGCCGCCTCCCGCAGCGCCGCCTCGCGCAGAGCGACGCGGCGCTCGGTGACCTCGGGTGCGTCCAGCAGGGCGAGCTGCCACTGCAACCGCGCAGCCGTCGGGTCGGTTGCCAGGCGCTTGCGAGCTTCCCGGTCCCGCGCCACGGCGATCCAATCGCGCAGTTCTCCGGTGCGCAATCGCTCCCAGGTCTGCAACGCCCCGGCCGGGTCGTTGGCCCGTAATTGCGCCAATCCATAGTGAAACGCCGCCATTCCGCCCCAATAGGACGACGTCTCCGCCTCCGGGTGCAGCAGCTCCTCGGCCTCGTCCCGGCGACCGGCGGCGAGCAACACCGCGCCGAGCCGGATCCGCGCCGCGCGCGAACTCCCGTCGTGCCGCAAAGCCGCCTGGTAGTGCGCGATCGCCTCGGCCGGGCGGTTGGCCTGCTCGCGCAGCAGCGCCAGGCCCAGCCGGGCCGGGGCGAAGGCGGATTCCACCGCCAGCGCCGTCGAGAAGTGGCTCCAGGCCTGGTAGTCCGCACCGAGCTGCACCGCCAGGCGGCCCAGCGAGTAGTGCACGCGCGGGTCCTGGGGCGCCGCGGCCCCCGCGGCGCGCAGGTCGTGCTCGGCGTGCCCGGTGCGGCCCATCTGCTGGTGCGCCAGCCCGCGGAACAGCATCGCCTCCGGGCGCAGCCAGGCCCCGCGCGACCAGGGCGAGGCCGGGCCGGTGCCGCGGCGCTCGGCTTCGTCGTAGGCGGTGATCGCCTCGTCGTAGCGTCGCAGGGTGCTGAGCTGGATGCCCCAGCGGAACCACAGCTCGCCGCTGCCGCCGGGGACCCAGACCGCCAGCAGGTCCTCGGCCTCCTTCACCCGGCCGTCGCGGCGCAGCATCGTGGTCAGCGCCAGCACCGGCCAGTCCACGCCCGGCAGCGCGGCCAGCGCCGCCCGGGCCGTGGCCTCGCGCCGGACGTTCGGGCCGGTCAGGCAGCGCTCCTGCAGCCAGGTGATGACGCGGACCGCGGTCTCCTCGTCCCCCGGCTCGGTGCCGTAGGCGAGCGCCTTCAGGAAGTCGGTCACCGGCCGCAGGTCGCCGTCCTCGATCCGGATCCGCTCCTCGGCGAACTGCCGCACCAGCCAGCGCGGCAGCTGCCGGAACGGTTCGGTCAGCAGCGGATACGCCTCGCGGAAGCGGGCCATCGCGTCGGTGAAGATCCCCATCGCCAGGATGGTCTCGGCCTCGCCGAGCAGGGCCAGGCCGCGGTAGTGCCGCACGTCCTCGCCGGCGGTCGCCAACCGCCGCGCCAGCTTGGCGTAACGGTCGCGGGCCCGCTCCATCTGCCCGGCAGCCGCGAGGTCCTCGGCCCTCGCGAACTCCTGGGTGATCCACTGCGAGTCCGTCCCACGTCCACGCCCACGCAAGGCCACACCTTCCCATCCCGTCGTATCGCTGGTTACAGCTTGACATACACGTCCCGCACCGCGCCGGGACCCGACCGCGGTGCACGCGCGCGACCTCGGGTTTTCCTCGGACGCTGTCGTGCTGTTCACCTATCCGACGGCCGGGACCCGTATCGCGTTGCCTCGCTGCCGAGTGCGCCCGACCACAATGCCCGGCTTGGTCGCGGTCACACTCGGTGTGGCTATTACTCTTTTGCTTCTCTTGACCCGGCGGCGCGGGCCGGAGCGGCTGGAGCCGTCGACCCGGCCGGCGTGTGCGGGTCGGGGATCAGGCCCAGCTGCCGCATCTGCGCGGCGGTGTCGACGACGCCCCGGACCTCGGCGATCTTCCCGTCGACGACGCGGACGATGAAGATCTCGTCGTAGCTGACGGTCCGGCCGGTCGGCGGCACACCCATGTACGTACCGTGATGCGTGCCGGTGACGACGTTGCGGTATACGGTCTTGTCACCCTCGGTGATGACTTCCCGGGTGTCGACGCGCAGATCGGGGAACGCCCCCATCAGCGTGATCCACACCGCCTTCATCAAGGCCGGGCCGGTCTCCGAGGACGGCACCGGCGTGTGCAGCACCAGGTCGGGGGCACAGACCTCGTCGATGAGGCTCAGGACCGCCTCCAGGTCGCCGGCGTTCACGGCGGCCTGGACACGGGTGAGCGGCTGGTGGATGTCGTTCTGTCGTGTCTCGGTCATGCCCACTAGACGAACGCGACCGCGCCGTTTGTGACATGCCGGCCTCAGCGGGCGTGTGGTCCGGGGCCGATGCGTCCGCCGCGGCGGCGCGCTCGTCCAGGTGAGGGCCGCGAACGCGGCAGGCGCCGGTCGGGCAACGGCGCGATGATGGAGTTGTCCGCCCAGCGCCGAAGTCGTGGAAGGTCGAGATGACTACTACTGATGTCCTCACCGCGGGTCGCTACGGCTACGCCGACCGGCGGATCCACCGCGACGACTTCGCCGCGCAACTGGCCGTGCTGCTGCCGGCCGAGGAGGCCGAGCGGGTCCCGCCGGCGGTCGGCGTCAGTGCCGAGGAGCTGGCCACCGCCGCCAAGACGTGCCGCCATCTGGCCGACCGCTATCCGGACGAACCGCTGGGCCGGGTGGCCGGCCAGATCGCCTACCGCCTCGAACACCCGATGACCCGCCCCGGCGCGCTCGTGCTCTACGCGGCGGCGCTGCTGTGCCGTGAGCAGGAGGCGCTGAGCCGCCGGGAGGCCGCGACCGCGGTGGCGGCCACGCTGGAGGCGCGCTCGGCCGGGCACGTCGCGGACACGCTGGAGGCGACGGGGTCGCAGACGCTGCGGTACACGGTGAAGACGGCGATCGACGGCGATTTCGTGCGGGACGCGCGGCAGCTGAACGCCGCGGCCCGGCAGGAGGGGCAGGCTCGGACGGCGGTTTAGGGTCGCGGCGCCGGCTCATTGCGCCGGCTCACGGGGGTCGGTCTGAACTCGGTCGATCTTGGCGCCGCGAGGATTCGCACCTGATGCTCAGCGCTTGATCCCCACCCCGGCCAATCCCCAGATATCCGCCCAGTCCTGCCGCACCTCGCCGTCCGGCCGCCACAGCGGCCGCGGCACTAGGCCCGGTTCCAGCAACTCCGTCCCGGCGAACAGGGCCCTGATCTCGTCGGCGTCCCGCATGTACATCCGCGCCGCGGCACGCTCCCACACCCTGCGCCCGGCCTCGGCCTGGCGGGGATGGCCGCCGTCGGTCACGTGCGACAGGACCAGCGCGCTGCCGGCGGGAAGCGGATCCAGGAAACCGCGCACGATGGCGTGCGGGTCCTCCTTCGGCGAAATGAAGTGCAGCAACGCCGCCATCAAGACCGCCACCGGCCGGTCCAGGTCCAGCACGCGCCGCAGCTCCGGGTCGGCCAAGACCTGCGCGGGACGGCGCACGTCGGCCATCACCACCGCGGTGTGGGCCGGGTCGGCACCGGCCACCAGGGCGCGGGTGTGGACCGCGACCATGGGGTCGTAGTCGACGTACACGACACCGGCGTGCGGGTGCACGGCGCGCGCCGCGTCACCGATGCCACCGGTTCCGATGCCGGGCAGGCCGCTGCCGAGGTCGAGGACCTGGGCGATGCCGGACGCGGCGAGGTGGCGGACGGCGCGCACCTGGAACGCCCGGTCCTCCCGGACTATGGCGCGGGCCTGGGGCACGTGGCGCAGGGTCGCCTCGGCGACTTCGCGGTCCACGTCGAAGTAGTGCATGCCGCCGAGCAGATACTCATAGATGCGAGCCGAGTGGGCGCGGGTGGTGTCGAGTTCCGGCGGGACCCAGCCGGGGGCCAGGGGAGCGACGTCGGGGTTAGCACTGATGCCGGGACCGCGGCCGGCGCCGGGGTCGCGATGGGACAAGTTCGGGGGCTGATGAAGGTCCGCCACGCCCAGTAGCGTACCGGACACGCCGCGGCGAGCGGACTGTTCACTCGAACCTTTGTCCCATTCCCCCGATGTACATTTGTCCGCCCCCTCGTACGTCGTCTTCGTCCGCGGTAGCTGATAGAAACATTGTCCATGTCGAAGAATGCCAGGGCTCGACGAATCCGCCGCCGCCTGATAGCCGGGATGGCGCTGACCACGGTCGTCAGCGCCGGTTCGGCGACCGCAGCCGTCGCGGACTCTGCGACGGGCACGCCGACCGCGCCGATCACGAACCCGAAGCCAGGACCGAAGCCGACCCCGCCGCCCACCGCGCCGACCAAGCTCCCGTCGCCCTCCCCCACGCCGAGCCCGAGTCCGACCCAGACGCCGACCCCCGCGCCGTCCCATCCGAAGGCCGGCGCCGGGCACTTCGACAACACCCTGATCGCCACCACCGCCCTGGCCTACACCGGCCGCTGGGGCGGCCAGGCGTGTCTGGACGCGCACCGCTTCGCCTCCGGCCAGTGCCGGGAGTTCGTGGACTGCGTCGTGGCGCTGGCCACCGGCGGCAAGGTCTGGCCGGTGGACCCCGGCGGGGACTACCAGGTCGGCTTCAGCGCCGCGGGCGGCGTCCCGGTGGCCGCGGCCGACGCCGTCGAGGGCGACATCATCCAGATCGGCGACCACGACGACTCGGCGCCGCTGCACACCGCGATCGTGTTGGAGAACAACGGCGACGGGTCGTTCACGGTCGTGGACTCCAACTGGGTCGGCTGGCCCACGACGCCGGAGCTGGTCGGCGTGCACGACTGGACGCCCCCGGACGGGGCGCGGTTCTGGCGGCTGGGCGCCGTCACCGCCGATGCCGGCGGGCACATCGCCGGCGCGCGCAAGACGTCCGCCAAGGGCGGCGCGAAGGGCTCGTGGGGCGCGGCCGGCGGCAAGACCCAGGGCTCCTCGACAGCGATCCTGCAGGCACCGCCGGCGGCGCCGAATCTGAGCACGAACACGGTCGGCGGTCTGGCCTCCGGGGTGATCACCGTCCGCGCGGCGGACGCCGACCCGCAACACCCCTCGGCGCGGATCCGGTACTGGATCGACGGCAAGCCGGCGGACGCGGCCGACTCGACCGCCGGTGTCGCGCAGCTGCGGCTGGACACCACGAAGCTGCCCGACGGCGCGCACCAGATCAGCGCGCAGGCCGTCACCGCCAGCGGCGCCATCTCGGCCCTGGCCGCTCCGACCACGATCACCGTGACGAACCACCAGCTGACCATCGCGGTGGCGGCGCCGAACACCCCGCTGCTGACCGGATCGGTGCCGTTCAACGTCGGCGCCGCGCCGGCCGCCGATCTGGACAAGGCGACGCTGATGGTGGACGGTGCGCCCGTGCAGAACCTGCCGGCGACGGTGGACGGTGCCCTGAACCTGGACACGACGACGCTGACCGCGGGACCGCACCTGGTGAGCATCACGGTCAGCGATCACGAGGGGCGGAGCGTGACCTGGGGGCCGGTGACGGTGACCGTCACCGGCGCCGCGACGGGGCCGCGCGCCGTGCTGCCCTCGGCTACCGGCGGCCACAGTGACCTGGTGGCGGTCGACGCCGCCGGGCGGCTGGTGCGCTACGCGTGGAGTTCGGACGCGGCGTTCGGCGCGCCGCAGCCGATCGCGGACGGGTTCGGGGACGTCACGGCGTTGCTGGCCGGGCACTTCACGGGCGCGGCGGACGCACGGCAGCTGCTCGCGGTGCGCAAGGACGGCAGCGCGCATGTGTACGGGTTCGACGGCGCGGGGAAGCTCGTGGATCAGGGCACGATCACCGGAGCGGCGTGGGCGACGTACACCAGGCTGGTCGGGGGCCGATTCACCGCGAACGGCGGGCCGCAGCTCGTCGGCATCGACGCGGCCGGCCACGCGCAGCTGATCACGGTCGACGCGGCGGGCAAGACCGCGAAGGCCGAGGGGCTGTCGGTGGATCCGGCGCTCGGCGGTGCGCTGACGATTCTGGCGGAAGCCGGGGCCGGCGGGACCGATCGGCTCTTGGCGCTGAGCAACACCGGGGCGGTCTCGGCGTTCGCGTTCGATGCGAAGCACGGCTTCGTGGCGGTCGCGGGCCAGCCGACGATGCAGCTGCCGGCTCCGGCGGCGACGCCAGTACTCGGCGGCTTTGTCGGCAGCGGCCCGGAGGTGCTGGTCACCGGGGCGGACGGCCAGACGTGGGTCGTGTCGGCGACGCAGCCGGACCGGCCTTCGCAGGGTGCTGTGTTCAACGTGCGCGCGAACGTGGCTCCGGCGGTGCCGGTCGTGCCGGGGCAGCGGCGGTTGAGCGTCACACCGTAGGGCGTGGCGGGCGGCGGCGGCGCGGTCGCCGTCGCCGTCGCCGCCCGCCGAACAGGAAGCCCGGTGCGGCCTTGAGAAGGACCTCGGCGCCCGCCTGCGCGGGCGGCTCTCAGGGTCCGGAGCGAGACCTGTGTGACCGGGAACCGATCGCCGGGCCCACCGGTCGTCCGGCAGGGATACTCGGGATATGACAAACGATCTCGCCGTCGAATCTTTCCGACCGCTGCTCGACACCGAGGCGCTGGAGGAACTGCGGGATCGGCTCAAGCATCGCCGACTGCCTCCAGCGGACTCCGAGGGCTGGGAGCGGGGCGTGCCGGTGCGATGGCTCGCGCAGCTGCTCGCCGACTGGCAGACCTTCGACGTCGCGCGGTTCCAAGCCCGGCTGGACGAGTTGACTCATCTGCGGGCGCACGTCGACGGCCGTGCGGTGCACCTGGTCCACGCGCCGGGGCGAGGTCCCGACCCGCTGCCGCTGCTGCTGACGCACGGCTGGCCCGGCTCGTTCTGCGAGTATCTGCCGCTGCTGCCACTGCTCACCGACCCGGCCGCACATGGCGGCGATCCGGCCGACGCGTTCACGGTCGTCGTGCCATCGCTGCCGGGCTTCGGCTTCTCAGCGCCACCCCCGCCCGGCGGCCTGACCGCCGAGGCAGTCGCCGCGTCATGGCACCGGATCATGGCCGACGCCCTGGGGTATCCGCGCTACGCCGCGCACGGCAGCGACCTGGGGGCGGGAGTCACCGCACGCCTGGCCCGCGCCCACCCGGACGCGGTCCTCGGCATCCACCTGGCCACGCCCGGACTCCCCACGCCGCCACCGCCGTGGACGCCCGCCGAACAGGCGTACGTCGCGGAAGCGGAAGCGTGGACCGCCGAGGAAGGCGGCTATGCCCACGAGCAGGCCACCAAGCCCACCACCCTCGGCGCGGCCCTCCACGACTCGCCCGTCGCCCTCGCGGCCTGGATCGGCGAGAAGGTCGAGGCCTGGAGCAGCACCACCGGCGACGGCGAGACCGCCTTCGACCGGGACCTGCTGCTGGGCACCCTCACTCTCTACTGGGCCACCGGGACCGCCGCCTCCTCGCTACAGCCCTACTGGGCCGCCCGGCACACGCCGGGAAGCGCGCTGCCGGCCGGGAGCCCGCCATCGGTGCCCACGGCCGTCAGCATCTTCGGCGGCGAGCGCGTCCCGTTCCCCAAGCCACCCAAGGAACTCGCCGAACGCCACTTCACAGTGACCGGCTGGGCCGGACACGACCGCGGCGGGCACTTCCCGGCCGTCGCCGAGCCTCAGCTGCTCGCCGAGATCCTCCGCGACACATTCCGACCCCTGCGCCGGCGCGCGGACATCACAACGTGATGGCCGTTTCGGCGAACTCGCGGAAGCTGGTGGGCGTGGTGTTTCCGTCAGTACGCGGCGTGGCGTTGTTGATGCCCCGTTCGCCGGCGAGGTCCATATCGATCACGGACTGGGCCATGGCTTCGGAGTAACCACGGCTGACCAAGAGCTGCTTCACGGCAGCACGGTCGCCGGCCTCGAAACGGATTGGCGTGCCGAGAACCTTGGTGAGGATGTCGGCGATGTCGTTATACGACAGGTCCTCGGCACCGAGAAGATCCACCGTGTCCTGCCCGGTCCACATGTGGTCGAGGAGATACTCGGCGGCGACAGCCGCGATGTCCTTCGTCGCGATCCACGGCATCGCGAAATCGGCGGGGAGGGTGCCGGAGATGAACCCGTCCCTGATCGTGGCCACCTGCCGGAGGATGTTGTCCATGAACGTGGGCAGGGCCAGCGCGCGCACATGCGCGCCGGTGCTGCGAAACAGATCCTCCATCGCGTGCGAGGCTGATATATGACCGGCATAGATCTGCGATCCCCGCCCGAGCGCGGAGACGATCACTACACGGGACACCCCGTGGCGCACCACGGCATCGGCGCCGGGAATGGAGGCGGTGACATACGCCTCATAAGGGCTGCTCGCCGTCGGGGACGACGGCATCAGCCAGAACAACGCGTCGGCGCCGTCGAGAGCCCGGTCCAGGACGTCGCGGTCGCGATGCGATCCGACGACGACCTCAGCTCGCTGCCGTACCTCGGCGGGCAGCTTCCCGGGATCCCGGGCGATGAGCCGGACCGGCTCGGTCTGCTGAAGCAGCACCGGGACGATCTTGCTGCCGATTTGTCCGGTGGGGGCGGTGATCACGATCATGGCGAACGACTCCGATCCAGCATCGGTGAAAGTAAACTACACTGTACCGTATACTTCAAGGCGGACACCATGGCACGACGCGGCGAAGCGCTACGCGAGCACATCCTTGACACAGCGAAGCTCGCGTTCCTGGAGTCCGGCTTCGAACGGACCTCCATGGACGCGATCGCGGCGCGCGCGGAAACCTCAAAACGGTCCCTGTACGCGCACTTCCCGACCAAGGACGCACTGTTCCTCGCGGTCATCGAACGCATCCGCACGCTGTTCGGCGAGCGGATGCGCACCCCCGCCGAATACTCCGAGCAGCCGCTGGAAGCGATCGCGCAGTACTGCGGCCGCTTCGTGCAGCTGTTGCGCTGGTCCTCGGTCGGCCGGATGCTCCGCCTCGGCATCGCCGAGGCGGAGCGGCTGCCGGATCTGGCAGCGGGACTCTACGACGTACTGTTCGAAGTCACGGTCCAGGACCTCGCCTCACATATGGGAACCGCTCTAGGGCTCGCGGACGACGAGGCCAACGGCGTCGCGAACGAGCTGATCGGGCTCGCCATCCACCCCGAGCTGCCCCGGCTGCTGTTCGGGGTCGACGCCTTCACGGACCAGACGCCGGAGCTGACGCTGCTGGCAGCCGACGTCGATCTGGAGCGGATGCGGCGTCTGCTGCGCATCGTTGTGCCTTCGCTGAGCACGACGTGACCGGGGCGGGACGGCCTAGTGCGGCACTGTGTCGATCTTTCGGGGGCGGGGTCGGGTTTGGTGGTGGGATTGCGGGTTGCCGGTTGCGGTTGCGGGTTGCGGTTGCGGTTGCGGTTGCGGTTGCCGGTTGCCGGTTGCGGTTGCGGGTTGCGGAGGGTGGGTTGGTTGAAGGGCTCTTTACGGCCTTCGGCTTCGGTGTGCGGGTTCCGCTGG
>JAEKKI010000318.1 GCA_019510485.1 Catenulisporales bacterium
ACAGGCTCTGAGCATTTTGGAAGCGCTGGGCCACCCAGATGCGGAAGACGTCAAGGCGAGGTTCTCCTAGCTTGCCGTCCAAATCCGACGTTAATCAAGGTTCTGCTGGCGCTTAGACCGAGACCGACGGCCCCCATCACGCACACGGCGATCGGTAGGCGACTCCCGGCAACGCCTCACGCTGCTGGCCGAACTCATTACTCATTGGGCTGACACCGTCGCGCCGCGACGGCGATGCTCGGCACGGACGGTTTCACGCCGTAGCGCCCTGATTCATCGGCCCTGAGCCGATGCGGGTCGCAGCTACCCGAGCGGTGCCACCACGTGCGGGGAGCGCCGGGGAGAAAGTGTCATCGCCCACCTGAACGCGTTGCTGAAGGCACTCTCCGAAGGAAACGTTCCGGCCGGTCATCACGGGGTTCTTCCTGGTCGCGAAAACTGCGAGTCAAACCCTTGAGCCGCTGCGATCGAAGATCCCTTGCCCGGGAGTCAGGATCCCGTGAGGGTCGAACCGGCGCTTCGCGGCGCGGAACGCGGCCCACCGGTCTCCATACTGGACACGCCAGTCGTCGCCGTTCATCGGGACGGACCCGACCGGATAGACGGTCCCGCCGAGCGCCCGGGCCTTGAGGAACAGTTCGCGGTTGGCCACGAGCATCGCCGCGGCCGGCTGCGCGCCGGTATCGGGTGCCGCCGTCCGCAACACCGCGAACAAGAACGTCAGCTCGGTGCCCGGCACGCGCAGCAGCGGCGTCCGCAGCCGGCTCGTCGGCACCGGATAGAGCAGGACGACGCCGCTCGCGCCGATGTCAGCCGTCGTCAGGTCGGCCAGTACCGAGGCGGCGTAGGCGTCGGTGGCGCCGTCGGGCAGCATGATGTTGAGCCACGGGTGCGGGTCGGACCACTCGCCGGTCGACTTCAGGTACGCGACCGCGGGGGCGAGGTCGTCGATGAAGCCGTGGTAGTCGAAGTCCTCGATCTCCACCGGCTCGGTGCTCTGGGAACCGAGGTCGGCGGTCAGCGCGTGATCGTCCGGCGCGACCGCGTCGTAGTAGACGGCACCTTCGAGTTGGTACTGCCAGCCGCCGCCGCGCCGGGCGTCGACCGCGCCCACTGCCCCTTCCAGCCAGTCGAAGCGGCCGTCGCTCACTGCGGTCCGCTGGGCCGCCGTGAGCGCGGCGACCGACGCATAGGTGAGCGTGTACTTACGCACGTGGGCACGCGCGGGCACAAGGCTCAGCACCGCCCGGGTGATGACCCCGACCTGCCCCAGCCCGGCGAGCGCGGCGTGGAACAGCTCGGCGTGCCGGGTCGGCGAACAGCTGACGACCTCGCCGGTGCCGGTCACGACGTCGAGTTCGACGACCGTGTCGACCTGCGCCCCGTGGTGGTGGGCCGCGCCGCCCAGACCGCCGGCGGACAGGGTGCCTCCGACCGACAGCTCGATATAGTCGGTGAACACCGCGGGCGTCAGCCCGTGTGCCAGGCTCGCGGTCAGCACCGCGCTCCACAC
>JAEKKI010000273.1 GCA_019510485.1 Catenulisporales bacterium
CCGTTGTCGTGCAGGCCCTTGAACATCTCCTGCACGACCGCGTAGTGGTTCCGCGTGGTGGTGCGGGTGAACAGGTCGTAGGCCAGCCCGAGGGATTGCAGGTCCTCGGCGATCACCCGGTTGTACCGGTCGGCGAGCTGCCGGGCGCTGACGCCCTCCTTGTCGGCCTGCACCAGGATCGGCGTGCCGTGCTCGTCGGTCCCGCTCACCATCAGCACCCGGTTGCCCGCCATCCGCTGGTAGCGGCTGAAGACGTCGGAGGGGACGCCGAAGCCGGAGACGTGCCCGATGTGGCGGGGGCCGTTGGCGTACGGCCAGGCCACGGCGGTGAGGATGGTGCGCTGGGTGGAGGGCATGGGGTCTAGGGTATCGGGCTTGGAGGTACCGCTAGGTGCGGTTTCGTGGTGGTCCAGATGGTGGACGATTGATAGACGGGAGTCGCTGACGTGAAGACCACCGCTGAGGAGCCGACCGAGAGCCGCGAGTCGGAGCCCGACGACGACGCCCGTCATGAGCGGGTGATGGAGATCGCGCGCCGGATCATTGAGCGGGACGCCGCGCTCCTGAAGCGCCTGGAGACCGAATGAGGCACACCTCCCGATCGGGTGCCCGTGGCTTCTGAGTGGCGATCCGGGCGCTGTCAGCCCTCAGCCGCCTCCTTCGCCGCCACCACCGCATCGAACACCACCCGCTTCGCCACCCCGGCCTCGGCTGCGACCTCCGCGATCGCCTCCTTCCGCCGCAGCCCACCGGCCTCCTCACGCGTGAACACCAGCTCGGCCAGCTCAGCGGCCGTCAGCTCCCTGCCCGTGCCGGCCACCGCCCCGCCGACCACCACCGTGATCTCCCCGCGCATCTCCCCCGCGTCGGCCCAGGCCGCGAGCTCCCCAAGGCCTCCGCGCTTGATCTCCTCATACGTCTTCGTCAGCTCCCGGCACACCGCGGCCGGGCGGTCCGCCCCGAACGCCGCCGCCATATCCGCCAACGACGCGGCCAGCCGGTGCGGCGCCTCGAAGAACACCATCGTGCGCGGCTCGGCGGCCAGTTCAGCCAATCGTGAAGACCGTCCCCCGCCCTTGCGCGGCAAGAACCCCTCGAAGCAGAACCGGTCCACCGGCAGCCCGGAAACCGCCAGCGCCGTCAGCACCGCCGAAGGCCCCGGCACCGCCGTCACCCGCACCCCCGCCTCCACCGCCGCCGCGACCAGGCGATAGCCGGGATCGGAGACCGACGGCATCCCCGCATCCGTCACCACCACCACCCGTGCGCCCCCGACCAGCTCCCGCACCAGGTCCGGAGTCCGCGCCGACTCGTTCGCCTCGAAGTACGACACGATCCGCCCCGCCGGCGTGATCCCCAGCACCCGCAGCAGCCGCTTCAAGCGGCGTGTGTCCTCGGTGGCGATGACGTCCGCCGACGAAAGTTCCGCGGCCAGGCGCGGGGAGGCGTCCTCGTCCTGGCCGATCGGTGTCCCGGCGAGGACGAGCAGACCTGCTGGGGAGCGCGTCGGCGAGTGCGTCGGGAACTCTGGGGATGATCCGGTCACGCGACCATCCTGGCCCAAAAACACTGATCCCCTGTCCGAACGACCGGACCTCTCCCTACGATGGCCGGGTGACGAGCCTCGCCCCCACCCGATCCACGCTGCCGGATGACGACAGCGAGGAAGACTACGGCGGCCGCCGGCGCCGCGGCGGTTCCCACCGCGAGCGTGGGCGCGTGTGGTATCGGCCGAACCTGCGGCCGCGTGACGACGAGCAGGGCCGGCTGTCGCTGCGCGAGCGGCTGGTGCCCTCCTTCGCGCGGGAGCCGTGGTGGGTCAGCTGGGGCTTCCCCATCCTGATCATGGCCGTCGCGGGGTTCATGCGGTTCTGGCACCTGGGCCTGCCCAAGTGGGTCATCTTCGACGAGACCTACTACGCCAAGGACGCCTGGGCCACCATCCACTTCGGGCACGAGGTGGGCTGGCACGACGACGGCCCGAACGTCGGGATGGCCAACGACGACCACAAGATCATCGCCAACCCGGACATCTGGCGCTCGCTGGTGGCCGACCACCACGGCAACGCCGTGCACCCGCCGGTCGGCAAGTGGATGATCGGCCTCGGCGAGTGGCTGTTCGGCTTCACCCCGACCGGCTGGCGCTTCGCCGCGGCGGTGTGCGGCACGCTGGCGATCCTGATGACCGCGCGCATCGCGCGCCGGCTGTTCCGCTCCACCCTGATCGGCTGCCTGGCCGGCCTGCTGCTGGCCGCCGACGGCATGGAATTCGTCATGAGCCGCATCGCGCTGCTCGACGTCTTCGTCATGTTCTGGACGCTGGCCGCCTTCGGCTGCTTCCTCGTCGACCGGGACAAGATGCGCTCGCGCCTGGTCGACTGGCGCGAGTCCCATCCACCGGGGCCGCTGCCGGACGACGTCGAGGCGCCGAAGCTGGGCTGGCGCTGGTGGCGGATCGGCGGCGCGGTGTGCCTGGGCCTGACCATGGGCACCAAGTGGAGCGGCATCGCGATGATCTTCGTGTTCCTGCCGATGTCGCTGCTGTGGGACCACGCGGCCCTGCGCGCCGTGGGCCTGCGCCGGCACTGGGCCGCGTTCTTCCGCCGCGACACCTGGCAGGCCATCGCGATGGGCGTTCTGGCGCTGGCCACCTACACCGTGACCTGGACCGGCTGGTTCATCACCAAGGACGGCAACTACCGGCAGTGGGCCGCCGAGCACGACGCGATCCACGTCCAGGGCCTGTCGGCGCTGCGCAGTTGGTGGGAGTACCACTGGCAGACCATGATCTTCCACACCAACCTGGAGTCGCCGCACGCCTACATGTCGAACCCGTGGAGCTGGCTGGTGATGGGCCGCCCCACCGACTACTACTACTGCTCCAAGGGCGGCGAGGGCTGTCCGCCGCTGGCCGACAACCAGCACCAGCAGGTCCTGGCCCTGGGCACCCCGCCGCTGTGGTGGTTCGCGTCCATCGCGATGATCTGGTGCCTGTGGCGCTGGATCGGCCGCCGCGACTGGCGCGCCGGGGCGATCCTGGCCGGTATGACCGCCGGCTGGGGGTTCTGGCTGAACTATCAGCACCGCACGATCTTCACGTTCTACGCGGTGGCGTTCGTGCCCTTCATGGTGATCGCCGCGGCATATCTGCTCGGCGTGATCGTGGGGCGGGAGGACGCGCTCCAGTACCGGCGGGTCTGGGGCGCGGTCGTGGCCGGGGCCATCACCGTCTACATCTTGGTGATGTTCGTCTACTTCTATCCGATCTACTCCGCGCAGACGATCACGTGGAACCAGTGGATAGACCGCATGTGGTGGCCGAGCTGGATCTGAGACGGTTCCGCTCGACCATAGGAGGTCCGCGGAGACGCTCTGTAGACTCCCGAGGGAGGTAGCCATCTGGGGAGGACCGCAGCTCATGACGGAGAACTGGCAGCCCGACCCCTCGCCCTGGCTCTCGCCCGGGCCCGAGCGCTACGAACCGGACCCGCAGCCGAGACCGCACGCGAGACCGCAGCCGGATCCGACGGCGCCGCAAGGTCTCACGCCGACGCGCCTGACCCTGTCCGGGGACTCGGTGCAGATCGGCCCGCCGATGGTCGATCCGCCGCGGCTCAGACCGGCGACGCCGCCGACTCCCCTGACGCCTCCTTCTCCGCCGCCCTATATGCAGCAGTCGTCATACGGACAGCTGTCCTATACACAGTCGCCGTATACGGATGAGCCGTATAGCGATGCTCCCTATGTGGTGAAGCCGCTCGACAACCAGCCGTATGTCGAGCCGCACCACTACAACTCCCAGCTGACGCCGGTTCCGCACTCCTCGTACCAGCAACGGCCCCAGCCCGAACCGCCACCCCCCACCGGCGCTCCGGTCATCAGCGGCGACGACGGGATGTCGACGATGATGGTGTCCGTCGGCACCGTCCAGCCGCGCGCGCCGCAGCCGCCGGCCTCGGTCGAGGACGCCGAGCGCGTGCTGGGCGCCGCCGTCGATTCGCTGGACGCCGCCCCGGACCTGTACTCCATCGGCACGGTCACCGACGGCGCGGTCTGCCTGGTTCCCGACGACGGCCGCTGGGCGGTGTTCCTGGCCGACGGCGGGCAGCGGCGGTTCGCCGGGTCCTTCGACGATCCGATGCTGGCCGCGGTGCACTTCGCCGGCGTGCTGCTGATCGCAGCCGCCGAACGCGGTGTGCTGCCCAGGCAGCCGGCTCCGGTTCAGTCTGCTCTGACCGGTGAGAACGGCGCGATCGGCCACGACGGCCAGCCCGGCCGCAGCACCGACCCGCTCGCCGAGTTCCTGGCCGGACCGCCGATCACCCCGCTGGCCCAGGACCCGCCGACGACGCTGTACACCGACCACCGCCTGACCGTGCTGACCCCCGGCACCGAGGTCGACCGGTTCGGCGACCAGCTCGGCAACACCGTCTACGCCGCGCGCACCCGCTACCCGCACCGCTCGCTGCCGCCGGACTACATCGACCGCGAATACCGCGTCTACCGCGTGCGCGATCCGCTGCGCGCACTGGCCGGCACCGCGATCCCGTGGTTCGGGCAGCCGGGCGGCGGCACGGCGTACCTGCTGCCGCGGCCCATCAGGGATCTGCTGCGCGAAGGCGCGTTGGTGGAGATTCCCTCGGCCACTGTCGGGCCCGCGTAACGGCATCAGTACCCTGAAGCCGCTACGGACCGGGGCAGCAGCGGGGGAGGGCGACCGTGAGAGATCCGTTGAGCGAGGCGACGATTCCGGCGCGGGACGCGTCGGGAGCGGTGCTGGTCGGCGTCGGGAACTATCGGAGCCTGCCGCGGCTTCCCAGTGCCCTGAACGGGATCGCCGATCTCGCCGCGGCCCTGACCGCCCCCAGGGACGGGCTGTTCGCCGCGGAATCCGTGCACCGGCTCGCGGATCCGGAATCCAGCGCCGAGGTCCTCGACAGCGTCGCGGCGGCGGCGAACCAGTACACCGACACGCTGTTGTTCTACTTCGCCGGCCACGGCCTGCGCGACGCCGAAGGCCAGCTCTGCCTGGCCCTGCCGTGGACCATCGACAAGAAGACGGAAGCCGATCGCACCATCGTGCCGATCGAGCGGATCATGGCTGTGCTCAACGGTTCGACGGCCCGCCGCCAAGTGGCGATCCTGGACTGCCGCTACTCCGGACGCGCGATGCGTGCCCCGTCGGCCTACAACGTCCATCTGCTCACGGCGTCCGGCCACAACGAGCGGGTCCCGGTGCCGGCCGAGCAGCGGAACACCCCGTTCACCGGTGCCCTGCTGGATCTGCTGCGCGGCGGCGTCCCCGGCGCCGGGCCCTGGCTCACGCTCGGCGACCTCTACCGCTGGATCGGCGGCGCCGCCGAGGATCCGACACCGCACCAACGCGCGGTCGACGACAGCGCCGGCCTCGCGCTGGGCCCGAACCGCGCCGCGCGCCGGGATTTCCCGCGCCGGGCCGAGCTGGCGATGCGCGTCGGCTGGAAGGATCCGGCCCGCGCCGCGCGCCTGTACGCGGAACTGGTGATCGACTCGGCCGACCGCGCCGAGCCCAAGGAGGCTTTGTCATACCGGATGGCGGCGGCCTCGTGGCTCGGCGCGGCGGGTGACGCGGCCGGCGCCTTGGCCCGTTGGGAAGCGATCCGGCACGATCCGCACGCCGACGCCACCGAGGTCGACGCCAACATCGCTTACTGGCGCGAGCGGCTGGCAGCCGGCCACAGTCCGCTGTAAGAAAGTAAGCGTTTTCTCGACACCACGTCGGGAACGCGCAAGACTGGTACGGCGTTCCCATTACAAGAATCATTCCGCGTGTCGAGGTGACGCCGTGTCTTCTTCGCTCTCCGACCGCCGTACGGACGCCCGATTCCAGAGCGACCGCAACCTGAGCACCCGCATGGTGTCGGTCATGGCCCTGCTCGCCGTCGTGTACGCCGCCGCCATCTTCCTGCTGGTGCGGATGCTCGGCCGCGCCTGGCCGCTCGGCGTGGCGGTGGTCGGCCCGGGTCGTGACCCCTGAGCAGGAGCCGGAGCTGCACGCGATCGTCGACCGGCTGTGCGCCCTCGGCGGGATGAACAAGCCGACCGTCGCGGTCGCCGAGTCCACCGTGCCGAACGCCTGCGCCGTCGGCCGCTCCAAGGGCAACGCGACGCTGTGCGTGACGCGCGGGCTGCTGGACACCCTGGAGCCGCAGGAGCTGGAGGGCGTCATCGCCCACGAGCTGTCGCATGTGGCGCACGGCGACGCCGCGGTGATGACCGTGGCCGCGTTCGTCGGCGTAATGGCCGGGCTGGTGGCCCGGGTCGGGCTGCGGCTGGTCTACATCGGCGGCCGGGCCCGCGGGTTGTGGCACATCCTCGTGGTGGCCCTGGGCTTCATCGCGCTGAGCGCCGCCACGTGGTTCGTCTCGCTGATGCTGACCCGCTCGCTGTCCCGCTACCGCGAGTTCGCCGCCGACCGCTCGGCCGCGCAGCTGACCGGCAACCCCTCGGCGCTGGCCTCGGCGCTGACGAAGGTCTCGGCGAAGGTCACCGGGAGCGGCGGCATCCCGCAGGTGGACCTGCGCAAGGCCGGCGCGCTGAACGCTTTCTACTTCGCGCCGGTGACGACGGCCAAGACCACAGCGCACCACCTGCTGTCCACGCACCCGACGACGCAGGCGCGCCTGGACCGGCTGCTGCGGATGTCGGCGAAGATGTAGGCAGGTTGCGCCGACACCCGGAATCGCACACCCAGGCACGCGCACCACGGCTCCCCTACGCTGGCGGCCATGACGACGACACGGGTTGCATTCCTGGGGCTCGGCGCGATGGGCGCGCCGATGGCGGCGCGGCTGGTCCGGGCCGGCTATGACGTGGTGGTGTGGAACCGGACGGCCGCCCGCGCCGAACCGCTGGCGGCGCTCGGTGCGAAGGCCGCCGGCACACCGGCCGAGGCGGTCGCGGACGCCGAGTTCGTGGTGACGATGCTGTCCGATCCGAGCGCCGTCGCCTCGGTGGTCGAGGCATTCGGCCCGGCACTGCGCGCGGACGCGGTGCTGGTGGAGATGTCGACGGTCGGTCCGGACGGCACCGGCCGGGTCAGAGAGCTGATCCCGGCGTCGGTCGGGATGGTGGACGCACCGGTGATGGGCAGCGTCGACCGCGCCGCGAGCGGCGAACTCGCCGTGCTGGCCGGCGGTTCGGCCGCGGATCTGGCCCGGGCGGCGGACCTGCTGAAGGTGTTCGGCACCGTCACCGAATGCGGCGGACTCGGCAGCGGCTCGGCCCGCAAACTGGTCCTGATCAACGCCGTGGTCGCCGGCGTCGCGGTGGTCGGCGAGGCGCTGGCGCTGGCCGAACGGCTCGGGCTGGCCGATCCGCGCACCGCCCTGGAGGCCAGTCCGCTGGCCCCGCTCGTGGCCCGGGCCTACGCCACCGGCGCCGACTTCTCCGTGGCGATGGCCGTCAAGGACCTGCGCTTGGGCGCCGAGGTGCTGGACCTGCCGATCATGGCGGCGGCGCGGCAGGCGCTGGAGTCCGCCCCGGACCACGACGCCGACCTCGGCGCCGCGGTGCTGGACATGACGCGGCGCTGAGCACCACGCCGGTAGCCTGGCGGGATGCATGGATGGCAGCGGGTCGGGTCCAGGAACGCGCGGTTCCAGCAGTGGCAGACGCTGCTGACGAACCGGACGAAGCGCCAGCGCGCGGGCCGCTTCCTGGTGCAGGGTGTCCGTCCCATCACCCTGGCGGCCGAACAGAGCTGGCCGATCCGCGAACTGCTGATCGACGGCGACCGCCGGCTGTCCCACTGGGCCGAGGACATGATCGAGAACACCGCCGCGGAGGTGGTCGCCCTCCCGACCGACCTGATCGCCGAACTCGGTGAGAAGGATCAGGAAGCCGCGCCGGAGCTGGTGGCGGTGGTGGAGACGCCGCCCGACGACCTGAGCCGCATCCGCCTGGGCGGCGGCTTCCTCGGCGTAGCCTTCGACCGGCCGACCCAGCCCGGCAACGTCGGCACCCTGATCCGCTCGGCCGACGCCTTCGGGGCCAGCGGCGTGATCGTCACCGGGCACGCCGCCGATGTCTACGATCCGCGCGCGGTGCGGGCGAGTACGGGTTCGTTGTTCGGCGTGCCGACGGTTCGGGTCCCTTCGCAGCGCGAGGTCGCGGACTGGCTTGACGGCACGGACGTGACGGTTGTCGGCACCGACGAGTACGGCGATACGGATATCGAGGACTATGACTTCAGTGCGCCGACGCTGATCGTCATCGGCAACGAGACGGTCGGTATGAGTTCTGGGTGGCGCGAGGCTTGTGATCGGATCCTGCGGATTCCGATGGGCGGTATCGCGAGTTCGCTGAACGCGGCCAGCGCTGGGACCGTGGTGCTTTACGAGGCGGCTCGGCAGCGGCGGCGGGGTTAAGTTCCAGAGGCGTCAGGTCGTTCCCGGAGTTCGAGACCGGCGATCATCGCCTCGATGCCGGCTCGGTACATACGCTCCGCGGCGGCCGGATCCTCGCCGGTGATGCCCCAGGCGATGAGGGGTGTGCGCAGGACGTCGGTGAGTTCGAGTCCGACGAGGCCGTGCATCACACACCACAGGCAGTACGCGGCTCTGACGGCTCCCAGTCCCTCCGCCCCGGAGCGGCGTACCGCACCGATCACCGGGGCGAAGGCGGTCTGGAGCACTTCGGCATGCAGGCCGCCGGTCGGCTCGAAGTCCGGGAGCGGTCGGCTGAACATGAACAGGTAGCGTTGCGGGCCGGCCAGCGCGAAGTCGCGGTAGGCGTAGGCGAGTTCGCGCAGGTCGTCGATCGGGTCTTCGGTGACGGGCACGGTCCCGAGCGCGTCGGTCAGGAGCGCGAACGCTCGCTGGTACAGGGCTTCGAGCAGTCCCGCCCGGCCGCCGAAGCGGCTGTGGCCCCGAAGGTGTCGGATCCGGCCCGCGCCGTTCGTAGCCATGGTGAGAGGCCGTCCGCGACGGCGCCGTCACGACCGCAGGAGATGTCACCAGATGCCGCACCCGCAGACCAAGGTCCACCGCATGTCCGAGCTCATCGAGCCGATCGGGACCGTCACGTTCTCCGACGTACCGAACGAGGCGTTCCTGGCCCTGGGCATGCGCAATTACTGGGACGGATACTTCGCGGGCCGCGCCGCGCCGCTGGGTTTGGCACCGGCCGAGGTGGTGCACGCGGTCTTCTACAACTTCGCCGACGGTGAGGTGGCACGCCACATCCCGTGGGTCTGGGGGAAGACCACCCCGCAGGAGGCGCTCGCCGTTCGCGAGCGGGGCAGCGCCGCCGCGCTACGGCAGATGATCGGCCCCCTCGCCGACTCCCCCGGCCTGGTGCGCGCCGCCGACCTCGCCACCCGGGCAGGGGTCAGCGCACCGACCGAGGGACGGGCACTGTACGCCGGGCTCCGGGCGCTCACCCTCCCCGAGGAGCCGGTGGCCAGACTCTGGCACGCCGCGACCTTGTTGCGCGAGCACCGCGGCGACGGCCACAACGCCGCCCTGCTGGCCCACAGCATCGGCGGGACCGAGGCTCATGTCCTGATGGCTCTCTCCCTCGGGATGAGGGCGGAGGAGTTCGGCCGGATCCACCACCTGCCCAAGGCACAGCTGGCCGCTGTCGTCGACGGGCTGCGCCGACGCGGGCTGGTGGACGCCGCCGGCGGATTCACTGACGCCGGCCGGGAGACGAAGCAGCGGATCGAGGCGCTCACCGACGAGTTGGCGGCGCCGGCTTACGACGTGCTCGGCGCGGAGGAGCTGGACGAGCTGATCGCGCTGCTGGAGCCGATTGCTGCTGCGGTGGAGGCTTTTAGCAATTGAGCGGGTACGTGAGGCGGGCGTCATGACCCGTGCTCGGCCGCTGCTAGCCGCAGCCCGCAGGACCTCATCGACCTTGGTCAAGGACCATGACCGAGCTCTGTTTCAGGGCATAGACACTTAGGGTGGGGGTAGCGTCGCGGATCCACCAAGTAGCCTCTACTATCGTGCGGCGCAGCACCGGCCGTCACGGGTCAACCCTCCGATTTCAGAGAAACCAACCTGCGCAACCGACAAGAGGTCCCCTTGTCCATAGCAAGCCAGGACCGAGGCGGCATCACGGTCCTCAGCGCCTCACGTCCGCGCCTGAACCGAATACGTGCCCTGTTATCTCTGCGCATCGACCTGCGTCTGCACTCACCAGCCTCGTTCGATTGGATGCGGCAGTGGGTCACCTTCCAGTACACCATCAAGTCGGACGGAAACTGTGACGCCGCAAAGTACTTCAACGTGGACCTGCCGCATCCGGCGTACTCCTCCAGCCAGCTGCTGCTGCTGAACCTGGGCTATCAGCTGACGCAGCTGATCGGATTGAAGAACACCGCGTTGGACCTGCGGGTCCTGGGCGCGGTGGCCTGCTTCTTCATCGGCGTGGCGATCGGCCTGCTGTTCGCGGTACTGCGCACCCGGCGCCTGTTCCGCTACCTGCTGTGCGCCGCGCTGCTCGTGGTCGTGGCCGACGCCAGCTTCATCGACTTCGCAGCCTCCCCGCTCAGTGAGATCTCGGCCGTCATCGGCCTGC
>JAEKKI010000235.1 GCA_019510485.1 Catenulisporales bacterium
CAGGTAGTCGCCGTAGACCCCGCTCTGGCCTGACGCCGGATCGCGGGTGAACGCCACACCGGTGCCGGAGTCCATCCCCAGGTTCCCGAACACCATGGAGCAGACGTTGACCGCCGTGCCCAGGTCGTTGGGAATGCGCTCCTGGCGGCGGTAGAGCTTGGCCCGCTCGCCGTTCCAAGAGTCGAACACAGCGCGGATCGCCAGATCCATCTGCTCACGCGGGTCCTGCGGGAAGGTCCGGCCGGTCTGCTTCTCCACGATCGCCTTGAACGACTCGACCAGGCCGCGCAGATCCTCGGCGTCCAGGTCCAGGTCGTTCTGGGTGCCCTTGCCGTGCTTGGCGGCGTCCAGGGCGTCGTCGAAGTGCTCGCCGCCGACACCGAGGACGGTTTTGCCGAACATCTGGATGAGCCTGCGGTAGGAGTCCCAGGCGAAGCGCTCACTGCCGGCCGCGTCTCCAACCTGTGCCGCCAAGCCTTGAACCGACTCGTCGTTCAGCCCGATGTTCAGGACCGTGTCCATCATCCCGGGCATGGAGAACTTGGCGCCGGAGCGGACCGAGACCAGCAGCGGGCCGTCGGCCTGGCCGAGCTTCCTGCCCATCTTCGCCTCAAGGGCGTCGAGGTGTTGAGACACCTGCTCACGCAGCTCCGGCGGCTCCTGGCCCTGCTCCAGATAGACGCGGCAAGCGTCGGTGGTGATCGTGAAGCCGGGAGGGACCGGCAGCCCGAGGTTGGTCATCTCGGCGAGGTTGGCGCCTTTGCCGCCGAGCAAGTCCTTGAGGTCCTTGTTGCCTTCGGTGAAGTCATATACGAACTTCGGCACGCAGATACTCCCTGACTGATCTGTGTGGCACACCTACGGCCGCGGCCGGACGAGGGGAGGTCCGCACCGCTTGCCCTGACGCTGCGGAGCGTAGCGCGTCAACCCGGCACGCCCCCTACAGCTATACCCGTAATATGACGTTTCGTCCTTGTGAGCCGCCTCACCCGCGGTTCAGCGGCGTTCACCCGGCCGGATGTGCCGGTGGACCGGCGGGAATTAATGTGCCGCGAGGCGTGCTGTGGAGGTCGCGAGGTTAGTTGAAACCTCAACCAAAACAAGGAGGCACGGCGCCATGAGCACCGACTACGCATCTCTGACCGGCGACTACACCTTTGACACCGCCCACAGCACGATGGGTTTCATCGCCCGGCACGCGATGGTCACCAAGGTGCGCGGCGGCTTCAACGAGTTCGAGGGCAAGATCCACATCGACGGCGCCAACCCGGAGCAGAGCATCGCCGAGGCTTCGATCACGGTCGCCAGCGTCGACACCCGCAACGAGCAGCGCAACGGCCACCTGCTGTCCGGCGACTTCTTCGAGCAGGACAAGTACCCGGCGATGGTCTTCAAGTCCACCGGCGTCATCGCTAAGGGCGACGACCAGTTCGTGCTGCGTGGCGACCTGACGGTCAAGGACGTCACCAGGCCGGTCGAGTTCGACGTGGAGTTCCTGGGCACGACCGTCGACCCGTTCGGGAACACCCGGGTCGGTTTCGAGGCCAAGACCACCATCAGCCGCAAGGACTTCGGCATGACCTGGAACGCCGCGCTGGAGACCGGCGGCGTGCTGGTCAGCGACAAGATCCAGATCGAGCTGGAGATCTCGGCGATCAAGCAGGGCTGAGCTGGACCGAGCTGCGCGACGCCGTGACGAGCGGGTGCCGGAACCGCCTGGAGGGTTCCGGTGCCTTTCGTCGCCGGGGCGCGTTCTCAGGGGCTGGATCAGGAACTCAGCGCCCGATCCGCCCGTCGATCTGCTCCCGCAGGATGTCCAGGTGTCCGGCGTGCCGCGCGAACTCCTCGACCGTGTGCACCAGGATCCACCGCAGCGTCCGATCCTCGCGGGCCGATACCGCGTCGAGATCGTCGAGCGTGGACAGGATCTCGTCCGCGCGTGCCGACGCGGCGCGGAAGGCCGCGACGCAGGACTCGACGGTATCCGTTTCCGACACCGCCATGCTCAGCTCCGGGAACGTCTCCCGGCCGAGGAAGGCCCACTCCAGCCATACCCGCTCGACGCCGGCCAGGTGCTTGATCAGGCCGAGCGGGCTGGTGCCGGAGGGGACGCCGGGGGTGCGCGCCACCTCGTCGGGCAGCCCTTCGACCTTCCGGATGATCGCCTCGCGCAGATAGCGCAGGAACGCGACCAGGGTGTCCTTCTCGCCGGCGACGATGGCGGGCGGGCGGATGTCGGTCATGGCCAAACGCTAGCGGCGGTCAGGGTGCGGAGGCGGCGCGGATCGTACTGTGGGATCGGCACGCGGGAGCAGCTGCTGTGTCAGACGCAGTCCGTACCCTGATCCGGTGGACCTCGAAGCACATCGGGCAGAGCTGACCACCTATTGCTACCGCATGCTCGGCTCGGTCCAGGACGCCGAGGACCTGGTCCAGGAGACGATGCTGCGCGCGTGGAAGGCCCGCGACCGCTACGACCCCGCGCTGGCCTCCGTCCGGACCTGGCTCTACCGCATCGCGACCAACGTCTGCCTCACCGCGCTGGAGTCCCGCAAGCGCCGTCCGCTGCCCTCCGGGCTCGGTGCGCCCAGCCGCGACACCGAGACGCCGCTCCGCCCGGCGCTCGACGTGCCGTGGCTGGAGCCGTTCCCGGACCGCCGCTTCAACGTCGAAGCGCGCGCCGACCTGCGGCTGGCCTGGGTCGCGGCGGTCCAGGAGCTGCCAGCCCGCCAGCGGGCCGTGCTCGTGCTGCGCGAGGTTCTGGACTTCTCGGCCGCCGAGGTCGCCGAGCAACTGGAAACCACCGTCGCCGGCGTGAACAGCGCTCTGCAACGGGCCCGGGCGACGTTGCGCGCGAGCAGCGAACTCAGCGAGCCCGGCGCCCTGCGCGAAGCGGATGATCCGGGCCAGCGCATCGTCGTCGAGCGCTATCTCCGCGCTTTCGAGGCGGCGGACGTGCCGGGCCTGGTCCGGCTTCTCGCCGAGGATGTCGTCCTCGAAATGCCGCCGGTCCCGCTCTGGTATCAGGGTCGCGACGACTACGCGCGGTTCATGGAGCGTGTCTTCCGTATGCGCGGCTCGACCTGGCGCGCCTTCCGTACCGCCGCCAACGGCCAGCCAGCCTTCGCGGCCTATGCTCCGGACCCTGAGGGCGGCCACCGTGCCCACACCCTCCAGGTCCTCACCGTGGTCGAGGGCCTGGTCAGGGCCAACGTCGTGTTCGCCGATCCGCACGTCTTCGAAATCTTCGGCTTGCCTCCGATGAGTCCTGACGGTGTCGCACGTATATAAGCGCGAGCCCTCAAGGCGACTCACCGCGACAGAACGAGGAGCAAGCCCATGACCGCCCGTCTTCTTTACCTGTGGGAGCAGCCCACCGACCCGGAGGCGTTCGAGCGCCACTACCGCGAAACCCACATCCCGTTGGCCCTGAAGCTCCCCGGCCTGCGCTCCTACGCTGTCACCGACGATGTCTCCCAACTCCGCGGCGAGCCCTGCTTCCGGGTCGCCGAACTGCGCTGGGACACCATGGACGAACTGCGCGCGGCCTTCGCCGCACCTGAGGGCCGCGCCTGCGCCGACGACGTGAACGAGTTGCTGCGCTACACCACCGCTCGCGCCATGATCCTCGGCGATGCGGAGGAGCAGCTGTAAGCACGACATACAGCGGCCGCCTCGGGCTTCACTCCCGAGGCGGCCGGGCCGATACTCCCGACATTTCAGTCCGTGTTGGCCCGGACGGGTTACCTCCGGGCGTTACCGTGGGGCGGTGAGCGCTGCCGGTACCGCCCCCGAACCCACTTCGCGAACCGCCTACACCGCCGCCGACCGGGAACGTCATCTGCCCGACCGGCCCAGCAACGTGCGGCGCACCGCCTTCGAACGCGACCGCGCCCGGGTGCTGCACAGCGCCGCGCTGCGCCGCCTGGCCGCCAAAACCCAGGTGGTCGAGCCCGGCTCCAGCGACTCGGCGTTCGGCGCCTACCTGGACAGCCCGCGCACCCGGCTCACCCACAGCCTGGAGTGCGCGCAGATCGGCCGGGAGCTCGGCAAGGAACTGGGCGCCGATCCGGACCTGATGGAGGCCGCCTGCCTGTCGCACGACCTGGGCCATCCGCCGTTCGGCCACACCGGTGAGGAGGCGCTGGCACTGGCCGCGGCCCCTTGCGGCGGCTTCGAGGGCAACGCGCAGTCCTTCCGCATCCTGGTCCGCCTGGAGGCCAAGGCCCTGGGCCCCGGCGGTGAGCCCGGCGGCCTGAACCTCACCCGCGCCGCGCTGGACGCCGCGACGAAGTACCCGTGGACGCTCGCCGAGGGCCAGGCGCGCGGCACCGCGAAGTTCGGCGTCTACGCCGACGACGAGCCGGTCTTCGCCTGGATGCGTACCGGCGCCGAGCCCGGCCGAGCCTGTTTCGAGGCGCAGGTGATGGACTGGTCCGACGATGTGGCGTATTCGGTCCACGACCTGGAGGACGCGCTGCACGCCGGCCACCTTGTTCCCAAAGCCCTGCTTTCCCGGGACGAGCAGTCCGCGCTGTTCGAGCTGACCGCGGCGCGCTACGCACCCGGCGCCGAGCCGGGGGAGCTGGCCGAGGCCCTGGCCCGGCTGCTGGCCCTGGACTACTGGCCCGGCGACTACGACGGCTCGTTCGCCGCGCAGGCCGCGTTGAAGAACGCCACCAGCAGCCTGATCGGCCGGTTCTGCCTGGCCGCCGCCGCGGCGACCCGCGCGGCGGCGCTCGAGGGCGGCAGCGGTGGCGGCGCCCTGACCCGCTACGCCGCCGACCTCGTCGTCCCGCGCCCGACCCGCCTGGAGTGCGCGCTGCTCAAAGCCGTCACCGCCCGCTACGTCATACAGCGCACGGACGCCCGCGAGCTGCGCCGCCGCCAGCGCGAGCTGGTCACCGGCCTGGTCGCGGGCCTGTCGGCGGTGCCGGACGCCTTGGAGCCGGCCTTCCGCGCCTGGTACGCCGACGCCACCGACGACGCCACCCGGCTGCGCGTCGTCGTGGACCAGGTCGCCTCGCTCACCGACGTCGCCGCCTACGCTCTGAGCACGCGGCTCGGAACCGTCTGAGCACGCGGCCAAACTCTCCTCCCGCCGCGGCTAAACTCTCCTCGTGGCAGGGAGGATCAACGACGACGACATCGAGCGGGTCCGCAAGGCGGCCTCGATCGTGGACGTCGTCGGCGCCGTCGTGCAGCTGCGCAACGCCGGCGGCGGCAACCTGAAGGGGCTGTGCCCGTTCCACGACGAGAAGTCGCCGTCCTTCCAGGTCAGCCCGGCGAAGAACTTCTACCACTGCTTCGGCTGCGGCGTCGGCGGCGACGTCATGAAGTTCGTGATGGAGTACGACCACCTCACCTTCACCGAGGCGGTCGAACGGCTGGCGAGCCAGTACCGCATCGAACTCCGCTACACCGAGGGCGGCTACACCAAGCAGGGCGAGCGCAGCGAGCGCACCCGCCTGATCGAGGCGCACAAGGTCGCCGCCGAGTTCTTCGTCGACCAGCTCGCCACCCCGGCCGCCGCCAAGGGCCGGGAA
Source organism: Catenulisporales bacterium (assembly GCA_019510485.1). GTDB lineage: Bacteria > Actinomycetota > Actinomycetes > Streptomycetales > Catenulisporaceae > Catenulispora. Next base: position 5,547 of record JAEKKI010000235.1, read on the forward strand.
TTCCTGGCTTCCCGCGGGTTCGACGCGGCCGCGATCGAGAAGTTCACCGTCGGCTACGCCCCCGAGTCCTGGGAGGCGCTGGTCCGGCACCTGCGCGGCCGGGGCTTCACCGACCGGGAGATCCTGGCCGGCGGCCTGGCCTCGGAAGGCCGGCGCGGTGCGATGGACCGCTTCCGCAACCGGCTGATGTGGCCGATCGCCGACCTGTCGGGCGACGTCATCGGTTTCGGCGGCCGCCGGCTCACCGACGACCCGGACACGCCGAAGTACCTCAACAGCCCCGAGACGCCGATCTACAAGAAGTCCTCGGTGCTCTACGGGCTGGACCTGGCCCGCCGCGAGATCGTCAAACAGGAGCGGGCGGGAGGTGGTGTTCACCTTCGACGGCGACTCGGCCGGGCAGAAGGCGGCCATGCGCGCCTATCTGGACGAGGACAAGTTCGTCACGCAGACCTTCGTCGCCGTCGAGCCGGGCGGCCTGGACCCCTGCGATCTGCGGCTGGCCAAGGGCGACGCGGCGGTGCGCGAACTGGTCGCGACCCGGACCCGGCTGTTCGAGTTCGTCATCCGCGCCGAGTTGGCCAAGCACAACCTCGACGAGTCCGAGGGCCGAGTGCACGCTCTGCGCTCCACCGCCCCGATCGTGGCGAAGATCCGCGATTCGGCGCTGCGCAACGACTACACGCGCCGGCTGGCCGGATGGCTCGGGCTGGAGGAGCACGACGTGCAGTCCGCCGTCCGGCGGCTCGCGGCGGCTTCCGGCGCGCGAGCCGGGGTCGGAGCCGGAGCCGGTTCCGGCGGCCCGGGCGGTGGTCCCGGCGGCGGCCACGGTGGCGGTGGTGGCGGTGGTGGACGTGGCGCCGGCGGACGCGGCGGCGACTGGAACGACCGCCAAGGACGGCAGGGTTCGAACAACCGCCGCGGGGCCGCGGGCGCGGGCTCCGGTGGCCGCGGCACCTACGATTCCGGGGGTTCCGGCGGCCTGTTCGGCGCCGCGGCGGCGACCGTTCCCGGCCCCCGCGATCCCATCGCAGGCGCCGAACGCGAAGCGCTGAAGGCCAATTCCCGCAACTGGCCGGCGCCACCTTCGACGGCCTGGCGCCCGAGGAATTCACGGTTCCGGCTTACGCGGCGGTCTGCGCGGCGGTCGGCGCCGCCGGCGGCTGCGGCGCCGGCCAGGACCACAGCTGGACCGGCCGGGTCCAGGATCAGGTCCCTGACG
>JAEKKI010000236.1 GCA_019510485.1 Catenulisporales bacterium
GGCCGGGGCGTGCGCGGCCAAGGACCGGCTCGGACCGTATGAGACGCCGGACGAGGCGCAGCATGCCCTGGAGCGGGTCCAGGAGCGCAACGAGGCTTGGCGGCGCGCAGACGAGGGCTAGCGGCAGCGGCTCCTTATAGTGCCGCGACCTCGGCGGCGCTCAGCGCTCGGCTGTAGATCCGCACATCGGAGATGTACCCGTTGAAGGGATTCGACGGGTACTTGTGGTACCAGCTGCGGCCGATCGCGAACGGCCCGCCGGCGGCGTAGGGCGCGGAGCCGGTCTTCGCTGTCCCCTGCGGCACGCCGTTGACATAGAAGGCGATGGTGCCGGCCTGGGCGTCGTACACGCCGGTCAGCTGCAGCCAGGTGTTCAGCGGGGTGGGCGACTTCGCGCCGACGCCGATGCTGGTCGGTGTGGTGCTGTCCTCGTTGGCCCGCACGAACGACCAGGTCTTGGCCTCGGTGGAGTAGCTGAAGGTGAACGCGAAGCACTGCGGCCCGTCCTGGCTGAACGCGGCGGCGTACTTCGTGGGCGTGGTGAGGCCGGTCTGATCGATCCACATCGAGACGGTGAAGCTCTTGGTGGTGTCGATCGCCGGCGCCTTGGTCGCGACCTCTCCGCCCTTGATCTGCCCGGCCGGCCCGTTGAAGAGAACCGCGCCGCCGTGCTGCCCGGGCGCGAACGCGGCGGCGCCGGACGCGGTCCCGGTCAGGCCGTGCCCGGAGCTGTCGGCGGCGGCGGAGCCGGCGGCTTCGGACAGGCGCCAGTGCAGACGGTCGGCCGGGGGAGGCACGACCGGCGGCGCCTTCGAACCGGCCGGCGGCGGCGCCTTCGAACCGGTCGACGATGGCGCCTTCGAACCGGCCGACGGTGGCGCGGTGGATCCGCTGCCGCCCGGCAGGATCTGGCCGCCCCGGTCGGCAGTGCTGGAGCCCGCGGCGCTGTCGTCCACGGGAGCGGCACTGGTCGAAGGGCTGGACGCGGCGGCGACGGGCTGCCCCTTGCCGTCGCCGCCTCCGGCCAGCACGATCACCCCGGCGGTGACACCGACGACCGCGATCGCCGACGCGCCGATCAGCAGACCCCTGCGACGCTTGGGGCGACCGGCCTCGGCGGGCGCGTCGAGCAGCGGATGTTGCTCAGCCCCATGTCCCGGCGGCGCCTGGAAGCCGGCCGCCGGGAAGAATCCGGTCTCGGCGGGCGGGAACGAGGTCATCGGAGGGTTCTGCGGCGCGCCCGGAACACCGGCCGGATTCTGGCCGGGCGCCCCGAAACCACTGCCCGGCGAACCACTGCCGGGCGAACCACTGCCCGGCGAACCGCTCGCGGCGAACGGCGGCTGGGCCTGAGCGTCAGAGCCCTGATCCCCGAAGCCCGGCAGATGCCCGCCCGAGCGGCCGGCCTCGGTGCTTCCGCCGCCGCCGGCACCCCACGGCTCGTACCCGTCCCCGCCCGCCATATCAAACCCCTAATCCGGTCCGCGCCTTCCAGCCACCGATCATAGGGACGCCGCCGCGTGCGCCGCCATCCGCTCCTCCCGGACCGCCAACGCGTGCGCATCCGTGCGCGCGTCGTAGCGACGGAATCCCGGCAGGCACGCCGCCAGCCCCAGCACCGCGCCCACGCACGCCAGCCCGCCGAATCCGACCGAGAACACCGGACCGCGCCAGGCCGCCATCGACCCGGCGCGCACCTGGCCGAGGATCGGCCCGGTCGAGAACGACAGCATCTCGATACCGGCGAGCCGGCCCCGCAGCGCATCGGGAATGGTCTGGTTCCAGATCGACATCCGGAACACCCCGCTGACCGCGTCCGCCGCGCCGGCCGCCGCCAAGCACGCCAGCACGACGCCCACGTTCAGCGTCGCCGCCACCAGCGCGATCGCCACCCCCCAGGCCCCGGCGGCCCAGATCACCGCCAGCCCGTGCCGGTGCACCCGCCTCGTCCAGCCGCTGCTGGACGACACCAGCGCCGACCCGACCGCCGGCGCCGCGTACAGCAACCCCAGCGACCACGACGCGTGCAGCCGGTCGGCCAGGAACGGGAACAGCGCCGTCGGCATCGCGAACGTCATCGCCGCGATGTCCACCACATAGGTCCCGATCAGCTCCTGCCGGCTGCGTGCGTAACGCCAGCCGGCAGCGATCCCGCGCAGGCTCGCCCCCTCGGCGTCCGCGCTCTGCGGCGACGGCTTCAGCCGCACCAGGAACGCGCACGACACCACGAACGTCGCCGCGTCCGCCACATACGACACCGTCGGCCCGGTCGTCGCCACCAGCACGCCGCCGAGCGCGGGCCCCGCGATCTGGGTGAACGAGTTCAGCATCCATTGCAGCGCGCTGGCCGACAGGACCAGGTCCGGCGGCACCACGCGCGGCACGATCGCCTCCCGCGACGGCCGCTGCAACCCGTTCACCGCCGCGAACGCGGCGGTCAGCGCATAGATCGGCCACAGCATCGGATGCGGCAGCAGCGCGTTGAGCAACAACAGCACGGACAACAGTGCCGACACCATCTCGGTCGACACCACGAGTTTGCGCCGGTCCATGGCGTCGGCCAGCGCGCCGCCCCACAGCCCGCAGACCACCAGCGGCACCAGTTCGGTGGCGCCGAGCAGCCCGACCGCGAGCGCGGAGCCGGTCAGCTCCTTGATCTGGAACGGAACCGCGACGTAGGTCAGGAACGACCCGAACCCGGAGATCACCGAGGAGTAGGTGAGCAGCCGGTAGTCGCGGGAGACTTTCAGCGGGGTGACGTCGACGCTCAGGTCACGCCACCGGCGACGGGGCTTCTTGGGGGAGGAGCCCTGCTGCGACGCGTCGCCAGGCGCCGCAGATATGGAGTTCACGCTCGCGATTGTCGCAATCCCGCGGTGGTATGCCGCAAACGATTTTCATGTCGGTGTGAGGAGAGTCACGCGAAGTACGCCCGAGGTCTGCGCGGCACCGATCCGCGCGGCCGGCGCGCATGCGCCCGATCTCTTAACAAGGGGTCGTGGGCGTGAGACGATCAGCAACGTCCGGGTACGCCGTTTCGGCGCCTCGAGTCGTCTCAATGAGGAGAAACCAGCATGTCCGCTGCATCCAGCGCCACGCAGGAATCCGCGCAGCCCAAGCTCTCGCTCTACGGCGGGACCGGAACGGGGCGCCGCATCACCGTCCGAGACCTGGCCAAGGCCAAGCGCGAGGGCGAGAAGTGGGCGATGCTCACCGCCTACGACGCCCTCACCGCCGGGGTCTTCGACGAGGCCGGGATCCCGGTCCTGCTCGTCGGCGACTCGGCCGGCAACAACCACCTCGGCTACGAGAACACCGTGCCGGTGACCGTGGACCAGCTGGTCATGCTGGCCGGCGCCGTGGTGCGCGGCACCAAGCGCGCCATGGTGATCGGTGACCTGCCGTTCGGCTCCTACCAGTCCTCGCCCTCGCAGGCGCTGGACACCGCCGCGCGCTTCCTGAAGGAAGCCGGCTGCGGCGCGGTCAAGCTCGAAGGCGGCCGCCGGGTGCTGCCCCAGGTCGAGGCGCTGGTGCAGGCCGGCGTGCCGGTGATGGCGCACATCGGCCTCACCCCGCAGTCGGTGAACGTCCTCGGCGGCTACCGGATAGCGGGCCGGGGCGACGAGGAGGCCGAGAAGCTCATTTCGGACGCCAAGGCGCTGCAACACGCCGGGGCGTTCGCGATCGTGCTCGAACTCGTCCCGGCCGAGCTGGCCGCCCGGGTCTCGGCCGAGATCGAGATCCCCACCGTCGGCATCGGCGCCGGGTCCGGCACCGACGCGCAGGTCCTGGTCTGGACCGACATGGCCGGCCTGACCCCCGGCGGCGTGCCGAAGTTCGTCAAGCAGTACGCCGACCTGCGCACGGTCCTGGGCGAGGCGGCACGCGCTTTCGCCAGCGACGTGGTGCACGGCGTGTATCCGGACGAGTCGCACAGCTATCACTGAGAACTGATATTCCGGTCCGGGTGTTCTAAAGGCGCCCGGACCGGCAGAATCCGACTATGGACTCCGCGCAGACGAACCTCCTCCGCGAACTGCTCAACGGCACCGCCTGGTACGGCGAGTGCCGGGGCTTCGCGCGAACCCTGCGCCGCGCCCCGCGCACCCCCGGCGGTCTGCTGCTGGTCGGGACGCCGGAAGAAGAGCCCTGGCATATGGCCGCGCATCTGGACACCGAGGCGGATCTGGCGGGTCTGCCGCAGCTCGCGCCGACGTTGGTGCGGCACCGGGTTCCCGACGGCGCGCCGCCGCATCTGTCGGTCCCGCTGAACCGCTTGGTCCAGGCGCGCAAAGGCGAAGCGGTCCTGATAGTGGCGCCGGACGATCCGGGCGTGCCGTTGCTGGAGCGAGTGGACGACGCGCGGCGGCGGGGCGCGGCCATCCTGACCGTCGCAGAGGGCGAAGAAACCTCCAGCGAGCTGCTGGCCCTGTCGCACGACGCGCTCCTGGTGCCGGAGAACGGCGTCGTGCCCGGCTTCGACGCCGCTCAGCACCTGCTGGCCGCCACCGCCGGCGAGGGCGACGGCCGCCGGAGCCGCCGCGGCGCCCGCGGTGACCGTCGCGGCTTCCGCGACCGGCTCACGGCCTTCATCGACCAGGTCGCCGGCGGTTCGGCGGACACCTACCGCTAGAGCGCCGGCCGGCCGGGCTCAGCCCTGCTTGGCGTCAGCCTCCTTGGCCTGCGCCTCAAGCCGGTCCCGATACTCCCGGAACCAAGCGTCGTCCTCGGCCCCCATATTGCTGTTGTCCGCCCGCAGGCCGACCTTGCCGTCGATCAGCTCGCGAACGATGTCGGCGTGCCCGGCGTGCCGGTTCGTCTCGGCCACCACGTGCAGCATGATCCGCTGAAGCGTCACCTCGCCCCGGTCGCCCCACCACTCGACCCGGCCCATCGCCGCCAGCGGCAGCGCCTCGATCGTCGCGTCGGCGAACACCCGGGCCCGCTGGTAGAGGCCGAGGACCTCGGCCCGCGACTCCTCAGCCCGCGCCCACATGTCCGCGTTGGGCTCGGCGTCGTCCTCCTCCCAGGGCAGGACCTCGCCGTGCGGACGGCCGAAGGGCGCGCCGAAGTACCCGAACTCGATACCCGCCAGGTGCTTCACGAGGCCGAGCAAGTTCGTACCGGTCGTGGTCAGCGGGCGGCGGGCGTCGTATTCGGACAGCCCCTCCAGCTTCCAGACCACGGCGTCGCGGGCCGTGTCGAGGTAGTGGAGCAGGTCGGCCTTGGGATCGTTGGGCTTCATGGCGTCGAGTCTGGCAGCGACGCCCCCGGGAGCGAGCCCTTTTTCGAGCCGCCGGCCCCGCAATACGAGACGGTTGCGTTTCGATTCACCGCGGCGTACGCTCGCCACTGATATCGATACGGTCCGGTTCCGTATCGCTAAGGCTCTTGCGGAGGGGAAACATGGATCGCGAGGTCATACAACGCCGCCGATGGGCGATCCTCGGCGTGCTCATCTTCAGCCTGCTCGTGGTCGTGTTGGACAACACGATCCTGAACGTCGCCCTCAAGATCATCTCGAACGCGAAGAACGACCCGGCCGCACCCGGGCTCGGCGCCTCGCAGTCCGATCTGGAATGGGCCATCAACTCCTACACGCTGGTCTTCGCCGGCCTGCTGTTCACCTTCGGCATCGTCGGCGACCGGTTCGGCCGCAAGAAGATCCTGATGGCCGGCATGATCGGCTTCGGCCTGGCCTCGGTGCTGTGCGCCTATGCCGGCAGCCCCGGCCAGCTGATCGCTACCCGCGCCGTCATGGGCTTCTTCGGAGCCGCGATCATGCCGGCCACGCTGGCCATCATCGCCAACGTCTTCGAGCCCAAGGAGCAGGCCAAGGCCATCGGCATGTGGGCCGGCGGCGTGGGCCTGGCGGTGGCCATCGGCCCGGTGCTCGGCG
>JAEKKI010000027.1 GCA_019510485.1 Catenulisporales bacterium
CACCAGCAGGCTAACAAGGAGTGATTGACCGAGCACAAGTAAGAGCTCTGATACTTTACTCGGTCTTTTACCGTCATTGACGACGGCGCTTCCCGCTCGTGCGCCGGCGTGCGGAACGGGCGCTTCAGCTCTGCGGAGCCCCGAACCGCGCCAGCACCAGCGCCTCCAGACCGGCCACCGCGTTGTAAATGACGATCGACACGAACGTCAGCACCGCGACCGACGCCCACAACGCGGAGTAGTCGAACGAGTTCGGATCCAGCAGCATCGCGTACCCCAGCCCCTTGCCGGTCGCCAGCCACTCGGCCAGCATCGCGCCGATCAGCGCGGACGGCACGCCCACCCGGGCGCTCGCGAACAGCGACGGCAGCGAGCCGGGAATCAGCACCTTGCGAGCCACCGTCCAGGGCCCGGCTCCGTACGCGCGGCACAGCTCCGCGGTGAGCCGGGGTGCGGTGCGCAGGCCCTGGGCCATGATGACCAGGGCCGGGAAGCAGACAACGAGTCCACACACCACCGTCGTGCCGAGCAGTCCGCGGCCGAACACGAGGGTGATCAGCGGTGTCATGGCCACCAGCGGGACCGAGCGGACCAGGACGGCGACCGGCAGGATGGTGTGTTCCACCCCGGGTATCAGCAGGAAGGACACGGCCATCGCGGCCGCCACCGCCAGACCGGCGGCGAAGCCGACTCCGGCGTCGGTCAGCGTCTGCATCAGCGGGCTGCCGATGTGGTCGCGGTGGCTTCCCGCGCCGGGGCCGGAGACGAGGTAGCTCCAGACGTCGGCGGGCGACTTGGCCACCAGCGGGTCCAGGGCGAACGCCTTGATCAGGCCGATCCACAGCAGGACGACGAGCACGAACGGGGTGGCCAGGCGGATCAGGATCCTCATGACGCTTCTCCTCGGGCCGTCGTCGCGTGCGCCCACGGCAGCGCGTAGCGCTCGACCAACGCGGTCAGTCCGTAGGCGGCGCCCGCGACCGCGCCGCTGACCAGCGCGATCGCCCATGTCCGAGCCACGTTCAGCTGGGTCTCGGAGATGATCATCGCGATGCCCAGTCCGTTGGTCACCCGGCCCAGGTATTCGCCGATGATGGCGCCCAGCAGCGCGGCCGGCGCCGCTACCCGAAGTGCGGCCAACGTCGTCGGCAGGGCCGCGACCACGCGGACGCGCCGGAGCTGCTGCCAGCGCCCGCCGCCGTGGGCCCGCACCAGATCGAGCGCCGTCGCGTCGGCGGAGCGCAGGCCGAGCAGGGCGCCGACCAAAGTGGTGAAGAACACCGACAGCGCGGCCAGGGCCACGACCGGGGTGTCGCCGTTGAAGAGCATCGACAGCAGCGGTCCCACGGCCATGATCGGAATGCAGTAGGACGCGATGGCCAGTTGCAGGACGAACCGTTCGACCATCGGGACCAGCAGGACCGTCACCGCGCAGGCGATCGCCAGGCCGTTGCCGATCAGGTAGCCGCGCAGCGCCTCGCCGGCTGTCTGGGCGAGGTTCGGCTGGTAGAAGGACCAGCCGTCGTCGACCAGCGAGGCGATCGTCGCCCACGGGGTGGGCACGCCGTCGCGCGTCGTCAACACCGTCGTCGACACCAGCGACCAGGCGGCGATCAGGATGCTGATGCCGATCGCCCCGGGCAGCCACCGGCGGGCGTTCACCGCGGTTCTCCGGTGCCGGTGCCGGTGCCGAACAGCAGCTCCGACAGCTGGTCGGTCAGCTTGTGGAACTCCGGCGTGCGCATCATCTCCGGCGTGCGCGGCCGGGGCAGGTCGATCGTCACGGTGGCGATGATCCGCCCCGGCCGCGGCGACATCACCGCCACCACGTCGCTGAGCAGGACCGCCTCGGTGATGGCGTGCGTCACCAGCAGCGTCGTCGTCGCCCGCGCCTGCCAGATGCGCTGCAGCTCCAGGTTGAGCCGCTGGCGCGTCATGTCGTCGAGCGCGCCGAACGGCTCGTCGAGCAGCAGGACCCGCGGGTCGACGGCGAGCGCCCGGGCGATCGCCACCCGCTGGCGCATCCCGCCGGACAACTGGTTCGGCCGGGCCTTCTCGAATCCTTCGAGGCCGACCAGCCGGATCAGCTCACCGATGGCGTCCGGCGCGGGCTTGATGCCGGAGATCTCCAGCGGCAGCCTGATGTTGGCCGCGACCGTTCGCCACGGCAGCAGGGCGCTGTCCTGGAACGCGATGCCCAGATGGTGCCGCCGGCGGGCCACCTCGGGCGGCTCGCCGTGGACGAGCGCGGCGCCCGAGGTCGGCCGCTCCAGATCGGCCAGGATGCGCAGCACGGTCGACTTGCCGCAGCCGGACGGCCCGACCAGGGACAGGAACTGGCCCTCGCTGGTGTCCAGGTCCACGCCGTCGAGCGCGCTCACCCGGCCGCGGCCGAGCCGGAATTCCTTGTGCAGCGCTCGGAGCGACAATCCGCTGCCGGGGACGGCGGCGGGTGCTGGGAAGGGTGCGGGACTGGTCATGCGGCGGACGGCACGGCGGGCAGAGCGGTGATGAGGCCGGGGTTCTCCTGGTAGACCTCCTTGAGCAGCGACAGGTCGAAGAGCTGATTCGCGGTGAGGGCGAGCCCGCCGGTCTTGAGAGTGGCCATGTTCTGCTCGATGAGGGCGTCGCTCACCGTCAGGATGCCGTTGGTCTTGGTCTCGGCGTTGAGGATCAGCTTGTTCTCCGCCTTGGACTCCAGCGTCTGCTCGTCCACCGCCAGGCCCAGGGACTTGCCGTAGGTGCCCACCGTCAGCGACGCGCCGAGCCCGGGATCGACGAGGTTGTCCGTCCAGCCCTTGATCTCGGCCTTCAGCAGGGCCTTGAGCATGGGGCGCTGGGCGGAGATGACGTCGGCGCGGACGATGTAGACCTCGGACACCAGCGGGTAGCCGTGGTCGGCGAGCATCATGGTGGTCACCTTGAAGCCCTTCATGCCCAGGTCCACCGGCTCGTTGGTGACGAAGGAGAACCAGCCGTCGACGGTGCCCTGGGTCAGCGGGGTCGGGTCGAACTGCACCGGGACCTTGGTGATCTTCGAGGCGTCGAGCTTCGCCGCGGCCAGGAAGGCGTTCCACACCGACTCGTTCGCGACCTGCACGCCGATCTTCTTGCCGTACATGTCCTCGGGCATGGCGATCGGCTTGTCCGCCATCGACATGATGACGAACGGGTTCTTCTGGTACTGCGCGCCGATGATCTTCAGCGGGGCGCCCTTGGCGACCGCGGCCCCGGTGATGTCCGGCGAGCTGATCCCGACGATCGCCTTCTTGGTCACGACGTCGGTCTCCATCGGCGTCGCCGACGGGCCGCCCGGGATGATGGAGAAGCCTGAGAAGCCCTCCGCCGTGTAGTAGCCCTTGTGGTCGGCGATGTAGGCGCCGGCGAACTCGACGTTCTCCACCCACGACAGACGGTACGTCAGGGTGCCGAAGTCCTTCTTGGTGCTGGCGGCCGGCTTGGTGGTCGAGCTGCTGCCGCACGCGGCCAGCAGCGGGCCGCCCGCGGCCGTGAGGCCGATGGCGCCGAGACCGGACCGCATGAAAGCGCGCCGGTCAAGGCCGGTTCCCACAGGTCGGCTGTTGCGATACACGAGGCTGCCTCCGTTTCGAGGCCGGACGGACCGCCCGCCGGATCACCGCACGCTAGGTACGGCGTGTTGCCGCCAGATATCGGTGCGGTTCCTTCGGCGTCACGCATCGCGACGCAGTGTGTGGAAAGGGACGATCACCCGGTCCAGCAGGCGGCTCAAGACCAGACCGTCCGCGGCGACCGCACTGAACAGCACAGCCGGTCCGGTCAGCGGCATGGCCGCGATCGACCCCGATTCGGCAGACCAGGCGAGGCAGTCATCCGCGATGCCCGGCATCCGGTCGTAGCCGTCGACGCCCTCCCAGGCGGGATCCACGATCAGGACGGTGCCGACGGCGCGATGCCCTCCGGTCACCGCGGGCCCCAGCGATCCGGCGTGGTCCGGGCCCAGTTCGACGTCGTGGTCGATGAGCGGCCGTCCGGCGCGCCGCACGCGCAGGCGGGCGCCGATCGAGCCGGGCGCCTCGCCCGATCGGCCGAGCACGATCTCCTCCCGCCAGCTGAGCCGGGCTCCGGCTCCGAGGTCGATCCGGGAGTCCGTACGGTGCCGGGCTCCTCGCGCGGCGATCAGCGGTTGCGGCGACCAGACCAGCGAACCACCGGCCGCTATCTGAACTCTGATATCCAGGCGGGACCGGTCGCCGCCGGTCCCGGGCAGGGCGACGGAGGCCGCGACGCTCTCGACCCGGATGTCGGCTCCGGCGCCGACCTCCACGAGACAGTCGAGCCGGTCGCCGCCGATCGGGCCCGCCGCCCCGCCGACCAGCTGGACCGTCGCCGTCGTGCCGCGCGGCCCGGTACGGCGCAGGAGCAGCGGGGCCTGCCCGGCCAGGGTGGTCAGCCGGGTCGCGCCGGCCGGGCCGGCTTCGGCGACGATGCGGGCGCGGGCCTTCACGACAGGGCCGGCATCCGCCGCTCGGCCAGCAGCCCCCTGATCCACTCGGTGACGGCCGGGGCGTCCGGCTGATCCGCCAGCGAGATGAACGCGGTCGGACGCGTGCCCCGTTTGAGCCCGGCGTCCCGCCGCATGACCTCCAGGTCCGCGTGCACCAGCGGCGCCAGATCGGTCTTGTTGATCACCAGCAGGTCCGAGGTGGTGATCCCCGGCCCGCCCTTGCGCGGCACCTTGTCGCCGCCGGCGACGTCGATGACGAAGATCTGCCGGTCGATCAGGCCCTTGCTGAACGTGGCCGTCAGGTTGTCGCCGCCGCTCTCGATCAGGATCAGGTCCAGCGGATCCAGGGCGGCCTCCAAGCCCGCGACGGCCTCCAAGTTCGCCGAGATGTCGTCGCGGATGGCGGTGTGCGGACAGCAGCCGGTCTCCACGGCGGTGATCCGCTCCGGCTCCAGAACCCCTTGGCGCAGCAGGATTTCGGCGTCCTCACGCGTGTAGATGTCGTTGGTCACCACAGCGAGCGACAGCTCATCGCGCAGCGACCGGCACAGGGCCGCGACGAGCGCGGTCTTACCGGAGCCGACCGGTCCGCCGATGCCCACGCGCAGTGGTCCGGGCCGTCGGATGTAGGTGCCGGTTCCTCCAGCGCCGTTGCCCTCTATGGCGTGTTCACGATGCAAAGAGACGCACCTCCCAGGTCGCGTGGTGCTCGGCCGAGATGTCGAGCAGGAGTGCTGATGAAGCGGGCAGGTCGGCGACCGGTCCGCGCGCGGCTTCCGCGGCCGCCGAGGCGACCTGCCGCACCGTCGGCGCGAGCGAGGCCAGCACCGCCGTGACGGCGTCCGGGTCCAGGCCCAGCAACCGGGTGGCGGCATTGGCCGGACCGGTCACCGCACCGAGCGCCGCCGCCTGCGCCGCGGCCGGCGGATCGAGCCCGGCGGCCACGGCGGCCGCGCCGAACGCGATGGGCTGATGCGGTCCGTCCGGGTGAACCGCGAGCACCTTGTCCAGACCGGGATGCGGCCAGCCGGCCCTGGCAGCCCGCACCAGCTGCCGCCCGAGCCGCCGGGACGCGCGCCGCTGAGCGGGCGAGGGGGTTCGGGCGTCGTACTCGTCGTCGAGCTCCGCCGGATCGCCGTCGCCGACAACCGTCGCGGCGGCGAACGCGGCCGAGGTCAGACCCACGCTCGTGAGCCGTCCGAGCAGAAAGGCATGCAGCGTCGCATCGTCGCGCACGCGTCCGGAGTCGACCGCCGCCTCCAGCCCCCCGGAGTGAGCATGAGTCCCGGCCGGCAGCCGACTGTCGGTGAGCAGCAGCAGTGTGACCAGATCCATGAGAGCCCATCAGAACAAGAAATATCGCTGGGCCATCGGAAGCACCTCGGCCGGCGCCGGTTCCACCACATCACCGTCGATCCGCACCGTGAAAGTGTCCGGATCCACCTCGATCCGCGGCAGCGCGGTGTTCTCCGGCATGTCCGCCTTGGTCAGACTCCTGACATCGCGCTGCTCGACCAGCCGCCGCCGGACGCCGAGCCGTTCGGCCAGCCCGTCCTCAACAGCCGCACCGGCCACGAAAGCCAAGCTGGTCGCCGGAGCCGCCGCCCCGTACGCCCCGAACATCGGGCGGGGAAGCACCGGCTGCGGCGTCGGGATCGAGGCGTTGGCATCCCCCATGGCGGCCCAGGCGATGGCGCCGCCCTTGATCACCACGGCCGGCCGCACGCCGAAGAAAGCCGGCTCCCACAGCACCAGGTCGGCCAGCTTGCCGGCCTCGACCGAGCCGATCTCGCCGTCCATCCCGTGCGCCACCGCCGGCCCGATCGTGTACTTCGCCACGTACCGCCGCGCCCGGTGGTTGTCGGCCGCGCCGTCTCCGGGCAGCGAGCCGCGGCGCCGCTTCATCACGTGCGCGGTCTGCCAGGTACGCAGCACGACCTCGCCGATCCGGCCCATCGCCTGGGTGTCCGAGCCGATCATCGAGATCGCCCCGAGGTCGTGCAGGATGTCCTCGGCCGCGATGGTCGTCGGCCGGATCCGGCTCTCGGCGAACGCCAGGTCCTCCGGCACCGTCGGGTTCAGGTGGTGGCAGACCATCAGCATGTCGAGATGCTCGTCGATGGTGTTGACGGTGTGCGGCCGGGTCGGGTTCGTCGAGGCGGGCAGGAAGTTCGGCAGCCCGGCGACCGTGATGATGTCCGGCGCGTGCCCGCCGCCGGCGCCCTCGACGTGGTACGCCTCCAGGACCCGGCCGGCGACCGCGGCGACGGTGTCCTCGACGAACCCGGCCTCGTTCAGGGTGTCGGTGTGGATGGAGATCTGCGCGCCCGAGGCGTCGGCCACCCGCAGGCAGGCGTCGATCACCGCCGGGGTCGCCCCCCAGTCCTCATGGATCTTGAACCCGGCCGCGCCGGCCCGCAGCTGCTCCCACAGCGCCTCGGGATTGGTGGTGTTCCCCTTGCCCAGCAAGGCGAAGTTCACCGGCCACGGATCCAGGGCCTCGAACATCCGGGCCAGGTGCCAGGCCCCGGGCGTCACGGTCGTGGCCTTGGTGCCCTCGGCCGGCCCGGTGCCGCCGCCGATCAGGGTCGTGACCCCCGCGCCGAGGGCTTCGGTGATCGACTGCGGGCAGATGAGGTGGACGTGGCCGTCGATCGCCCCGGCGGTCAGGATCCGCCCGTTGCCGGCGATCACTTCCGTGGAGGGGCCGATGACCAGGCCCGGGTGGACGCCGTCCATGGTGTCCGGGTTCCCGGCCTTGCCGAGCGCGACGATCCGGCCGTCGCGGATGCCGACGTCCGCCTTCACCACGCCCCAGTGGTCCAGCACGACCGCGCCGGTGATGACGGTGTCCGGGGTGCCGGGCACGCCGTCGCGTTCGACCCGGGTCGCGTGCGACATGCCCATCGACTCGCGGATCACCTTCCCGCCGCCGAACACCGCCTCCTCGCCGCCGGCGCAGTGGTCGTGCTCGATCTCGATGAACAGATCGGTGTCGGCCAGCCGGATCCGGTCGCCCGCCGTCGGACCGTAGAGCGCGGCGTAGCGTTCCCGCGATATCTCAGCCATCGAGCATGCCTCCCGCGCGGGCGCCGCTGACGCCGCGCAGGCCGGTGACCGACCGGCGGCCGGCGATCGGCACCAGGGCGACCTCCCGGGGCAGCCCGGGTTCGAAGCGCACGGCGGTGCCGGCCGGGATGTCCAGGCGCAGGCCCCATGCCGCGTCCCGGTCGAAGTCGAGCGCGTCGTTGGCCTCGGCGAAGTGGTAGTGCGATCCCACCTGCACCGGACGGTCGCCGCGGTTGAGCACGGTCATCGCGGTACGCGCCGCGCCCGCGTTGAGCTGGATCGGGGTGTCGGCCAGCCGGTACTCGCCGGGGACGAGGCGTGTTTCGGAATCCTCAGCCATGACCGGCCCGTCAGCCGATCGGCTCGTGGACGGTGACCAGCTTCGTGCCGTCCGGGAAAGTCGCCTCGACCTGGACTTCCTTCAACATCTCGGGAACGCCTTCCATGACGTCCTCGCGGGTCAGCACCGAGCGGCCGGCGGCCATCAGCTCCGCCACGCCGCGGCCGTCCCGGGCCCCCTCCAGGAGGGTCGAGGTGAGCAGCGCGACAGCTTCCGGATAGTTCAGGCGCAGGCCGCGGGCCCGCCGTTCCCGGGCCAGGCCGGCGGCGACGTGGATGAGCAGGCGTTCCTGCTCGTGCGGGGAGAGGAGCATGGGAAGAGCGTCATGACGATCCGTATCAATACGGTGTCGTTCGTGTTACCGGCGTGTTGCCGAATCGGGCACAATGCTTCGGCCGCTCAACGGGACCGCAGTGCGAGCAGGAAGTCCACCTGGTGATCCAGCCGCGAGAGGTCGCGTCCGGTCAGCTCGTTGATCTTCTCGATCCGATACCGCAGGGTGTTGACGTGTATGTGCAGCTTGCGCGCACATCGGCTCCAGGACGCCGAGCAGTCCAGGAACACGTCCAGGGTCTCCTCCAGCCGCGACTGGTGGCCGGCGTCGTAGGCGCGGACCGGACCCAGGAGCCGGTCGCCGAAGCCGCGCCGGAACTCGTCCGGGACGCCCGCGAGCAGATCCAGGTGCGAGTCCGGTGCCCCGGCGTCCGGCGGCCGGACCGCGAGGCGGACCCGGTACAGCGTCTCCCGCACGGCCGCCGGGCCGGCCGCGGCGGCCAGGGCGACCAGATCGTGGCCGGCCTGGCGCAGCGCCCGGTCGGCCGAGACCCGCTGGGCGATCCAGTCGGTCAGCTCGGCGAAGGCCATCGGGCCCGGGATGCGGAGCAGGGTGACGCCGAGCCGCGCGCAGGCCGCGACCAGTTCCTCCGGCAGCGGATCGTCCGTGGTGTCCCCGACGGCCAGCCCGGCGCAGCCGCTGCGGGCCACTGCGCCGACGAACGTGTCGCACCGCGCGACCGACGATCCGCGCCGGGACGGCTGCGACGATCCGTGCTGGGCTGATCCGTGCTGGATTGATCCGTGCTGGGCTGATCCGTGCTGGGCTGGTCCGCGCTGGTCGGCGAGCCACATCAGCCCGGACAGCACCAGCTCGCCGCCGCGCAGGTAGCGCGCCGGATCGGGCAGATCGGTGATCGTCACCGCCTCGAAGTCCCGGTCCAGGCCCGCCGCGCCGGCGAGCAGCCGCAGGTTCGGCCCGGGCGGCTCCACAAGCTCTCGCACGCGCATCGGCCGTCCTCCTCGCTCGTGGCCCGCTCCGCGGCGGTGTCAGGTAGTTTTTACCCGTCGTACATCTGCGTCACAGCTCTGAAATATCCGCGAAGCCGCTGGTCACAGGCTATCTCGCGGGACGCCTTAGGAGAAACCTCCAATGCCTCGCGGGGTCGTCGCGGGCCCCGATTGTGCCTTCGCCCGATGGACGCCGGCCGGAGCGCCGCACTTCACTGGCGATCAGGAGGTGGTGCGATGACGGCTGTCGCGGCAAAGGCACAAAAGGCCCATCAGGCGCAGACCGGCAGGGTGGTGGATCAGGGCTTGGCCGCCCTCAACGCCCTCGACCAAACGCGCGCCGCGAAGGAGCTCGCCGCCTGCTGTGCGTCGAGCCGATGGGTCGCGGCGCTCACCGCCGGCCGGCCGTTCGGCACCGTCGCCGAACTCTACTCCGCCGCGGCGGTCGTGCTGACGATGATGGACTGGCCCGATGTCCTGGAAGCGCTCGCGGCGCACCCGCGCATCGGCTCGCCCGCGACCGGCACCGACCCGGAAGCGGCGTGGTCGCGGCTGGAGCAGGCCGGAGCCCAGGGCGCGACCGTCTCGACCGCCGAGGCCCTGGCCGCCGCGAACGCCGCGTACGAGGACAGATTCGGCCACGTCTTCCTCATCCGCGCGGCCGGGCGCAGCGCGGAGGAGATGCTCGCCTCGGCGCTCGACCGCCTCGGTCACGACGAGCCGACCGAGCAGCCCGTGGTCCGCGCCGAGCTCGCCCAGATCGTACGGCTGCGCCTGGACCGGATGCTCGACGGTCTCCGGCAGAGGGCTGATGCGTAAATGAGTCTGTCCACCCATGTCCTCGACGCGGTGCGCGGCGTGCCCGCGGCGCGGATGCCGCTGCGGCTGGAGGCCTCGGCGAGCACCGGCTGGCGGCTGGTGGCCGTCTCGCGGACCGACGACGACGGCCGGGCCCGCCTGGAGGCGTCCGCGGCGTTCGTCCCGGGCACGTACCGGCTCAAGTTCGACACCGCGACATACTTCACCGACCTGGGCGTCAAAGATTACTTCTATCCCGAAGTCGTGGTCTGTTTCGCGGTCACCGATCCGGCCGCCCGGTACCACGTGCCCCTGCTGCTGAGCCCGTTCGCCTACTCGACGTATCGGGGGACCTGATGGACGACATCGTCCTGGGACCCACGCACTACGGCAAGGCCGAAGTACGCGTCGTCCACGTGGCCAAGAACAGCGACGAGCACTCGGTCAGGGATCTGAACGTCAGCATCTCGCTGTCCGGCGACCAGGCCGAGACCCACCTGTCCGGCGACAACGCCAAGGTGCTGACCACCGACGCGCAGCGGAACGCCGTCTACGCGCTGGCCGCCGACCACGGGATCAGCTCGCCCGAGTCCTTCGCCGGGCTGCTGGCCAAGCACTTCCTGGCGACCTGCCCGTTTATCTCGCACGCCCGCGTCGCCGTCGACGAATACGCCTGGGCCCGGATCCCCGGGGCGACCAGCCGGCACTCGTTCCTGCGCCTCGGCCAGGAGACCAGGACGACGCTCGTCCACGCCGACGTGGACGGTACTGAATCTGTTATCAGCGGCCTGAAAGACCTCGTCGTCCTCAACAGCACCGGCTCGGAGTTCCACGGGTTCTACCAGGACCCTTACACCACCCTGCCCGAAACCACCGACCGCGTCCTGGCCACGGCGGTCGACGCCCGCTGGCTCCACGAGACGCCGGCCGAGGATTGGGACGAGTCGTACGCCCGCGCGAGATCCGCACTGCTGACGGCTTTCGCCGACACCTACAGCTTCTCGCTCCAGCAGACGCTCTACGCCATGGGAGAGCACTTGCTGCGCACGGATCCACAACTGGCCGAAGTCCGGCTCGCGCTGCCCAACCGGCACCACTTCGCCTTCGATCTGACGCCCTTCGGAAAGAAGAACGACAACGAGGTCTTCTACGCCGCCGATCGACCCTACGGGCTCATCGAGGGCACCGTCCGACGCTCGGCCGCCGCCCCGGCGTCCGACCGGGCCTGGGACTGAGGGGACCGCGGTGGAATTCCTCGCACCCGCCGACTGGGCCGAGGCCGTCCAGGCCAAGGCGGCGCACCCCGAAGCCGTGCCGATAGCCGGCGGCACCGACGTCATGGTCGAGCTCAACTTCGACCTGCGCCGGCCGACGGCGCTGCTCGACCTCGGACGCGTCGCGGAGCTCAGAGACTGGGAGGTCCGCGAGGGCGTCGTCCGGATCGGCGCGGCCGTGACCTTCGCCCGGCTCCTGCGCGCGGATCTCGCCGGCCGCCTGCCGGCGCTGGCGATGGCGGCGCGCACCGTCGGCTCGCCCCAGATCCGCAACCGGGCCACCGTCGGCGGCAACCTGGGGACGGCCTCGCCGGCCGGCGACGCGCACCCGGCCCTGCTGGCCACCGGCGCCGTGGTCGAAGCCGAGTCCGTCCGGGGCCCGCGGCTGATCCCGATCGCCGAATTCTTCACCGGCGTGAAGCGCAGCGCGCTGGCACCGGACGAGCTCATCAAGGCCGTGTCGATCCCCGAGGCCGCCGGGCCGCAGCAGTTCGCCAAGGTCGGCTCGCGCAACGCCATGGTGATCGCGGTCTGTTCGCTCTCGCTGGCCCTCGACCCGGATCGCCGGACGGTCGGCACGGGCATCGGTTCGGCCGGTCCCACGCCGGTGACGGCTCCGGCCGCTGAGCGCTTCCTCGCCGAGGAGCTGGACTGGGACCGCCTGACAGTCTCCGCCGGCGCGGCCATGCGGTTCGGCCGGCTCGTGGCACAGGCGGCGAGTCCGATCGACGACGTGCGCGGCACCGCGGCGTACCGGCGCCACGCACTCGCGGTCCTGGCTGTCAGGACATTGCATTGGACGAGCCGAAGAGAGCAGGTGCCGGTATGAGACAGAGCACTGACGGTGTCATCGTCCTGCGCGTGAGCGTCAACGGCGAGAGCCGCAGCGCGGAGGTGTCGCCCGGTGTCAGCCTGCTGACGGCACTGCGCGAGCAGTTCGGCCTGCCCGGCGCGAAGAACGCCTGCGAGCAGGGCGAATGCGGATCCTGCACGGTCTACCTGGACGGCGATCCGGTCTGCTCCTGCCTGGTCGCCGCCGCGCAGGCCGAGGGCCGCCAGGTGCGGACCGTGGAGGGACTCGCGGGTGCCGGGGGCCCCGCGGCTCAGGACGCGGTCCAGCGCGCGTTCCTGGCCTGCGGCGCCGTCCAGTGCGGCTTCTGCACGCCCGGCCTCGTCGTCGCGGTGCACGACCTGGTCCATCGCACAGCGGAGAATCACAGCGAAGACCTCGACGACGCCACCATCCGCGAGGCGCTCGCCGGCAACCTCTGCCGCTGCACCGGCTACGAGAAGATCATCGAAGCGGTCCGGCAGGCCGCCGCCGATGTGCGCTCCGAGCACCGTTCCCAGCGGCCGGGGCAGGTGGCCGCCTGATGGATTCCGCCGGGCTGGTCATCGAGAACTGCGCCCTCGCCACGGTCGACGCGGCCGGGAGCGAATACGGGTCCGGACACGTGGTCGTCGAGGCCGGCGTCATCACCGCCGTGGGCCCGGGACCGGCCCCGGCCGGACCGCCCGGCGCCCGCCGGATCGACGGCACCGGCTGCCTGGCCACTCCCGGGCTGGTCAACACCCACCACCATCTGTACCAGTGGATCTTCCGCGGTCTGGCCCAGGACGCGACCCTGTTCGAGTGGCTGACCGAGCTGTACCCGCGCTGGGCCCGGATCGACGAGGACGCGGTGGGCGCCGCCGCCGAAGCCGGGCTCGCCCATCTCGCGCTCACCGGCTGCACGACGAGCACCGACCACCACTACCTGTTTCCGCACGGCACGGGCGACCTGCTCGGCGCGACGATCGAGGCGGCCAAGCGGATCGGGCTGCGGTTCGACCCCACCCGGGGTTCGATGGACCGCGGCCGGTCCGCCGGTGGACTGCCGCCGGACGACGTGGTGGAGGACATCGACACGATCCTGGCCGCGTCGCAGGACGCGATCGACCGCTTCCACGACCCGTCCGCGGGGGCGGCGATCCGGATCGCGCTCGCCCCGTGCTCCCCGTTCTCCGTCAGCAGCGACCTGATGAAGGAGTCCGCCGAACTCGCGCGGGTCAACGGTGTGCGCCTGCACACCCACTTGGCCGAGACCTCGGACGAGGAGGCCTTCTGCCTGGACACCCACGGCTGCACGCCGGCTGAGTACGCTGATTCGCTCGGCTGGCTCGGCAGCGATGTGTGGCTCGCGCACTGCGTCCACCTGTCCGGCGGCGCGATCAAGCGGTTCGCCGCCACCGGGACCGGCGTCGCGCACTGCCCGAGTTCCAACGCGCGGCTCGGCGCCGGACACGCCCCGATCAAGGCGCTGGTCGACGCCGGAGCCGTGGTCGGACTCGGCGTCGACGGCGCGGCGTCGCAGGAGGCGGGCATGCTCGTCGAGGAACTGAGGTCGGCCTTGTACGTGTCCCGGCTGCGCGCCGGAACGGCCGAGGCGACCAGGGCTCTGGACGCGCGCACCGCGTTGCGCCTCGGCACCATCGGCGGCGCCCGGGTGCTCGGCCGGGACACCGAGGTCGGATCGCTGGAGGTCGGCAAGTACGCCGACATCGCCCTGTGGCGGCTGGACGGCCTGGGCCACGCGGGCATCGCCGACCCGGTGGCGGCGCTCGTCCTCGGCCCGCCGGCACCCCTCAGGCTGCTGACGGTCCACGGCCGGACCGTCGTCGAGGACGGCGAACTGCGCACGGCCGACCAGTCGGGGATCGCGAGCCGGGCGCGGGCCGCCGCCCGGCGGATGGCGGAGGTGAGCTGATGATCGAGGGCCCGGCAGCGGGAATCGGCGACAGCCCCCCGCGTCCCGATGGGATCCCGAAGGTGCGAGGCGAATTCGCTTACGCCTCCGATCTTTCGGCGCCCGGCATGCTGCACGGCGCCACCGTGCGCAGTCCGCATCCCAGAGCGCTGATCAAAGACATCGACGTCGGGCCGGCCCTGGCTGTGCCCGGCGTTCGCGCCGTTCTCACGCACGATGACGTTCCCGGGACGAAGTACTACGGCCTGATCTCCCAGGATTGCCCGGTGCTGGCCGTCGGCGAGGTCCGCTACCACGGCGAGCCGGTGGCGATCGTCGCGGCCGACGACCTGGCCGCCGCGCAGCGTGCGGCCAAGGCGGTCGTGGTCGACTACGAGATCCTCGATCCGGTCACGGATGCCCGGGCCGCGCTCTTCGATCCGCTGTGCCCCAAGGTGCATCCGGGCGGGAACGTCGTCCGGCACCAGCCGGTGCGCCGCGGGCGCCCCGGCGACGCGGATATCAGGGCCCTGGCGGACGTCACCGTCACCCGCGAGTACCAGGTCGGCATGCAGGACCAGGCTTTCCTGGGCCCCGAGGCCGGACTCGCGGTGCCGACCGCGAACGGCGGCGTGGAGCTGCACGTGGCGACCCAGTGGCTGCACGCGGACCTCGAACAGATCGCCCCGTGCCTCGGCCTGGCACCGGAGCTCGTCCAGATGACGCTGGCCGGCGTCGGCGGCGCGTTCGGCGGCCGCGAGGACCTGTCCATGCAGATCCACGCGGCGCTGCTCGCGCTGCGCACCGGGCGTCCGGTGAAGATGGCGTACAACCGCCGGGAGTCCTTCTTCGGGCACGTCCACCGGCACCCCGCCGTCATGCGCTACACGCACGGCGCGAAGCGGGACGGGACCCTGGTCTTCGTCACCGCCGAGATCCTGCTCGACGGCGGCGCCTACGCCTCCACCACCGAGGCGGTCGTGGGCAACGCCGCCTCGCTGGGCGTCGGCCCCTACGAGGTCGAGCACCTCGCCATCGACGCCTACGGCGCCTACACGAACAACCCGCCCTGCGGCGCGATGCGGGGCTTCGGCGCGGTGCAGGCGTGCTTCGCCTACGAGTCCCAGATGGACGCCCTCGCCGCCGAACTCGGCATGGATCCGCTGGAGATCCGGGCCCGCAACGCGGTGAAACAGGGTTCTGTGACGGCTACCGGCCAGGTGATCGAGGCCGCCGCGCCGCTGGCCGAGATGCTCAGCGAACTGCGCGCGATGCCGTTGCCGCCGCAGCGGTCCGCTCGCGATCTGCTGCCCGGCGGATACGGCAACACGACCCACGGCGAGGGTGTGCGCCGCGGCGTCGGCTATGGAGTCGGCATCAAGAACATCTGCTACTCCGAGGGATTCGACGACTACTCGACCGCCAGAGTGACGCTGAGCGCTGAGAACGGTGAGCCGGTGGCGCTGGTGCACACCGCCGCCGCCGAGGTCGGCCAAGGCCTGGTCACGCTGCAAGGGCAGATCGCCCGGACCGAACTCGGGGTCGGGCGCGTCACCGTCGGCCGGGCCGACACGACGGTCGGCTCCGCCGGATCGAGCTCCGCCTCGCGCCAGTCCTACATGACCGGTGGAGCGGTGAAAGCCGCCTGCGAAGCCGTCCGGGAACGGGTCTTCGACCTGGCCCGCGAGGCGGGCTTCCCGGTCGGGCCGGGATCGAGACTGGAGGGCGGGAAGATCGTCTCGGCCTCCGGCGAGCCCCTGGCCGATCTCAGCCGGGTGCTGGGCGCGACCACCATCGAACAGACCCGGGAGTACCGGCACCGGCCGACCGGCCTGCTCGACAAGCTGACCGGCCAGGGCAGCTCCCACGTCCAGTTCGCCTTCGCGGCCCACCGCGCGGTCGTCGATGTGGATGTCGAGCTCGGCCTGATCCGGGTGGTGCGGCTGGACGTCGTCCAGGACGTCGGCAGGATCCTGCATCGCCAGTCACTGGAAGGCCAGATCCAAGGCGGTACCGCTCAGGGGCTGGGCCTGGCGGTGCTGGAGGAGATCGTCACCGTGGACGGGACCGTGCGCAATCCGTCCTTCACCGACTACCTCATCCCGACCATCCTCGACATGCCGCCGATGGGGATGCGCATCCTGGAGTATCCCGACCCGGCCGCGCCCTACGGGCTGCGCGGCGCGGGCGAGCCGCCGACGCTGTCTTCGACCCCCGCCATCGCCGCGGCGGTCCGGGACGCGACCGGGCTGGCGCTGACCCGGGTCCCGATCCGGCCGGAACACATCGCCCTGGCCGGGCTCGCTCTGACCGGGACCGCCGATGACTGACCTGGGACCGGCTTTGCGGGCGTGGCACGCCCTCGGCGAGCCCTACGCGCTGGCGACCGTCGCCGCCGTCCGCGGCAGCGCCCCGCGTGAGGTCGGCGCCGCGCTCGCGGTGGACGGCGCGGGCGACGCGATCGGAAGCGTGTCAGGAGGCTGTGTCGACGCCGAGGTATACGAGCTCTGCCGCGAAGTGCTGCGCACCGGGGAAGTGGTCCGCCGCACCTTCGAGCCGGATCCCGACGATCCATTCGCGCCGGCGATGACCTGCGGCGGCACCGTCGACATCGTCATCCGCCGGATCGATCCGCCGGCGGACACCGCCGTGCTGTCCGCACTCGACGCCCGGCAGCGGGGCGCGCCCCGGCTCCTGGTCTTCGGCGCCGTCGCCTTCGCCGACCCGCTGGTCCGGCTCGGGAAGTTCCTCGGCTACCGGGTGACCGTATGCGACGCGCGGCCGGTCTTCGCCACCCGCAAGCGGTTCCCCGAGGCCGATGAGGTGGTGGTCCAGTGGCCGCACCGCTACCTGGCGACCACCGACGTCGACCGGCTCACCGCTGTCTGCGTGCTGACCCACGACGCCAAGTTCGACGTCCCGGTGCTGGTCGAAGCCCTGCGCTCGCCGGCCGGCTACGTCGGGGCCATCGGCTCCCGGCGCACCTGCGCCGACCGGGCCGAGCGGCTTCGCGCCGCCGGTGTGACCGACGCCGAACTGGCCCGGCTGCGCTCCCCGGTCGGTCTCGATCTGGGCGGGGTCAGCCCGGAAGAGGTCGCGCTGTCGATCGGCGCCGAGATCATCGCCCTGGCCCGCGGCGGCAGCGGCCTGCCCCTGGCCGACACCGCCGGGGCCATCCACCATCCTGACCCGGCCCGGCCGGCGGAGGTCTCATGGTCCTGATGTTCCTCAACGGCGGCGCGATGCGCGGGGGAGCGCTGCACCATCTCCTTTCAGGCGCTCCGCTCGTCGCCGTCGTCAAGACGGCGCCCAAGTACCGCTTCCACTCGGTCGGCGACCGGTTCCCGGCCCTGGAGCCGGGCGGCGACGCGGCGGTGGCCGGCGAACTGTATGACGTTCCGTGGGAGGTGCTGCGGGATTCCCTGCTGCCCGCCGAACCGGACGAGCTCGAACTCGGCGTCATCGAACTCGAAGACGGCAGCGGGACGCTGTCGATGGTCCGGCGCCGCACCTACAGCGAGCCCGCCGGCGCCTACCGGGACATCTCAGGGCACGCCGACTGGCACGCGTATCAGGACTCTCTGGAGGCAAAGCCATGACGGCCTTCGATCTGGTTCTCCGCTCCCGCCGCACCGTCCTGCCGGAGGGGACGGGCCCCGCGGCGGTCTGCGTGACCGACTCCCGCATCTCGGCCGTGCTGCCCTATGACGCGCCGGTGGACGGCGTCGAGGAATGGGATCTCGGCGGCCTCGCGCTGCTGCCGGGGCTGGTCGACACCCACGTGCACGTGAACGAGCCCGGTCGCACCGCGTGGGAGGGCTTCGCCTCGGCGACCCGCGCGGCCGCGCTCGGCGGTGTCACGACCCTCATCGACATGCCGCTCAACGCGATCCCGCCGACGACCACGCCGGCCGCGCTCGCGGCCAAGCGCGCGGCCGCGCAGGGCCAGTGCCACGTGGACGTCGGATTCTGGGGCGGCGCCGTTCCCGGCAACGCCGATGACCTGGCCCCGCTGCACGAGGCCGGTGTATTCGGTTTCAAGTGCTTCCTCGCCGATTCCGGGGTCCCGGAGTTCCCGGCGCTGGACTCGGCCCAACTGGAAGCGGCGGCGCGCCGGATCGCGGCCTTCGACGGGCTGCTCATCGTCCACGCGGAGGACCCCGGCCTGCTGGCCGGCCACCAGGCCGGGACCGGGTTCGGCGACTTCGTGGCCTCCCGGCCGGACGCGGCCGAGACGTCCGCGGTCGCGACGGTGCTGGACGCCGCTCGGCGCTCCGGCGCGCGCGTCCACATCCTGCACCTGTCGTCGGCGGAGCCGCTGCCGCTGATCGCGGCCGCCAAGGCCGACGGCGTGCGGGTCAGCGTCGAGACCTGTCCGCACTACCTGGTCTTCGACGCCGAGCACGTGCCGGACGGCGCGACCGAGTTCAAGTGCTGTCCGCCGATCCGCTCGGGGGCCAACGCCGAACGGCTCTGGGCGGCGCTGGCATCGGGCCTCATCGACTTCGTGGTCTCGGACCACTCCCCGTGCACACCCGACCTGAAGGCGCCGGGGACCGGGGACTTCGCGGCCGCGTGGGGCGGCATCGCGTCGATCCAACTCGGGCTGTCCGCCGTCTGGACCGAGGCCCGGGACCGTGGCTGGTCGTTGGACCGGGTCGTGGACCGGATGGCGCGGCGCACGGCCGACTTCGTGGGCCTGTCGCACAAGGGCCGGATCGCTGAAGGCTGCGACGCCGACCTGGTGGTGTTCGATCCGGAAGCCGTCTTCCGGGTGGACGCCGAAGCGCTGGCGCACCGCAATCCGGTCACGCCCTACCACGGCAGGGAACTGACCGGAGTCGTGCGAGCCACGTTCCTGCGGGGCGTGGAACTGGGCGTGACACCTCATGGCAGTCTGCTGCGACGGTCCGCGGCCACCCGGGCGGCGGCGCTCTCGTGACCGCCGGCCAGGCGTCGCACCATGCGTTCGAGGAACTGCCCGACCTGGCTTCCCGGGCCTTCGGCTCCGCCGTCGTCTGGGCCAACGACGAGTTCTTCGCCGCCAAGGAGAACCTGATCGAAACCGGCCCTCCGGTCTTCACCCCGGCGACGTTCACTCATCGCGGCCAGGAGTACGACGGCTGGGAGACCCGCCGGCGCCGACCGGGAGCCCCGGGCACCGCGGGCACGGCCCACGATTCGGCCGTCATCCGGCTCGGCAGCCCGGGGATCGTGCGCGGCGTCGTCGTGGACACGGCGTTCTTCCGCGGCAACTACCCGCCGCGTTGTTCGATCGAGGCGACCTGGTCCGACGGGTATCCGAGCCCGGATGAGCTGGCGGCGGCGGACTGGAGCGAGATCGTCCCCCCGTATTCGCTTGCCGGTGACACGGTGCACCACATCCCGGTCGGCGTCGACGGCGACGATCGGCGCTTCAACTACGTCCGTCTCAACATGCTGCCGGACGGCGGCATCGCCCGGCTGCGCGTCCACGGGGAGCCGGTCGTGGACCCCGACCTCTTCGACGGCCTGACCGTCAACCTCGCGGCGCTGCGCGACGGCGCGCGCGTCTCAGGATGCAGCGACATGTTCTACAACCGCCCCGACAAGATGCTCATGCCCGGCGAGGCCGCCGACATGGGCGACGGCTGGGAGAACGCCCGCCGCCGGGACGGCGGTAACGACTGGGTCGAGCTGGTCCTGGTCGGACAGGGCGCCATCGACGTGCTCGACATCGACACCACGCATTACAAGGGCAACGCGCCTCACCTGGCCAAAGTGTCGGCGGCCTGTGCGGAGCCCGGCGTTGTGCCGGACGA
>JAEKKI010000028.1 GCA_019510485.1 Catenulisporales bacterium
GATCGCCGCGGGCGGCGCCACGGGACTGGTGCGCCGTCGGCCCCGAACCGCCGTCGCCATCGTCACCGCCGCCTTGTGCGCCGAGCTGATCAGGAACTATCCCGACGGCCCGATGTGGGCCACCGGCTGGATCGCGCTGGCCGGTCTGAGCTGGCAGAGCAGCCGCCGGACCGCGCTGGTCGGCGCGGCCGGCATGCTGGCGGCCCTGAGCGTCTGCGCCCTGGCGGCCGGTTCCGGCGGCTTGTTCCTGCCCCTGATCTTCGTCGGCTGGTCCGCGGCCGCCATCTTGTCCGGTGACGCGCTCCGCGACCGGCGCAGCCGCATCCGAGAACTCCAGGAGCGCGCGCGGTTCCTGGAACGGACCCAGGAGGAGGTGGCGCTGCGGCGGGTCGCCGAGGAACGGCTGCGGATCGCCCGCGACCTCCACGACAGCGTCGCCCACGCGATCGCCACGATCAACGTGCAGGCCGGGGCCGCCGCGCACGTGCTCGATCGCCAGCCGGAAGCGGCCGGCGCGGCACTCGTCGCCATTCAGCGCACCAGCAGCGAGGTCCTCGACGAGTTGGGCGCGATGCTCTCCGTCTTGCGAGACGAGAATCAGCAGGCTGATCGTGCACCGGCACCCGGGATCGGGCAGATCCCGCGGCTGGTCGACTCGGTGGGGGCTTCGGGGCTGAAGGCGGAGCTGATCGACGAGGGACCGGCGCCTGACGTCTCCCCCGTGGTGAGCACGGCGGCGTTTCGCGTCGTGCAGGAGTCGCTGACCAACATCATCCGCCATTCGCGGGCCCGGGAAGCGCGGGTCGAAGTCGTCACCACCGCGGGCTCCGGGCTGACGATACTGGTCAGCGACGCCGGACCGGCGACCGTCGCCGGGACCGGCGGCAGCGGGGTCGGGCTCCGCGGCTTGCACGAACGGGTCACCTCCACCGGCGGGACCTTCGAAGCAGGCCGACTCCCGGACGGCGGCTTCCGGGTCCGCGCGCACTGGGCGGGACGGGCATGATCCGGGTGGCGCTCGCCGACGACCAGCCCCTGGTGCGGGCCGGATTCGCGATGATCCTGGACGCCGAGGACGACCTGACCGTGGTCGGCCAGGCCGACGACGGCGCCGCCGCGGTCGCGCTGGCCGCCTCGGCCCGGCCGGACGTGATGCTCATGGACATCCGCATGCCCGGCCTGGACGGCCTGGCCGCGACCCGGCGGATCTGCCGGGACCCGGCGCTCGCCGGCGTGCGGATCATCGTCCTGACGACCTTCGAACTCGACGAGTACGTCTTCGAGGCGCTGCACGCGGGCGCGAGCGGGTTCCTGGTCAAGCACACCCAGCCGACCGAACTGCTGCGTGCGGTCCGCGAGGTGGCGCGCGGCGAGGCACTGCTGTCCCCCAGCGTGACCCGGCGGCTGATCGCGGAGTTCACATCCCGGCCGGCCCGCCCCGCCCTGGTCCCGCCGACGATGGCGGCGCTCACCGAACGGGAGCGGGAGGTGGTGGCGCTCGCCGCGCAGGGCCTGACCAACGAGGAGATCGCCGCCGAGCTGGTGGTCAGCCCGGCCACGGCGCGGACCCATGTCAGCCGGGCGATGGTGAAGCTGCGGGCCCGGGACCGGGCCCAGCTGGTGGTCTTCGCGTATCAATCCGGGCTGGTCCAGCCGGCCGGATGACGCGTACTCGCTATGACAGCACTCGTAGTGCGAGCTGCGCATTGGAAAGTTACGTTCCCGCGCTGACGACCCGAAGGCTCCCGTTCCCGAGGCTGGAGACGTAACAGTCACCGGACATATACGGGAGCGAACATGGGCACCTCGGCCGCGATCAGAGTCGCGGATCTCAGCAAGGTCTACGGCGGCCGGCGGGCCGTCGACTCGCTGACGTTCGAAGTACGTCAGGGCTCGATCACCGGGTTCCTCGGCCCGAACGGCGCGGGCAAGTCCACCACTTTGCGCATGCTGGTCGGACTGACCCGGCCCACGGCCGGCTCGGCCACGGTGCTGGGCCGGCCGTACACCGACCTCGGCAACCCGGGACGCCGGGTCGGGGTGCTGCTGGACGCCTCCGCCCAGCACTCCGGGCGCACCGGTCTGGAAGTGCTCAAGCTCGGGGCGATGATGATGGGGCTGCCGGAGCAACGCGCCGCCGCGATGATCGAACGGGTCGGTCTCACCCCGGCCGAGGCCGGCCGCCGTACCGGAACGTACTCCCTGGGGATGAAGCAGCGCCTCGGGGTCGCCCACGCGCTGCTCGGCGACCCCGGGGTGCTGATCCTCGACGAGCCGGCCAACGGCCTGGACCCGGCCGGGATCCACTGGATGCGGACCCTGCTGAAGGAGTTCGCCGGCGGCGGTGGCAGCGTCCTGCTTTCCTCGCACCTGCTGCACGAGATCGAGGTGGTGGCCGACGAACTCGTCGTCATCGGCCGGGGCCGGATCGTCGCCCAGGGGAGCAAGGACGAGCTGCTCGCCGGCAGCGGCGTCCATGTGCGCAGCACCGATGACGAAGGGCTGGCGCGAGCGCTGCGTGCGGCGGGACTGCCGTTCAGCGGCAACGCAGAGGGCGGATTCACGATCACCGCCGAAGCCGAGCACGTTTCGAACATCGCCGCCGCGGCCGGTATCACGCTGCGCGAGTTGCGCACCGCGGAGAACACCGGTCTGGAAGACCTCTTCCTGCAACTGACCGCCGACGACGCCCGCGAGGACGTGATCTCATGACCGCCACATCGACCGTCATACAGCTGCCGTCCACCGACCGGGGATTCTCGCCGATCCCCTTCAGCCGCCTGGTGCGGACCGAGCTGCGCAAACTCGTCGACACCCGGGCCGGCCGCTGGCTGCTGATCGCCATCGGCGCCCTCACTCCGGTGGTGGTCGCCGTCATGATCGCCGCGGT
This sequence comes from Catenulisporales bacterium, assembly GCA_019510485.1. Classification (GTDB taxonomy): domain Bacteria; phylum Actinomycetota; class Actinomycetes; order Streptomycetales; family Catenulisporaceae; genus Catenulispora. The sequence continues at coordinate 2,891 of JAEKKI010000028.1, forward strand.
GCCGACGAAGGACCTCACGTACAACAAGTTCGTCGACTTCGCCCAGACCCCGATGAAGATCCTGCTCCCCGCCCTCGGTGTCCTGACGATGACCAGCGAGTGGAGCCAGCGCACCGGCCTGGTCACGTTCACCCTGGAGCCCCGGCGAAGCAGGGTGCTGAGGGCGAAGTTCGCCGCGGCCCTGCTGCTCGGCCTGGGCATGATCGCCATACTGTTCGTCTTCGCGGCCGTCGGCAACGTCCTCGGCCAGCTGATCGGGAACGGCGACGGGAGCTGGTCGTTCGGCGCCGCCGGATTCGGCGAGATGACGCTGGTGCTGCTCATCGGGCTGGTCCAGGGACTGGCGTTCGGCATGGCGCTGCTCGTCACGCCGGCGGCCGTCCTGCTGTATTACGTGCTGCCGAGTGTGTGGAGCGCGCTGTTCAGCTCCGCGTCGATGAAGAAGATCGCGCCGTGGTTCGACCTGAATCAGGCCGGAGGCGAGTTGTACAACCAGCAGATCACCGCGACGGGGTGGGCGCAGCTGCTCGTCGCCGTCGCCATCTGGGTCGGGGTGCCGCTGGCCGTCGGGGTGCTGAGGGTGCGGCGGGTTGAGATCAAGTAGCACGGGCCGGCCGGGGCTCTGATCAGCCCGAGCCCGCGGCGAGCCGCCGCTGAAGCAATCGCCGTTCGGCCTCGGTCGGAGCCAGCTCAAGCGCGGCACGCAAACACTCCTCGGCCTCGGCGCCACGGCCGAGACGTCGCAGCAGGTCGGCGCGCGCCGCGTACAGCAGGTGATAGCCGTCGAGCCGGCCGGAGGCGGCGATGTCCTCAAGCACCGGCAGCGCCACCTCAGGACCCTGAGCCATGGCCAGGGCCACGGCATGGTTCAGGTCCACCAGCGGACTCGGCGCCACCCGCTTGAGCTGCTCGTACAGCCCGACGATCTGCGGCCAGTCGGTGTCGGCCGTAGACGGCGCGTTCGCATGGCAGGCCGCGATCGCCGCCTGGATCTGGAACGGCCCGGCCCGGCGCCGTCGCAGGGCCCTGCCGAGGATCGCGCCGGCCTCGGCGATGCGGTCGGCGTCCCATCGGGAACGGTCCTGGTCCGCCAGCGTCACCAGTTCGCCGTCCGCGTCCACCCGCGCGGGCCGGCGCGCGTCCTGCACCAGCATCAGCGCCAGCAGCCCGTGCGCCTCCGGTTCGTCGGGCATCAGCGCGGCCAGCACTCGGGCCAGCCGGATCGCCTCCGCGCTCAGCCGGGTCTTGTGCTGCTGGTCGCTGTAGCCCTCGTTGAACAGGAGGTAGAGCACGTGCAGGACGCCCGGGAGCCGGTCCGGGAGCAGGTGGGCCGGCGGAACGCGGAACGGGATGACGGCGTGCGCGACCTTCTGTTTGGCGCGGAAGATGCGCTGGCCCATCGTGCGCTCGGTGACCAGGAACGCGCGCGCGATGTCCGCGGTGCTCAGCCCGGCCAGCGCGCGTAGCGTCAGCGCCACCTGGGCGTCGAGGTTCAGCGCCGGGTGGCAGCAGGTGAACATGAGCTCCAGGCGCTCGTCCGGGATCTCGCTGTCGCGGGTGTAGGGCGGCGGCGGCTCGGGTTCCAGCGCGGCCCACTGCCGGAGCTTCGCCGCCTCGGTCGAGGCCCGCCGCAGGTGGTCGACGGCGCGGTTGCGGGCGGCGGTGGTGAGCCAGGCCAGCGGCTGGCGGGGGATGCCTTCGGCCGGCCACTTGCGCAGCGCCTGGGTGAACGCGTCCTGTGCGCACTCCTCGGCCAGGTCCCAGTTGCCGCCGGTGAACCGGATCATGGTCGCCACGATCCGGCTCCACCCGTCGGCGTAGAGGCCGGCGATGAGTTCGGCCACCGTTTCGTCGCCTGCCGATCCGCCGGTCATCGTCTCACCGCCCGCCTTCCGCCTCGCGCCTCCGCGTCAGCCGCCGGGGCCTCAGTTCTCGTCGTCGACCCAGAACGGCCGCAGCTCGATCACGCCGTGCCAGGCCATCGGGTGCCGGGACGCGACCGCGACCGCCTCGTCCAGATCGGCGCACTCCAGGACGTCGAACCCGGCGATCAGGTCCTTGGTCTCGACGTACGGGCCGTCGGTGAGCAGCACCTGTCCGCCGCGGACGCGCACGGTGGTGGCGTCGCTCTCGGGCCGGACCCGGTCGCCGATCAGCCGGATGCCCTTGGAGTCCGTCTCGTCGACCCATTCCTCGACGTCGGGCACGCCCTCCGCCTGCTTGTCCTGGTCGGAAAGGTCGGGGTCCACACAGACCAGCATCAGGTACTTCATCGGTGTCTCCGTTCGTAGTCACTCCGGTGGCGTCTGGCGCCGTCGGCATCTGGTTGACGAACGGCTGGGCCCTATTACTACAGCCTCGCCCGAGAAATTTTCGTATGCACGCCGGACCACAGGTCACAACGCACCTTCGTTCGATCGGGCCGCCGACCCTGAGAGCTCTCAGGTACCGGGCCCCCACCGCCCGCCCTAGCCTTCGGCGCGGGTTCCGCAATGGAAGGCAGGGAACGTGAAACGCATTAAGGGGCCGGCCCGTTGGCTGGCCGTCCTGGGACTGCTCGGCGCCGGACTGCTGACGCCGACAGCGGCCCAGGCCCATAACCCGGCGCCGCAGCCGCCGATGTCGTGCAAACCGTGGGTGATCCTGTCGGCGTACGGCACCGACGAGAGCTCAGACGACCAGCATCGCTGGGGCGACATCGGTGTCAACAACTGGTACATCTGGGGAATCAAGAAGGCGCTGGCCAAGGCCGGATACGGCAGCGCGAATCTCGACGGCAACGGCTACGTCCTGCCGGACGCGACCGTGGACATCCGCAACCTGGACTACCCGGCCGCCCCGGACGCCTGGCCGCTGACCTTCACCAGCTATTGGGACTCGATGTACCAGGGCCGGGACGAGGTCGTGAAGGACGTCCGCTGGTACTCCGAGAACTGCGGCGCGAACACCACCGTGATCCTCGTCGGCTACTCTCAGGGCGCCGAGGTCGTCAAGAACGCCCTGTCCACGCCCGGCCTTCAGGCGGTCGAGTCCAAGATCGGCGCGATCGTGGACATCGCCGACCCGTCACGCAGCAACGACCAGGTGGGCATGTCCCAGGACGGTCAGATGGTCACCCTGAACCCGGACATGACGCCGGGGACCGTCTCGCTCGCCGACGGCGGACTGTTCGAGCGCCGTTCGGTGCCGGGCGTGTTCACCGGGTTCATCGACGGCGGCCGGTACTTCGACGTCTGCCGCACCGACGACCACGTGTGCAACCGCCCCGGACCGGTCGGGTCCGACTGGCTCCAGCAGTTCATCGACAGCCGGCCGCAGCACACGTACTACGGCAGCGCCGACAAGGGCGCCACCGCGGACAGCATGGGCACCAAGGCGGTCGCCGCGGCCGTGAAGCAGCGCGCCTCGCAGACCGGCGGCGGCGTCGGCGGGCTCACCTGCGACCAGAAGGGCGAAACCGACGAGCTCAGCTCGGCCGCGACCCGCGCCGCCTGCGGCGTGATCGCCGATCCCACCTGGTACACCTGGGGCGGCGGCCACGGCGTGAGCCCGCCGCGGGCCACCTACGGCACGGTCGACCCCTCGGACCCGGTGCGCAGCGCACACGACCCGGAGCACCTGGGCTTCGACTGCTCCGGGTACATCAGGTTCGTGTACTACGTCGCCGCCGGCTACGACATCATCGGCGACAAGACGGCGGACGGGAACTTCAAGACGCCGTGGAACGTGCGGATCACCCCGCAGCAGGGGACCGGCGCGCTGCGTCCCGGCGACGTGCTGTTCTTCGGCAGCTCGACCTACGCCCACCACACGGCGCTGTACCTCGGGCAGGGCGTCATCGCCGAGGCCCGGCAGTCCGGGGAGTACATCCGGGTCTCCTACCTGTCCGACCACTCCGACTACGCCGGCGCGATCCGGGTCAGCGGCGCCGGGGGCGGCGGCGGCCCCGACTCCACGTGGGGCACGAATGTCAGGACCCACACATCGCCGTCGGCGTCCGCGCCGGTCTACACGACGCTGCCGGGCCCGACCGGGATCCGGATCGACTGCCAGGAGCACGCCGAGTCGGTGACCGCCGAGGGCTACACCAACGACGTCTGGTCGCACCTGCCGGACCTGGGGGGCAGCTGGATCTCCAACATCTACGTCAAGGGGCCGGGCTGGCTGCCGGGCATCCCGGCCTGCGACGGCACCCAGCCGTCGGGCGGGTCGCAGTCGACCTGGGGCACGAACGTCCGGGTCCACTCGCTCGCCTCGGTCGGCGCGCCGGTGGTGTACACGTTCTCCGCGGCGGCCTCGGTCACCGTCAAGTGCCAGGAGCACGCCGAGAGCGTGACCGCCGAGGGCATCACCAACGACGCGTGGTCGTACCTGCCGGACTACGGCGGCTACGTGTCCAACATCTACATGAAGGGCGCGGCGTGGCTGGCCGGGGTTCCGACCTGCGACGGCGGGGTGGCCACCGGCGGCGGCGACCACATGACGTGGGGCACGAACGTGAACCTGCACACCGGGCCGTCGTCGACGTCGGACCACGCCGGCCAGCTGGCCGGGCCGACCGCCGTCCGGATCGACTGCCAGGTGCACGGCCAGTCGGTGACCGCCGAGGGCATCACCAACGACGCCTGGTCGTACCTGCCGGACTACGACGGCTGGATCAGCAACATCTACGTCAAGGGCGCGGCGTGGCTGACCGACGTCCCGAGTTGCGACGGCGGCCAGACCGGCGGGCAGAACAACAACGGGAACCAGCGGCAGGTCTGGGCGACGAACGTCAACGTGCGTCAGGACACGACTACGACCTCGCAGACCGTGGGCACGATTCCGGCGCCGACGATGGTCACGATCAGGTGCCAGTTCCATGGAACGGCGGTGACCGATCAGGGGTACACCAACGACGCCTGGTCGTTCCTGCCGGATTACAACGGGTGGATCAGCAACATCTACGTCAAGGGTCCGGCTTGGCTGGACGGGATTCCGGAATGCACGGCGCCGCCGCATTCGAGTTGACGCGGTGATGCGGTAAAGCTAGGGGACGGTCCTTGGACAGGGGAGGGACCGTCCCCTTCGCTGTTCTCGCGGGCGCCTGCTGAGCGGACGACCGCCGAGGGGACTCAGACCCCGAACGCTCTTCACCCCAGAATTGCCACGCGAACCACCAGGGTTTTCCGTGGCCGTTCAGAAGAATCGCCAGTTGCCCTCGGAAACGATCTCGACTGCTCCGCCGGCGACCTTGACGGCGGTCTCGTCGTCGATGGCGTAGGCCGGGTTCGGCAGGGCGGCTGCCCAGCGCTCGGCGTCGGCCATGGTGTTCTCCGGCAGGGCCGGGTGGTCCAGGTGCGGGAAGAGGGAGAAGTCGACGAGGCCCAGGGTCTCGTCGTTGCCGGTGGGCGACTTCCATTCGACGAAGTCCTCCCCGATGCGGGGCGTCATCACCATGCTGCCGGCGCTGAGTCCGACCCATACCTTCTCGTGCAGGGAGGGGAGTAGCTCCGCCAGGCCGGACTGGCGCATCCAGTGGCACAGGTACAGCGCGTCACCGCCGTTGGCGAGCAGGACGTCGGCCTGCTGGACCCAGGGCAGCCAGCGCTCCGGGCCGATGCTGGGCAGGGCGGTGAGCTCCAGGACCCCCATCGATCTCCAACCGAGCTCGCACATCGGGGTGGTGGACTGCCCGGTGATGAAGCGCCACGCTCCGGCCGGGCTCCCCATGGGGTGTCCGTAACCGGCGGTGGGGATGCACAGGGCGTCGGACTCCTCGACGGGCTTGCCCAGGAGGTCGACCAGGGCCTGCCGGATGCTGGGGTTCTTCACTCCGGCGGAGGTGAGGAGCAGTTTCACGATGCCTCCAGTACAGGGGTGATCGTCCCTGCGGATAAGGTGCAGGAGCCCGCCGGCCGTGGCGGGGCGGGCGGCCCGGGTCGGCACGGGCTGTTCGCAGTCTGGCACGCAGAACTGACAACACCGGGGCGGGGCGGGGCGGTCTGCGGTGGTCTCGCGCGGATGCGGATCGGGGATGAGACCGTTCCTTCGCCGCGTCCGCGCAACTCCCGCCGACGTGGCTCAGCCCCCGAACTCCCGGGCATAGTCGAGCACTGTCTTGGTGAAAGACGCGGCTTTGGCCGGGATGCCGCCGGCGCTGACGACCGACTTGCTGCCGGTGTCGTAGCCGGCGACGGCGAGCGCCGCGAGGTCGCCCGGCAGGTGCCGCTTCGTGAACTCCTCGTCGAGCCAGCACAGGTACTGGCCGGCGGCCATGATGGCGTCCGTGGGATTCATGTAGTCGGCGCTCGGCGAGGACCAAGCGGTGAACACCCGCGGGGTCCAGCCGGCGATGCCGTAGGACTCGGTGGCCGGGTCGGAGAAGTCCGGGTCGAATCCGCTCTCTGCCTTGAGGACGCCGGCGACCAGCGCCGGGGTGATCTCCGGGGCCGGGCACGCGTGGGCGGCGTGTCGGATGACGTCGCGATACTGCGCCGGCACTGCGGCGTCGGGGCGGAGTTCGCCATGCACGGTCGCGGTGGCGGGCGTGGGCGTCGGTTCCGCGCCGGGTGTCTTCGGGTGCGAGCCCGGCCAGAGGGCGAGTGTCGCACCCATGACCGCGACCGCCACCACTGCCGTCAGCAGAGCGGCCAAAGCTATCCGGATCGTCGGGACTCTGAGGGGCGCCGGGAGACGCCGTCGACGGCGTGCAGGCTGACCTGCCTGTTCGCCCGCTTCCATCAACGCGTCGATGCGTTCTGCGATACCGCGCGTCGGGAACGCTGCTCGGCCGGCGTGGTCGGGCGTCAGACAGTCCTTGATCAGGGCTCGCCAGGGTTCTGCGATGCGCTCGTCGATGAACAGGCCTTCGCCGGTTCTCGCGTAGGTCTGAACATTCATGGCGCGGGCGTGGGCAGACGCGCCCGCGAAGGGGTGACGCCCGCCGGTGAGCATCTGGTGCGCCAGGATGCCGAAGGCCCAGATGTCGGCCGTGGGGCGCAACGCGATGCCCTCCGCGCCGACCCGCTCGGACCACCATTCCGGCGGCAGATAGTCGAAGGAGCCCATGCGCGGCGCGTAGGCGTGAGTGCCGTCGAGCTCAGCCGTGACGCCGAAGTCCGCCAGGCGTGCGCTGCCGTCCGCCATGAGCAGGACGTTGCCGGCCTTCACGTCGCCGTGGATCCAGCTCGCTTCGTGCATATAGGCGAGCGCGGAGCAGACCTGCGCGAGGATGCGCGTGGCGTCGGGCACGGGGTTGCCGTCCAACTGCTGCCGGATATTGCCTTTCGCACGCTCCATCACCAGGACGGTCGCGCCGTCGACCACGCCGCCGTCCGCGGTCCGCACGGCGATGGTCCGCACGAGCGCCGGATGGTCGATCCGTTCGCTGAACCGGCGTTCGCGCTCGACGACCTGCGCCAGCAGGGCGCGGCGGCCCGGCGTGCCGACCGACGGCGGCAGGAACTTCAGCGCGACCTGCGCGGGTTCACCGGGCGGCACACCGGCGACGTCGACCGCCTCGCCGGTGTAGACGCTGCCCCAGCTGCCGGAACCGAGGTAGCCGGTCACCCGCCACCGGCCGACGACGTAGCCCACCGGCACCTCGACCGGACGCGGCTCGGCGTCGCTCACGACGCGACCCTCCTCGACGGCAGCATCCTGAGATGCTGGTCGCGTACCAGGTCGAAGCGCAGCGCCAGGGCCACCAGCGCCTCGCGCTTCCAGTCCATCCGCGCCGCGTCGTCCGTCCCCTCCCGCTGCCGGACCCGCAGCTTGGTGGTGGCCAGGTAGTCGATGTGGTAGTTCACGGCCGACCGGGTCAGATCCGCGCACGCCGGCAGCGGCCGCAACCGCTCCACGACCTCCCCTGCGTTCGGAATCGCGACCGCCGACGCGTCACGCAACCGCGGCTCACACAGCGCGAGCAGCACCAGGAAGTACTTGGCCGTGGGATCGAGCGCGAACGGCACCACCGTCCGATCGCCGGACCGCGCCGGCCCGGACTCCGGATCGAGGCCCGTCTCCATATACGAATGCTGAGGCGCGTACACGGTGAAGCCCACGAACCCGTCGACGATCGGCAGCACCACCCGCGAGATCTCGAACGGAATCGGCGCCCCGATCCGCCCGGGAGCCACCTTGACGTGCTCCCCCGCACCTTCGAGGTTCTCCACGACATAGGTGGTCGTCCCACTGAAGTTGGAGATCCGCCAATGATCGTCGACGGCGGCGAGCTCCCCGGCCCACCGCGAGACGCCCTCCCCCACCAACTCCAGGCCGACAACGCTCCCCGGCGCGCCCCGCCCAAAGGTGAGCACGTCCCCCGGTCCAAGCCGAATCAGGCGGGACGGACCAACGCCCGTGTCAGCGGGCTCTACGATCACGGTTTCCACGGCACATCTCTCATGGGTGCTTCCGGCCCCTCTTCCCCCGACGGAGAGTGGATGCCCTTCGAGATACCAATCGACCTTATGTCGCTTCGGCGCGGCTGCGCAAAGTGGTTCAGGACACGCAGATCTCGCAGTCCAGGGTCGAACGGCGACGTCGGGCTAGAGGCTTCGATGCACACCCGCGGCACTCGGATCACCGCCGGCGCCCGGCGGCCGCGGCCGGACGACGGAGCGGTCGGCCGTGCCGAAGAGTTGAGGAGCCCCTGGTGAAGATGGGTGTTGTGGGCTGTTCGGGTGATGCCGTGACAACGCCGGAGGGTACTTTTTACGTGCTCGATATAGCAGCGTCCGTCGAGGGCAGCGGGAACCGGACCAGAGGGCGGACGGCGCCGGCTCGAAGGGCAGCGGCGCCGCGGAGGCCGAGGAGGCTGGCTGCGATGAGCGGGCAGCCGCCACGCGGTACGGCAACAGTGGCCCGGCCGCGGCGAGCAGCGCGCCGCGGCCAGACGGCGCGGCCCGCGGCCGTTCACGGCGGCTCAGACTGTTGAGTCACTCAGCGAGCGGCGAACTCCCCCACCACCGGCAGCGCCTTGTCGTTGTAGTCGAACGCCGCCTGGTTCTCCCAGCCGTCGCCGGCGGTGGGGTCGGTGGTGGACCAGCCGTTTCCGGTCACGGCCGTCCACGTCGGCTCCCAGTAGAACGCGCCGAGTCCGAGTCCGTTCGGGACAGCCTGGACCACGGACAGCACGTCCCGGAAGTTCGACTGCTGGCCGTAGGCGGTGGCGGTGTAGCCGGCATCCAGGGTGGTGTTGTCCGACCGGATCGAGTTCGCGGTCGAGTCGCCGTTGGCCATCGTGAACGGGTATGCGGTCTCCGCGACCACGACCTGCTTGCCGTACTTGGCGGCCAGGCCGTTCAGGTCGGTTTGGAGCACGTCCAGGCGGCCGTGCCAGTAGCCGTAGTAGGACAGCCCGATCACGTCGAACGGCACGCCGTAGTTCACGGCGTTGGTGTACCAGGTCTCCAGCGTCGCCAGGTCGTCGGAGGACGCCAAGTGCAGCATGATCTTCGCCGACGATGACGCCGCCTTCACGCCCGCGACGCCCTGCTTCAGCAGCGCCGCCAGCTGCGACCAGTGCGAGGTGGAGCCCAGCGACCACAGCATGCCGCCGTTGATCTCGTTGCCGACCTGCACCATCGCCGGCGCGGTGCCCTGCGCCGCCAGGTCGCCGACCACCTTCTTCGAGTACGCATACACCTGGGACTCCAGCGTGGTCGGCGACGTCGACGACCACGCGGCCGGGATGGTCTGGGTGCCCGGGTCGGCCCAGGTGTCGGAGTAGTGCAGATCCAGCAGGATCGGCATGCCGTACGCCGCCGCCTCCCTCGCGGAGGTCAGCAGCGCCGCCTCGTTGTCGAAGCCGTCCGCCGGGTTCACCCACGTCCGCAGCCGGGCGTAGTTCATGCCACCGTTCTTGAGGATCTGCAGCGCCGGTTCCTTCACCCCGGCCGAGGTGTAGTAGACCCCGCCGACGGCCTCGCTCCGGTACAGGCTCGACACGTCGCCGCCGCGGATCGCGACCGGCGCCGAACCCGCGGTGAAGGTGACGTCGTCGTAGTTGGTCCAGCTACCGGCCGCGCCCGCGGTGTGGAAGTCGATGTAGCAGGTGCTGCTCGACACGTAGGTGTAGGCGACGATGTGCAGCCACTTCCCGTCCGAGACCACCGGGACGTAAGTCTTCGGCGCCGAACCGCCGCAGCTGGACATCGTGATCCAGTTGGCGCCGCCGGTGTCGTCGGAGCGGATCCAGACGCCGAACGTGTAGTACCCGGGCGTGATGTTGCTGATCTGCTGATACGTGTCGACCGTGTAGGCAGACGCACAGTAGTGCGCCAGCCGGTAGGAACCGGAACGCCCGCCGGCCTCGGTGTAGGAGCACGACGTCGAGCCGCTCGCGGTCCAGCCGCTCGGGGTCGCGGTCCCGGTGCTGTTGCTCTCGAAACCGGCATTCGTAATGGTCGGCGTGGTGCTGGCGGTCGCCGGAGCGGTGGCGACGGTCAGGCCGGCGAATGCCATCGTGGTGGCGAGGACGAGGAGGCGCAAACCAGACGTGCGACGCTTCACGACGGCTCCAGCGGGTACGGTTGTGGGGACGCTCCCACAGCATGCTTTGCCCTACCCGCGCGAATCGTAACGCTTGTCCCGAACGTTGATCACCGCCGGCTTGCCCTCCCCCGCGCTACGCCGGCCGACGTCGAACAGGCCGGTCGCACTCACCAGGTCGCTGAGCTTGGCGTAGCCGTAGGTGCGGGAGTCGAAGTCCGGCTGCTGCTTCGTCAGGATGCTGCCGACGCCGGACAGGCTGGCCCAGCCGTCGTCGTCGCTGGCCGCCTCGACGGCGTTGCGCAGCAAGTTCACCAGCTTCGCGTCGCCGCGCAGGGCCGCCACCCCGATCTTCTTGGCCGGCTTGGTCGCGGCGCTCGGCACTACCTGGTCCTCGTCCGCGAAGGCGAGGTTCTCGGTGTAGATGAACTTGTCGCACGCCGCCACGAAGGGCTTGGGCGTCTTGCGCTCGCCGAAGCCGTACACGATCAGCCCCGACTCGCGGATGCGCGCGGCAAGACGGGTGAAGTCGCTGTCGGAGGACACGATGCAGAAGCCGTCGAAGCGGCCCGAATACAGCAGGTCCATCGCGTCGATCACCATCGCGGCATCGGTGGCGTTCTTGCCGGAGGTGTAGGCGAACTGCTGGATCGGCTGGATGCTCTGCAGGAGCAGGTGCTCCTTCCAGCCTTTCAGGTTGGTGCCGGTCCAATCGCCGTACGCGCGCTTGACATGCGCCGTGCCGTACTTGGCGATCTCGGCCAGCAACGTCTCGACATTGCCCGGCTGGGCGTTGTCGGCGTCGATCAGCACCGCCAGCTTGACTGCATTCTCCGCGACCACGGGCTCACGATAGCGGCTGGCACCCGCCGGACATCGGATGTCCAAACTCGCGCCGGGCGGTCTCGCGGCTGCGCGCTATGGTGACTGGACGTCGGATGAGGGGTGAATCGCCGTTGGCCGTGCCGAGGTGGGACCGGGTCCCGTACGGGGTGGACGCGTCGGCGTGGAACACCTTTCCGATGAGCACGGACCGGTCGGTGCTTCTGGTGGTTCACAATGTCACCGCCGCCACGCGGTTGTTGGACTTGATGCCTGCTTTCGCCGGCGATTCCCGGGTCGGGTTGGCGTTTACGTGCACGGGTTCGTCGCCGTTCGGGGACGGCGTTTCGGATCTGTTCGCCAGGCATGGAGTCGTCGACCTGGATTGGGCTGCGGCTTGTCGACAGCAGTGGGGCTTGGCGATATCGGCGAGTCATGGCGGGTCGCTGTGGGAACTTGATGCACCTATTGTGATACTTCCGCATGGAATGGGTTACAATAAGTACCTTGCGACCGAAAATCGGAGCCGGTCGGTGTTCGGTCTGTCGGACCCATGGGTGCTCCACGACGGCAAGCCGATCGCGACCGCCCAGGTGCTGTCGCATGTCGAGCAACTTGATCGCTTCCGCACAGCCGCGCCGACCGCCGAATCCACCGCCGTCGTAGCCGGCGACCCGTGCTTCGACCGGTTGCTGGAAGGCGTCCAAGACAGAGATCTCTATCGCGCGGGCCTGGGCCTTCGCGACGGGCGACGGCTCATCGTCGCGACCACCACATGGGGCCCGCATTCCCTGTTCGGCCAGCAGATCGACCTCATCGAGCAGTTGGTGGCACAGCTACCGGTGGACGAGTATCAAGTGGCCGCCGTGATCCACCCCAACGTCATCCACGCGCACGGCCGAGCCGAAGTCGAGCGCATCCTCGCCCACGCACGTCGCGCCGGCCTGCTGATGGTGCCGCCGCTGGAGTGGCGCGCGGCGCTGCTGGCTGCGGACGCGGTGATCGGCGACCACGGCTCAGTACCGTTCTACGCTGCGGCGCTGGGCATTCCCACGCTTCTGGCCACCTACCCGACCGACGCCGTCGACCCCGACTCTCCGATCGCACAGTTCGCCGATGCGGCACCGCGCCTGACGCCGGACTCGTCGTTGCGGGATCAGATCGAGAAGCTGATCGCCACCTATGAGCCGGCCAAGTACGCCGATATAACCGACCGCGTCACGTCGTTCCCCGGGCGCTCGCTGGAGTTACTCAGGGCTTTGTTCTACGGCCTGCTGGATTTGCCGGAGCCACAGTGGCCGGCCGTGCCGGATCCGGTGTCGATACTGCATCATCGACAATCGCGCATCTCGCCGCTGTGGGCCAGAGTCGTCGGCGGACAAGTGGAGCGCTTCCCACTCGCGGTAGCGCACGCAATGACGTCCCGAGACAGCGGCCATGTGGTGGTCGACGCCACGCAACCGACCGGTCGCGCCGCCGAGATGGCCGACGTGCTGGTCCGGGACGCCATCGGCACGCCGCCGGGCTGGGCGGCGCGCGTCTTCGATCGGCTCCCGGGGCTGACCATCGCTGCCCTGATCGACGGAGCCGAGTGCCGAATGACACTGCGGGACGGCACCGAAATCGTCCAACGCGCAGCGTCCGGCGAAGATCCGGCGATATCGGCATCGCTGCTATACGACGAGATCATCCGCGGTTCCGCAACGCCTCGGCGCGAGCCCGCACCTCCGCAGCCTTGAGCGAGCCGAGCGCCTCATAAACTTCGGCCGCACGATCCAACGCGCTACCCGCGCTCTCGACATCTCCGAGCGCTTCGTACGCCGAGGCGAGAGCGGTCAGCGCCACCGCGCCTTGCAACGGATTGCGCAGACGCCCGAACTCCGCAATGGCGTGATGCAGCCGTTCCACAGCCTCATCCGCACGCCCGGCGGCGATCAGCAGATCACCGAGATCGACGAGCGTTCGGGCCAGGTTGTAGCCGCTACTACCGTCGGCCTCGTACGCGGGGATAGCGTGCTCGTTCACCACCTCGACGGCCTCGGCATGCCGGCCCAGGGCACCAAGAGCCCGGGCGCGGTGACGCTGGACGTTGCCGACGGCTGCGACACCGGCCTCAGGATCGGCCTCAACCAGCGTCAGAACCCTGTCGAACCCCTCGAGCGCCCGCTCCGGACGGCCGAGCCGCAGATCGGCCAGCCCCGCCGACTCGACAGCGGCCGCCAGCAGCTTGCCCATACCACTGGCCTCAGCGAGAGGCACGGCCAAGGCGAACTCTGCGGCGGCCTGTTCGAGATCCTCCTGGTTGAAGTAAGCAAATCCGAGCTGGAGCCGGATCCGGGCCTCGGCCGCACGGTGGCCGATCCGTGCGGCCGACTCGATGCCGAGCCGGTGAGTGTCGATCCAGTCGGCGAAGTCGTTGCTCCAGAAGTACAGCCCCCACAGCACCTCGCAGAGCTGCCACACGATGTCGGGCTCGCCGAGATCAGACGCGGCGACGACGGCGTTTCGCAGGTTGACGTGCTCGGCCTCCAGCCACCGGGCAGCCGCCTCGGCGTCGGCGAAGCGCGGCTCGTCCTCGAAGTCCGGACCGATGTGCCAGCGCGGCGACCGGGCGCGATCGGCGACCGCGGTGCGCCGCAGGTACCAGCCGATGATCGCCTTCTCCGTGGCGGTGAAGGCGGCGGGATCCGATGCGGCCTCGCGCCGTACGTAGTCCTGGACCAGGTTGTGCAGGCGCCAGCGCCGCGCGGGCCGAGGAGCCCCGGGGTCATGGAGCGGGGTGACCAGTCCCGCCGAGACCAGGTCGGCGAGCGCTCCGGAGTCACTTTGCAGGAAGGCCACCAGATCCGGCCCGAACTCTGCTCCGGGGTGGGATGCCAACGCCCACAGCAGGGTTCGGGCCTGCCCAGACAGACCACCGACGCTCAGTTCCAAAGCCGCGTTCACCGAATAATCGCCCCCTGATGCCATGATCCGCTCCGAAGTCTGGAGCCGGCTGCGAGTATCAGCCAGCTGCTGAACCAGTTCCCCGGCGGAATCCCATCGGCCCCGGTTCAGCTCCGCGGCGATGACGCGCAGCATCAGCGGATGCCCCTCGCTGAAGGCCGCCAACTGTTCGAAGGCGTCCAGCTCGGCGCGCATCCGATCGCCGCCGACCAGCTCCGCCAACAGTTCCAGAGCGTGTACGCGTTCGAGCATCGGCAGCCGGACGAACTCCGCCCCGTGGGCGATCCGGATCCCGGGCAGCTCGTGATGGGCCGTGACCATCGTCAGGCTGCCCTCAGCGGTCGGGCACAACGCCGCCACCTGCGCCGCGCTCGCCGGATCGTCGATCAACACCGCGACCGGCGCATCCGCCGTGATCCGCCGGAACAGCGCCGAACGCGCGGCCAGGCCCGGCGGCACCTCGGCCGGCAGCACGCCCTTGGCCACGAGCCAGCCGTCCAGCGCCTCCGCGACCGACACGCCGAGTCCGTCGCGGCCGCCACCGAGGTCGGCGTAGTAGACGCCGCCGCGATAACGCCCACTGTGGTCGCGCAGGTAGCGGACGGCCGTCGCGGACTTCCCCACCCCGGCCACGCCGCCGAGCTGCACCATGCCGATCCCCCGATCAGAGAGCTGATCCAGGCGCTGATGCACGGCGTGCCGGTCGGTATAGGGGCCGGGGCTGGGCGGCAGCAAGGAGGGCGTGCCCAGCGCGGGTCGCGGAGCCGAGCCGAAGAACTGGATCGTCGCGTTGTCGAAACTCCGACCCTGCACCAGGCTGTGCACGGACCCCGAGACCTCGTTGCCCCACGCCTGCCCGGGCGCTTCTCCGTCTGCCACCGGCCCAGCCTATGGCTCCGCGGCGTAGAATGTCAGGACCCACACACACCGTCCGGGAAAGGCCGCCATGGACCCCATCCTCACGCCGACCATGATCACGTCCGCGCTGACGAAGCTGTTCGAGGGCGCGGCGTCCGAGGCGGGGAAGAAGGCGTGGGACGCCCTCAACGCGGTGATCCTCCGCCACCGCGGCAAGGCGCCGGAGCGGCCGGCCTCCGCGGAGGAGGCCGGCGCGCTGGCCGATGACCTCGCCGCCGCAGCGCGAGAGGACCCTGCTTTCGCACGAGACCTCGACGTGTGGCGTCACTCGGTCGTGGGCTCCGACAATGTGATGAACAGCGTGAGCGGAACAGCCGAGCGGGTGATCCAGGGCCGCGACTTCAACGGCACCACGATCAACTTCAACTGAGGCAGGCCGTCACAGGTCGTGAGGACCCCTGCGGTCGCGATGTCCCGATGAGCGCTCGAGATTCCTGACCGGAACGCCGCCGGCGGCCGTGCCGAGCAGCGTCAGGGCGACCGTCCCGGGTCCGGCCGGGGTCGTGCCGTCGGCGAGCACGGCCAGGGCCAGGACGTTCGGGGCGTTCGCGTGCAGAATCCCGTTGGGCAGTACGAAGGTGCGCTGCGGACCGACATCGTTGATGTACTGGCCGAGGTTCCAGCCGTTGAGGAAGATCTGCACCCGGTAGGCCCGGGTGGAGGTGTCGGTCAGGGTGAGGCCGACCGAGGCGTCGACGCCGGGCGGCGGAACGAACGTGAAGCTGGTGCGGTACCAGCGCACGCCCTGAAAGGTGTCGGCGCGGGGCAGTTGGATCGGCTGCCACGCCCAGTCGGAGAACGTCGGCAGGTGCCAGCCGTTGCGCTCCCCATACAGGCCGCCGGTGTTGAGCGGACCGCGCACCGTGTCGGCAGTGGTACTGCCGCCCTGGATACGCCAGCTCAGCGACGGCGTGGCACCGCTGAACGTGACGGCGGTCAAGCCGCGTGCGGTCTTGTGCGCGTCGTTGCCACCGCCGTCCTCGCTGTGTGCCATGGGGCGTACGAGCACTGACAGCACGTGCGAACCGCTGCCACGCAGCTCGGCAGGAATCGCGAACGTCGCGGTCGCCGTCCAGGTGTGCACGGTGGCTTGGGCCGACGTCGGCACCGGCTGCCGATGCGTGCCCAGCGGCGTGCCGTCCAGCCACGCCATCACCAGGCCCTGCGTGCCGGACGAGTACGACAGGCTGACGGCGGTCGCCTCGGACGTGCCGCTGTAGTGCCCG
The DNA here is from genome assembly GCA_019510485.1 of Catenulisporales bacterium. Classification (GTDB taxonomy): domain Bacteria; phylum Actinomycetota; class Actinomycetes; order Streptomycetales; family Catenulisporaceae; genus Catenulispora. The sequence continues at coordinate 19,279 of JAEKKI010000028.1, forward strand.
CGGTACCAGACGTCGCCGTAGTGGAAGCCGTAGTCGTCGGCGAACAGCACCGGCTGACCGGGCGGAACCGGCGTGACGCTGCCCGAGGTGATCTTGTCGGCGGCCGGCCAGCCGGAGTCGTCGAACCCGGGGGCTGATTCGGGATTCTCGGCCGCGTACCGCCATGAGGTCAACGCCGGCAGGGACACCGCGGCCGGGCCGGGGAGCTGTGCCGTGGCGAGCAGGCTTCCCGACGACGACGTGGACGTACGCACAGCGTGGCCGTTCCACGTCACGAACGCGATCCCGCTCGGAGCCCACACCTCCAGGTCGCTGGCTGTGGTGGTGTCGCCGGTCAGATGCACGACCCAGCCACAGCTGGAAGCAGTACGCACCAGCGCGGGGCCACGGACGAGCACGGGCCCGGCCGCCGACGTCGGCCGCCACAGCGCCGCACTCGCCGCGTCGTCGGCCAGCAGGAGCAGTCGCCGAGCCGGCGAGCACCGTGACCGTCGGCGTCTGGGCGGCCGGCAGCACCACCTCGGCCGGATCGCCGTTGCGCCCGGCGAACACCGCCACGTCGCGTGCGCCGATCGTGGCCTGATACATGGGCTGCGCGGTCGAGTACAGCAGCTGCCGGTGGCCGAGTCCGATGCCGGTGGCCAGCACCTTCATGTCCTTGCCGGTGAAGCGGATCCCGCCGCCCGACGCCGGCACGGTCAGCGTCCCGGCGCTCGTCGTCACCGGCAGCGTGACCCCGGAGACGGTGCTGCTGGAGTCGTTGCGCAGGAAGTAGAAGTGCGCGCCGGTGCTCGGATTGGTCAGGTGGTAGGTCTTGACGCTGGTATTGGAGGCGGTGACGGTGGCGGCCTTGTCGAGCTGGGCCAGGTCCGGCACCGATTCCAGCATCAGGCCGATCTGCTTCATCGGCACCAGCTTCGAGGTCTGGTTCCGGGCCTCGTCCAGGGCCGCGCCGTAGTCGTAGGAGGTGTACACGACCGGCGCGGGCAGCCAGCCCCATGAGGTGCCCCCGAAGGTCATGTACACGTTCTGCAGCTTGATGCCGTTGGCCAGGTTGGTCAGATAGAACCTCCGCTCGTAGACCGCGTCGCGGGTCGCCCGGGCCCCGGCGTAGCCCTGGCCGTTGAACTCGGCGCCGCCCCAGCAGTCGAACCAGCCGCCGCCGAACTCGGCTTCGAAGCCGGGGGTGTCGGGGCTGGCCGTCGAGCCGCCGGTGCTGCCGCCGGTGCCGAAGTAGCCCCAGTCCGGCGGGGTGCTGCTCGGCGAGGGATAGCCGTCGAAGGCGTACAGGATGCGGCCGGTTTCGCCGCCGGTGCCGAAGCTGCCGGGAACCCACGCGCCGTTGCGGCCTTTGTCGTTGTGGAACAGCGGGACCGTGATCCCGTCTGCGCGCACCTTCGCGTAGAGGTGCGCCATGTACGACGCGCCGATCCCGTCGGTCCGGTGCGCGGAGTATTCGTTCTCCAGCTGGTACAGCAGAACCGTGCCGCCGCCGTTGGTGTACTGGTGCTTGGCGACGATCGCGTTGACGGCGGTCAGCCACTCGTCGGCGTGAGCGAGGTAGGCGCTGTCGTCGGTGCGTGCGGTCCCGCTGCTGGTGGTCATCCATCCGGGGAAGCCGCCGGCGTCCACTTCGGCGTTGATGTACGGCCCCGGGCGCACCGTCACGAACAGCCCGACGTCGGCCGCGGCGGTCAGGACCTGGTCGAGGTCCCGCACGCCGGTGAAGTCGTACAAGCCCGGGGCCGCGCTGTGGTAGTTCCAGGACACGTAGATGCTCACCGCGTTGTAGCCGTTCGCGCGCATCTTCTGCAGCACATCAGCCCACAGCGACGGGCTCGGCAGCCGGAAGGGATGGAACTCGCCCGACCACAGTGTGAGCCGGCGGCCGTCGACGATCAGCGAGTACTTGTCGAAGGAGACGGTGTGCGAGGCGGCGGTCGACAGTGCTGGCTGCGATATCGGCGTCGCCGCTGCCGCAGCCGGTCCCGTGATCCCCGAGCCGCCCAGCGGAACGACCAGCGAGGCGGCGGCTCCGGTGCTGAGCGTGGTGAACGATCGACGGCTGATCTCGGGCATCGGGGACTCCTTTGAAGCAGTGACGGGGTGGGGGTGGGGACGGCGTCGTCAGTGCAAGTAGGGGACCAACGTCAGGTTCTACTCCCGGATTCGAACCGCTCACGCAGCCAGCTCAGCTGACGCCGGGTGTGAACCGCGTCGCCCCCCTCGTGGTTGTTGAAGGAGTAGACGTGGATCGTGCGCTCGGGCCGCTCCTGCCGACCGTTGGCGTCCCCGTAGTGGTTGTACGCCGCGAACACGGTGCTCGGCGGGCAGGTGGTGTCCCGCAGCCCCACCGCGAACTGCGCCGGGGCGACGGCACGGCGGGCGAAGGTGACCGCGTCCACATAGGACAGCGTGCGCCGCACCGCCTCCTCGGCCTCGCGATGGACCGACAGATAGCTCACTATCTCGCCGTACGGCGCGGCGTCGGTGATGTCGATCGCGCGCTGGATGTGGCACAGGAACGGCACCGAGGCCGCCACCGCGACCAGGTCCGGGACCAGACCGGCGACCGCGAGCGCCAGACCGCCGCCCTGGCTGTTTCCGAGCACCGCGACGCGAGCGGGGTCGACGCCCGGCAGGGCCCTGACAGCCTCGACCGCGCGCACGGCGTCGGTGATCAGCCGCCGGTAGTAGTACTCGCGCGGATCCAGCACACCGCGCGTCATCGGCCCCAAACCACCGGGCACGGTGCCGTGCGGATCAGGGGTGTCGCCGCCGGTGCCGTACTGGTCGCCCTGGCCCCGGCTGTCCATCAGCAGGTGCGCATAACCGGCGGCGGCCCACGTCAGGCGCTCGTGCGGCAGCCCGCGACCGCGGCCGTAGCCGAGGTACTCCACCACCGCCGGCAGCGGGCCCGCGACCCCGGCCGGCCGCGAGTACCAGGCCCGGACCGGATCGCCGCCGAAGCCGGGGAAGGTGACGTCCCAGGTCTCGACGAGTTCGAGGTCTGTCGGCTCGGGCTCCACCGCCAGCAGCGGCGGGCAGCCGCCGGCGGTCGCCAGCGAGGCGTGCCAGAACGCGTCGAAGTCGGCGGGCTCGCCGACTTCGGGCAGATAGCGTTCGAGCTGGTCCAGCGGAAGGTCGAACAGGGCCACGGGCTCCCCCGGTGATGGGTCGACGATGGGCGGACGCCGTGCGGTGGTCCTATCCCGCCGCCGGCGCGGTGCTCTCCCGCACGATCAGCTCGGTGACCAGATCGATCCGGCTGGTGCGCGGGCTCTGGCCGCGGGCCAGGTCCAGGACCATGTGCGCGGCGGTCCCGGCCATGTCCCGCAGCGGCTGGTCTATGGTCGTCAGCGGCGGGTCGGTCCAGGCCGAGACCTTCAGGTTGTCGTAGCCGATCACCGACAGCCCGCCCGGCACGTCGATGCCGAGCTGGCGCGCCGCCCGCAGCACGCCCAGGGCCTGCATGTCAGAGCCGGCGAACACCGCGGTCGGCCGGTCGGGGCGGTCGAGCAGCGCCATACCGTGCTCGTATCCGGCGTCGATGTAGAAGGTGCCGTAGCGGACCAGGTCCGGGTCGACCGGCAGGCCGGCCTCCTCGTGCGCGGCGCGGAACCCGGCCAGCCGGGCCCGGCTGCACAGCACGTCTTCGGGCCCTGAGATGATGGCGATCCGGCGGTGGCCGAGGTCCAGCAGGTGCCGGGTGGCCAGCAGGCCGCCGTTCCAGTTGTTGGAGCCGACGGTGGGCACCGAGGCGGTGGTGGCGCTGTCGGTGTCGACGATCACGAACGGGATGCCCTGGCGGCGCAGCTGCTCCTGCTGCGCCAGGGTCGGGCTGCACACGACGAACACCACGCCGAGCGGCCGGCGGGACAGGACCGCGTCGAGCCACTGCTGCGGCGGATGGTGCTTGGCCCACAGCTGCGACAGGACCACGTCGACCCCGGCCGGGGCGGTCACCGCCTCGACGCCCTGGATGATCTCCATGGCCCACGCCGAGTCGAACTCGTGGAAGACCAGGTCGATCTGCCCGGCGCCGGTCGGCTTCTTCTTGCCGCGGCGGCGGTAGCGGTGCCGTTCCAGGCTCTCCTCCACCCGGGCCCGGGTGCCCGGTGCGACGTCGGCGCGGCCGTTGAGCACTTTGGAGACGGTCGCCACCGACACGCCGACCTCGTCGGCGATCGCCGCGATGGTGGTCGCCGCGCCGCCGGGGCGGGCCCCCGGATCCTGTGTGGACATCGAAATCTCATCCGTCCTTAACAAAAATTTCGGCCAAGGGTAGTCGTCGATCACGCTGCGCGAAACCCGCTTCGATGCGCCCGAGCTTCGCGCAGTTCACACCGTCGAAGCGCTCAAGGAGCAGGTGGAGACTCTTGACACACCAGGAAATTCAAGCCTACGTTACCGCAACGCATCCCGGAAACACCACCGAAACTTTCGAAGAATGCGCCGCCGAGATCGACGCCAGACCGATCGGATCGCCGGACGCTGGAAGGACGGCATGACCAGCCAGGTGTCCGTCGACACGGAATCCGCGCCCGAGGACCGCCCGCGGTGGCGGGATCCGGGACTGTCCCCCGAGGAGCGCGCCGAGGCGCTGATTCCGCTGATGACGCTGGAGGAGAAGGTCGCCCAGCTGGTCGGCGTGTGGGTCGGCGCCGACGCGTCCGGCGCCGGGGTCGCCCCGCACCAGGGCGACATGGCCGAGGTCTCGTGGGACGAGGTGATCCGGCACGGGCTCGGCCAGCTGACCCGGCCGTTCGGGACGGCGCCGGTCGATCCGGTGCTCGGCGCGCGCTCGCTGGCCGCCTCCCAGGCGCGGATCGCGGCCGCCAGCCGGTTCGGGATCCCGGCGCAGGTGCACGAGGAGTGCCTGACCGGCTTCGCCACCTGGGGCGCGACCGCCTTCCCGACGCCGCTGGCCTGGGGTGCGTCCTTCGACCCTGAGCTGGTGGAGCGGATGGCCGGCCGGATCGGCGGCTCGATGCGCGCCGTCGGCGTGCACCAGGGCCTGGCCCCGGTGCTCGACGTGACCCGCGACTACCGCTGGGGCCGTACCGAGGAGACGATCGGCGAGGACCCGTATCTGGTCGGGGTGATCGGCGCGGCGTATGTCAGGGGTCTGGAGCGGGCCGGGATCGTCGCGACCCTGAAGCACTTCGCCGGCTACTCCGCCTCTCGCGGCGGCCGCAACCTCGCGCCGGTGCCGATGGGGCGGCGGGAGCTGGCCGATGTGGTGCTGCCGCCGTTCGAGGCGGCGCTGCGGCTCGGCGGCGCGCGGTCGGTGATGAATTCGTACTCCGAGATCGACGGCGTGCCGGTGGCGGCCGACGAGAGCCTGCTGACCGGGCTGCTGCGCGAGGAGTGGGGCTTCACCGGCACGGTGGTCTCGGACTACTTCGCGGTGCGGTTCCTGGAGTCGTTGCACGGCGTCGCGGCCGGCGGGACCGACGCGGCCGGGCTCGCGCTGCGGGCCGGGATCGACGTGGAGCTGCCGACCGTGGACGCCTTCGGGCCCCCGCTGGTGGACGGGGTGCGGGCCGGGGCGGTCGACGAGGCGCTGATCGACCGGGCGCTTCGCAGGGTGCTGATCCAGAAGGCGGAGCTGGGGCTGCTGGACGAGGGCTGGCAGCCGCTGCCCGAGGGGATCGACGACGGCTCGCTGAGCCTGGACACCGAGGAAGGCCGCGAGATCGCGCTGCGTCTGGCGCGCCAGTCGGTTACCGTGCTGCGCAACGAGGAGGGGATCCTGCCGCTGGCGGCAGGGCGGCGCGTGGCACTGGTCGGGCCGGTCGGGGACGACCCGATGGCGATGCTCGGCTGCTATTCGTTTCCCGCGCACGTCAGCGTGCACACCGGACACGGCCTGGGCTTGGAGGTCCCGTCGCTGTACGAGGCGCTCAGCGAGACCTTCCCGGGCCTGGTCTATGAGCCGGGCTGCGCCATATCCGACGACGACACCTCCGGTATCGCGGCCGCGGTCGACGCCGCGGCCGATGCCGATGTCTGCGTGCTGGCGGTCGGCGACCGCGCCGGGTTGTTCGGCCGCGGCACCTCCGGCGAGGGCTGCGATGTCGCCGATCTGCGGTTGCCGGGTGTGCAAGCAGAGCTCGTCCGCGCCGTGCTGGCCACCGGCACACCGGTGGTGCTGACGCTGCTGGCCGGACGGCCGTACGCGCTGGGCGAGGAGGTGGCCGGCGCCGCGGGCATCGTCTGCGCCTTCTTCGCCGGCCAGCGCGGCGGCCAGGCGATCGCCGAGATCCTGACCGGGGCGGTGAACCCCTCCGGCCGGCTGCCGGTCAGCGTGCCCCGCGACGCCGGCGGGCTGCCCACCACCTACCTGTCCCCGCCGCTCGGGCGCCGATCAGAGGTCTCATCGGTCGACCCGACCCCCGCTTTCCCGTTCGGCCACGGCCTCAGCTACACGACGTTCGCCTGGAGCGACGCCGAAGTGGTCGGCGTCGCCGGCCCGGCCGGCGACCCTTCCGCTGCCCGGCTATCACCGGCTGAATGGCCCGTCGACGGCACCGCCACCGTCCGCGTCACCATCCGCAACACCGGTGCCCGCGCCGGCACCGAGGTCGTCCAGCTCTATCTGCACGACCCGGTCGCGCAGACGACCCGGCCGGTCGAGCGGCTGGTCGGGTTCGCCCGGGTCGACCTGGACGCCGGCGCGGCGGCGACGGTGACCTTCGAGGTGCCGGCCGACGTCACGGCGTTCACCGGACTGCGCGGCACGCGGATCGTCGAGCCCGGCGACGTCGAGCTGCGGTTCGGCCGCTCCAGCGGCGACACCACGGCGGTGCTCTCGCTGCGGCTGGTCGGCGCGGAGCGCGAGGCCGGAGCCGACCGGCGCCTGACATCGCCCGTCCGCGTCGAGCCCGTCGGCGCGGCCACGCCCACCGAGGAGTCCGGAGGATGAGCGTCGCCCAAACCCTCGACCAGCCGCCGAATCCGCCGCCGAGGGCGGACCCGGCCCGTCCGGTCCGGCCGCGGCGCCGCACCTGGCGCCAGGCCCTGAAGCGCGACTGGCAGCTGTACTCCCTGACGGTGCTGCCGCTGGTCTTCTTCGTGCTCTTCCGCTACCTGCCGATGATCGGCAACGTCATCGCGTTCCGGCGCTACGTGCCCGGCGGCAGCCTGTTCGGCGAGCGGTGGGTCGGCCTGCGCTACTTCCGCATGTTCATTCAGGACCCCGCGTTCTGGCACGTGTTCACCAACACGCTCCTGCTCGGCGGCCTGACGCTGCTGTTCACCTTCCCGCTGCCGATCGTGCTGGCGCTGCTGCTGAACGAGGTGCGCGCGGCCAAGCTCAAGCGGTTCGTGCAGTCGGTGTCCTACCTGCCGCACTTCCTGTCGATCGTGGTGGTCGCCGGGCTGATCATGCAGCTGCTGGCGGTCAACGGCGCGGTGAACCAGGGGCTGCGCGCCCTCGGCCACGCGCCGATCCCGTTCCTGCAGCAGCCCGGGTGGTTCCGGACCATCTACATATCCTCCGAAGCCTGGCAGGGCGTCGGCTGGGGCACGATCCTGTACCTGGCCGCCCTGACCACCGTCGACGGCCAGCTCTACGAACAGGCCCGGATCGACGGCGCCAACCGGTGGCGGCAGACCTGGCACGTCACCCTGCCGGGCATCCGGCCGACGATGATGACGCTGCTCATCTTGAACATCGGCACCTTCATGGCGGTCGGGTTCGAGAAGATCCTGCTGCTGTACAACCCGCTGACCTATCCGACCGCCGACGTCATCCCCACCTATCTGTACCGGGTCGGCGTGGTGTCGGGCAGCTTCAGCTACGGCGCGGCGATCGGCCTGTTCGAGTCGGTGATCGGCCTGATCCTGGTGGTCTCGGCGAACCGGATCTCCCGGCGCGTGGTGGGAGCGGGACTGTGGTGACCCTCAGCGCTCTGCGACCGGCGCCCAAGACGCCGTCGACGCCGCCGCGCGGAACGAAGATCCAGACCAGCCGGGGCTACCGGGTCTTCCAGGTCGTCAACGCCCTGATCCTGACCGGGGTCGTGGTGGTGACGCTGTACCCGTTCGTCAACATCGTGGCCCAGTCTTTCAGTTCGGAAAGCGCTATCACCGCCGGCCACGTCAACGTCGTCCCGCACGGCCTCAACCTCACCACCTACAAGAAGGTGATGTCGGACTCGGCGTTCTGGACCGACTACCGCAACACGGTGGTCTACACGGTCACCGCCACCGCCATCTCGATGGTGCTGACCACCTGCTACGCCTACGTGCTGTCCAAGCGGCACCTGAAGGGACGCAAAGCCCTGATCGGGATCGCGCTGTTCACCATGTTCTTCAACGGCGGCCTGATCCCGAACTACGTGCTGATCAGCGACCTGGGACTGCGCAACTCGATCTGGTCGATCGTGCTGCCCAACGCGATCAGCGTCTTCAACCTCCTGGTGATGAAGGCGTTCTTCGAGAGCCTGCCGGACGAGCTCGAAGAGGCCGCGATGGTCGACGGCCTGAGCACCTACGGCATCCTGGGGCGCATCGTGCTGCCGCTGTCGAAGGCGGTGCTGGCCACGATGGTGCTGTTCTACGCGGTGTCGTTCTGGAACTCGTGGTTCTCGGCGTTCCTGTACATGGACCGCTCGGACCTGTTCCCCGTCACCGTCTACCTGCGCAACCTGATCGCCGGCGCGACCGGCGGGGCCGACCAGGGCACCGCCAGCGACACGGCGCTGCAGATCGGCGCCAACATCCAGGCGGTGACGATCGTGCTCACCGTCGTCCCGATCCTGACCGTCTACCCCTTCATCCAGCGGTATTTCGTCTCCGGCGTGATGCTCGGCGCGGTCAAGGGTTAGCTCCGCACTCCGCACACATCGCCACCATCTCCCTACGACGGATCTAGGAGTTCGAAGTGAACCAGCTCTCCCGGCGCGGATTCCTCACGACCACGGCCGGCGCCGCCGCCCTGGCGACCCTGGCCGGCTGCGACAGCGGCAGCGACAGCAAGGGCAAGGGCACGGACGCCAGCAAGCTGAGCGCCAACCGCGAGGGCGCCATGGACCAGTTCGGCGTGGGCGACCAGTTCAAGGCCACCGTCCCGCTGTCGTTCTCGATCATGTTGCTGAGCAACCAGAACTACCCGTACAAGGCGGACTGGCTGTTCTGGTCGGAGCTGGCCAAGCGCACCAACGTCACGCTCCAGCCGACCGTCGTCCCGGCCAGCGACTACAACCAGAAGCGCAGCGTAATGGTCAGCGCGGGCAACGCCCCGACGCTCATCCCGAAGACGTACCACCCGGACGAGGAGGCCTTCATCGCCGGCGGGGCGGTTCTGCCGGTCAGCGACTACCTCGACCTGATGCCGAACTTCAAGGACAAGGTCGCCAAGTGGAACCTGAGCGGCGACCTGGACCAGTGGCGGGAGGCCGACGGCAAGTTCTACCTGCTGCCCGGCCTGCATCAGGACGTGTGGAAGGACTACTCGCTGGCGATCCGCACCGACATCCTGAAGCAGCTGAACCTGCCGGTGCCGCAGACCTGGGACGATCTGACCACGGTGTTGCGGGCGATGAAGAAGGCTTATCCGGACAAGTACCCGTTCTCCGACCGCTGGAGCACGCCGCCGCAGCCCGGTGCCAACTGCCTGCTGTCGCTCGTCGGCGAGGCCCACGGCGTCTGGGCCGGATGGAGCTACCAGCACGCGAACTGGGACGCGAGCGCGGACAAGTTCGTCTACACCGCCGCGACGGACGGGTACAAGGCGATGATCCAGTATCTCAATACCCTGGTGAGCGAGAAGCTGCTGGACCCGGAGAGCTTCACCCAGAGCGACGACCAGGCGCGGCAGAAGTTCGCCGCCGGGCAGTCCTTCGTCATCAGCGCCAACGCCCAGGAACTGGTCAACCACTACCGCAAGGACATCGCCAAGATCTCCGGCGCCACGGTGGCCAAGATCCCGATACCGCTCGGACCGATCGGCGCGGCCAAGACCGGCAGCCGGCTGGAGAACGGCATGATGATCTCCAGCAAGGCCCGCAACGACAAGAACTTCGTGGCCCTGATGCAGTTCATCGACTGGCTGTGGTA
>JAEKKI010000029.1 GCA_019510485.1 Catenulisporales bacterium
ACCTCGATGCAGATACCGCAGTACATGCAGAGGCTGTAGTCGATCGCGAAGCGGTCCAGCACGTTGCGGGTACGGTCGCGCTGGCCCGGTTCGGCGGCCGGGACCGTCTCCTTGTGACTGTCGATGTAGATGCACCAGTCGGGGCATTCGCGGGCGCACAGCATGCAGGAGGTGCAGTTCTCCTCCAGCAGGGCGATCACGCCGCGGCTGCGCGGGGGCAGCTCCGGCTTGACGTCCGGGTACTGCGCCGTGACCGAGCGGTGGGTCATCGTCTTCAGCGTCGTGGCCAGGCCCTTGGCCAGGCCGGCGCCCGGCAGGCCGCGCTTGTCGGCCTTGACGGCCTTGACGGCCTTGTCAGCCTTCTCGGGCTGGTCGGCGCGCTTGCCCTCGCCCATCAGACCACCTTCAGGATTCCGGTCAGCGCGATCTGCGCCAACGCCAGCGGGATCAGCGTCGTCCACGCCACCTTCTGCAGCTGGTCCTCGCGCAGCCGCGGGTAGCTGACCCGGAGCCAGATCACCACGAAGGCCAGTACCAGCGTCTTGGCCAGGGTCCAGAACCAGCCGAAGCCGGCGGCGCCCAGGCCGAGGTAGAACGGTCCCCTCCAGCCTCCGAGGAACAGCACGGAGGTCAGCAGGGCCAGCAGCACGATGCCCGCGTACTCAGCGAGCAGGAATAGCGCGAAGCGGATGCCGGTGTACTCGGTGTACGCGCCGAAGATGATCTCGGAGTCGGCGACCGGCATGTCGAACGGCGGCCGCTGCAACTCCGCGAGCCCGGAGGTGAAGAACACGAACAGCCCCATCAGCTGCCACGGCACCCAGTACCAGTGCCAGGCCGTGGCGATCCCGGTCAGCGACAGCGTCCCGGCGGCCATCGCCACGGAGGCGGCGGCCAGGATCATCGGCAGCTCGTAGGCCATCAGCTGCGCCGCGCTGCGGATGCCGCCGAGCAGCGAGTACTTGTTCGCGCTGGCCCAGCCGGCCATCAGCGAGCCCAGCACCCCGACGCCCATGACCGCGAGCACGAAGAACAGGCCGGCGTCCAGGTTCCGGCCCACCTGCGTGCCCGGTCCGACCGGGATGGTGACCAGTGCGACCAGGTACGGGATCAGCGCCACGGCCGGCGCCAGCTGGAACACGCGCCGGTCGGCGTCGGCCGGGACCACGTCCTCCTTCTGCGCGAACTTCACGCCGTCGGCGACGAGCTGTGCCCAGCCGTGGAAGGCGCCGGCGTACATCGGCCCCACGCGGGACTGCATGTGCGCCATCGCCTTGTGTTCCATCTGGCCCACCAGCAGCGGGACGACCAGGAAGAAGCCCAGGATGATGGCCAGGCGGACGACTGCGTCCGTGACGGTCATGCTCCGCCTTCCTGTTCCCCGGGTTCGTGGGATTCCTCGGGCTCCTCCGGCAGCGGCTTCAGCCAGCCGTCGGGAACGCCCGGGGGCACCATGCGGCGGCGGGTCGCGGCGGGTTTGCCGCCGGCGCCGTGCGAGGGGCCGCCCTCTCCCGGTTCCTTGACCCCCGGCCACTCCTTGGCGACCCGCGCGGCCAGCACGAAGTCCTTGCGCAGCGGATGGCCGTCGAAGCCGTCCGGGAGCAGCAGCGGGATCGGGTTCGGGTGGCCGGTGAAGGTGAGGCCGAACATCTCGGACGTCTCGCGCTCGTGCCAGTTCGCACCGCGGTAGACGCCGACGGCCGAGGGCAATTCCGGCTTGTCCTGCGGAATGCGGGTCCTGAGCAGCAGCCGGGCGGCCTTGTCGGCGCCTTCGACCTTGGCGACGTGCGCGAAGACGTCGAAGCCGGCGGCCTGCTCGTCGACCGCGGTCAGCCAGTCGAAGAAGGTGTAGCCGCTGTCACGGGCCTGCTCCAGCGCGGTCAGCCAGTCCTGGGGGGTGACCGTGACCGTCCGCTCGCCGAAGGTCTCCTGGACGTCGCCGACGTCGCCCCAGTTCTCAGTCATCGTCGGGGTCCGGCTTCTGGTTGAGGATGTTGAGGCCGATGTCGCGGGAACGCCGCAGTTCCTTGGGGTAGCGCCGGTAGAAGAGCTTCGGCGGCTTGGGCTTCTCCACGATGGGGAGCAGCACGGTGGGTGCGTCCTCACGCGGAGGGAGGAGGGACACGGGCACTTGGGCTGTGGCGAGGATGTCGGTGATGGTTTGTGCGGAAGCCTTAGCGTCTGTGCGCTGTGCGGGCTCGATAGAGCGCTGCTTATGCGTGCGACGCATGAAGGGGAGCCGCGGAGCGTTCCGGGGATCGCGTCCGCTATAGCGCGCCTTCAGGTCTTCCGCGGCGATCTTCTCCTGGAGCTTTATGATCCCCTGGAGGAGCGCTTCGGGACGCGGAGGGCAGCCAGGGACGTATACGTCTACGGGGATGACCTGGTCGACGCCCTTAGTCACACAGTACGAATCCCAGTACGGGCCGCCGCAGTTGGAGCAGGAGCCGAAAGAGATCACGTACTTGGGCTCGGGCATCTGGTCGTACAAGCGCTTCACGGCCGGCGCCATCTTGTCCGAGACGGTGCCGGAGACGACCATCAGGTCGGCCTGGCGCGGTCCCGGCGCGAAGGGGATGACGCCCAGGCGGATGAAGTCGTGGCGGGCCATGGAGGTGGCGATGAATTCGATCGCGCAGCAGGCCAGGCCGAAGTTGAAGACCCAGAGGGAGTAGCGGCGGCCCCAGTTGAGGACTACGCGCATGGGTTGGGGAGCGGCGCTGTTGAGGAGTCCCAGAGACTGCCCTGGCGCGCCGATGCCTGGCGTGGGGAGGTCTACAGCCATGCCAGCACTCCCTTCTTGTAGGCGTAGAGCAAGCCGATCGCCAGGAAGCCGAGGAAGACGAACATCTCGGCGAGGGTCGTGCCCTTGAAACCCGGGGCGGCGAAGACGGTGGCCCAGGGGAACAGGTATACGGCGTCCACTGCGAAAATCGCATAGAGGAATGCGTATACGTAGTACCGGACCTGGGTGTGCGCCCACCCCTCGCCGACCGGGTCGACGCCGCATTCGTAGGTGAGGAGCTTCTCGGGGGTCGGGGCGTGCGGGCGCAGCAGGCGGTTGGCGCCGAAGGCGGTCGCCACGAAGGCCACACCCAGGAGCAGGAGGATGCCGACCACGGAGTAGGCGCTGAAGTAGGTGCCGTCACTCCCCGCGTCCGCCGCGTTTCCGGCAGCTGTGAGCGCCGGTCCATGCCCTGTCATAACTGACAGGTTAGTGGTCTGGAAGCGCCGCGTTGAGCACGGCGCCGGGTTGTGGACTGATGAGTGGAGGTCGGAGCCGCGGCAGGCCGATGTCGAAGCTATGACAAACCGGTGGCTCCCCGGGTCAGGCCTTGGCGGCGGCCTCCAGCAGCCAGTGGGTGTTGTCCCAGACCACGGTGAAGGTCCGGGTGGTGCCGTTGCCGCTGGGCGGGGGGTCGTCCACGGTGATCAGCATGGTGGTGGCGTTCGCACCCGGCTTCGTGCCGACGACTTTGCGGCCGCGCAGGTAGGTGGCGTCGATCGCGGACCAGTTGTCCTTGAAGTACTTCACGCAGAGCGGGAGCGGGTCGCCCTTGCCGTCCCAGCCGGCGGCCTTGGCCGCGCCTTTCTGGGCGGAGACGGTTTGGGAGGTGCAGACGGTCTGGAAGTCGCGGTCGGCCGCGGCGCCGTAGAGGCCGCGGAGGACGACGTCCTTGGCGCCTTCTTCGCCGGCGGTCTTGCCGGGGACGCCGGCTGCTGCCGGGGATGTGGGCTGGGAGGAGGGTGGGGTGGTATCGGCCGGAGGTGCGCCGGCGGTGGTCGTCGGGGTGGGCTTCGGTGAGTCGCCGCCGCTGCCCGAGAGTGCGAATACGGCGCCGATGATGCCTGCCGCTACGAGGACGACCGCGCCGGCGATGATCCCGATGCGCTTGGTGCGGGACCGGCTGCCGAGGGTGTCGGTGTCGTAGAGGGTCGGTTTCGGCTGGGGTGCGCCGTAGGGGGAGGACATCGACGGCGGGGGCGGGACGATGGTCATGTGGCTTTGGGGCTGCGACTGTTGCTGCGGTGGTGCTTGGTAGCCGAAATGGGCAGGCGCGCTTGGCTGGCCGAACTGGGCGGGCTGGGCGGGCTGGCCGAACGGCGGGGGCTGCTGCCGTGGGGGTTGGTACGGCGGCAAGGGGGACTGCTGCGGCGGTTGCGGGCTCGCCGGGTAGGGCGGGGTAGGTGTCGGGGGCGCGGCGGGTGGTTGCTGAGACGACGACGCGCTCGCCGGAGAAGTGAAGTTCTTGGGCGGCGTCATCGGCTGCTGGAGGTGCGGGGGGATCGGTGGGGCGTGGTTCACCGGTGCGGCCGGGGACCAGGCTGCCGCCGACGTTTCAGCGGCTGTGGCCGATGTGTCAGTGCGAGCCGTGGCGGTCAGGTCCGGGCTCGCGGCGCCGCCGGTCTTGGTTTCGGTGGTTTCGGCGGCGGGATCGGTCGGGGCCGGGGTGACGGCGGGGATGCCGAACTCGGTGGCGAAGGTCGGCGGGGCGATCGAGGGGACATCGACGGATGACGCGGCCGGGGCGCTGTCTTCGGAAGCCGAGTCATTCGGCTTCACCGCCGGGATGTTGAACTCGGTGGCGAAGGTCGGCGGCGCGATCGAAGGGACGTCGGCCGGAGCAGCGGTGTCGGACTTTGGAGCGGAGTCGGCTGTCGGGGTGACGGCCGGAATGTTGAACTCCGTCGCGAACGCCGGCGGCGCGATCGAGGGAATGCCGACTGACGCCGCGGCGGGGGCACCGTCCTCAGACTTCGACGCGGTATCCGTCGGTGTGACGGCGGGGATGTTGAACTCCGTCGCGAACGCCGGCGGCGCGATCGAGGGGATACCGACAGATGACGCAGCCGGGGCGCTGACTTCGGAAGCGGAATCGGTCGGCTTCACCGCCGGGATGTTGAACTCGGTCGCGAACGCCGGCGGCGCGATCGAAGGAATGCCGACCGATGACGCAGCCGGGGCACCGTCTTCCGAAGCCGAATCGGTCGGCTTCACCGCCGGGATATTGAACTCGGTCGCAAAGGTCGGCGGCGCGATCGAGGGGATGATCGATGGCGCAGGCTGTTCGTCGGACGTGGGCTCGGTCGGGTTCACGGCGGGGATGTTGAACTCCGTGGCGAAAGTCGGTTCGGCGATCGAGGGGACGGCGGGTCCGGACGGCTTGGCCGCGCCGAAGGCGGCTTCGACGTCGGCGCGGGGTGGCGGCTGCTCGGACGCGGACGATCGCGACTCTTGCGCGGACGTCGGCGAAGGCGGCGCCGGAGACTCCGACTCGGCCGCAGGCTGCCAAGTACTTGAGGAGGATTCCGCAGGCGACGGGTCGAAGGACTGGCGCTCGCCGAACGGCGCAGCAGCAGACTGAGCAGAAGCAGCGGATTCCGGCGCGGGCTGCCATGCGCTTGCGGAGGAGTCTGCGGGCGATACTTCAAAGGGCTGGCGCTCGCCGAGCGATTGAGCAGGAGCGTCGGCCGTTGCAGACGACGTGTCGGAGTCGGAGGCGACAAGCTTCTTAGCCTCTTCGCCGATCGGCCTGAACCCCGGCGGCAGTCCCGCGACCGTGGCAGGCCGGGCCTGCTCGTCGGCGGTCCACGGCGACTCGGAGGAGGCCTGGTCGGCCTGGGGAGATGCCGATGCGTTCGCGGCGGTACGCCACGCCGGCGTCTGGGAATCACCCGGGGACGTAGGACTCACGGGAGCGATGACGGTCGGCATGTCGCTACCCGACGGCCCGGACGGCCCCCACGCCGGTGCGCCGGGAGCCGGGCTCCCGGGTGCGCCGAACTGGCCCGGAGCATTAGAGGGCACAGAGCCGCTCTGGCCCCACGCAGGCTGACCACCAGGCGCAGCAGAGCCACCCGGGCTCCATGCAGGCTGGCCGCCGGAACCATCTGGCGCGGAACCCGTGCCCCACGCACCATCCGGACCGGAACCCTGGCCGGCCCACGCACCCTGGTTACCCGAACCAGTGGGCTGCTGCTGCGGCGAAGCCGTACCCCAACCGGGCTGGCCGACGCCGGATGCAAATCCCTGCTGCGCACCAGTCCCCTCGCCGGCACCGCCAGACCCGCCGCCCTTACGCCGCAAAAACCCCCCGCGCCCGCCGCCCTTACTCCCCGAACCACTCCCCCCACTCAAACCAACCGCGGGCGCCGCCCCCTCCCACCCCTGCCGCACCGAAGCCAGCTCCACCTGCCGCGAAGCCAAATCCCGCGAAACCGCCGCCGGCAACCACCCGGTCACGTCCGAACCCGCCAGCGCCGGAATCCCCGACCCCCCGCCGTCCAGCGCCGCCCGGCACATCTCGACCAGCTGCGCCGGAGTCGGCCGCGCCGCGGGATCCTTCGCCAAGCAAGCCCTCGCTATATACGCCAGCGCCGGCTCCAAGCCCTCCAAGTTCGGCTCATGGTGCTCGACCCGATACAGAATGCTCATCGCATTGCCGTCACCGAACGCGGTACGCCCCGTAGCCGCGTACACCAGCATCCCGCCGACCGCCCACACATCAGCCGCCGCGCCGACCTCACTCCCCGCCACCTGCTCCGGAGCCATGAAGCTCGGCGTCCCCAGACGCATGCCGGTGCTCGTGAGCATCGAAGCGTCGACCGCCCGCGCGATACCGAAGTCGATGACGCGGGGGCCGTCAGAAGCGACCAGAACGTTGGCGGGCTTCAGGTCGCGATGGACGATGCCGGCAGTGTGGATGGCCTGCAATGCCAAACCGATACCGACGCACAGATGCGCCACCGAACGAGGCGTGAACGGCCCGGCCAGCTGCACCGCCGAGCTCAGCGGCGGTCCCGGAATGAAGTACGACGCCAGCCAAGGCGTGCTCGCGTTCGGATCCGCGTCCGTCACCGCGTTCACGAAAGGCGAGTGCACCGCACGCGCCGCGGCGATCTCGCGCGTGAAACGGCGGCGGAAATCGCTGTCGGTGGCGAAGTCGGGGCGCAGGACCTTCAAAGCGTAGGCCGGCCCGTTGGGGGCGAACGCGAGAAAGACGTGGCCCATGGCGCCCTGGCCCAGACGGCCGCGCACCAAATACGGACCGATCTGCCGGGGGTCCGCGTCCAGTAGCGGCTGAATGTTGCGGGAGACGATGCTGCCCGCCCCCAAGCCCCCGAAAGAACCCGGAGCCGGCCGGTTGGCGTCCACTGAACTGCTCCCCCACTCACTCTCGTCGACCACTGGGCGTCCATCGTGCGTCCACAGTGGGTCGAGCATGATGCGTCCGGTCGGCGCCGGCCGGACACCCCGAAGGGAATACCCCTGTTGCCCGCCTACTCTGCCCTACCCGCCCGCAGCACCGCACCCTTGGCGGTGGCCTGGGCGTTGAGATCGTCCTGGAAGGCCCGCATCGCGCCGAGCAGCTCCAGGTCGTGCGCCGCCAGGATGCGCGCGGCCAACAGTCCGGCGTTACGCGCACCGCCGACAGAGACCGTGGCCACCGGCACGCCGGCCGGCATCTGCACGATCGACAGCAGCGAGTCCATACCGTCCAGGTACTTCAGCGGGACCGGGACGCCGATCACCGGCAGCGGCGTCACCGAGGCCAGCATGCCCGGCAGGTGTGCGGCTCCGCCGGCGCCGGCGATGATCACCTTCAGGCCGCGGCCCGCGGCGGCCTCGCCGTAGGCGATCATCTCGCGGGGCATGCGGTGCGCCGAGACGACGTCGGCCTCATACGGGATCTCGAACTCCTCCAGGGCCTCGGCGGCGAGCTTCATCACCGGCCAGTCGGAGTCGGAGCCCATGACGATCCCGACCAAAGGCGCCCCTGGCTCACTCATCGATCTCTCCTCGCAGGTAAGCGGCGGCGTGGCGGGCCCGTTCGACGGCATCGTCGAAATCCGTGCCCAGGACGTTGACATGCCCGATCTTGCGTCCCGGCTTCACGCTCTTGCCGTACATGTGCACCTTGGCCCCGGGGTCGCGGGCCATCACGTGCTTATAGGCCGGATAGACGTCCGGCAGATCCAGCCCCAGCACGTTGGCCATCACCACGACCGGCGCCACCGGCCGCACCTCGCCCAGCGGCAGGTCCAGCACGGCGCGCAGGTGCTGTTCGAACTGGCCGGTGACGGCGCCGTCCATGCTCCAGTGCCCGGAGTTGTGCGGCCGCATGGCGAGTTCGTTGATGAGTACGCCGCCCTCGGCCGTCTGGAACATCTCCACCGCGAGCATCCCGGTGACGCCGAGCTCCTTGGCGATGGTCAGCGCGATCCGCTGCGCCTCCAGCGCCGCGGCGTCCGGCAGCCCGGGCGCGGGCACGTAGACCTCGCGGCAGATGCCGTCGACCTGCAACGACTCCACGATCGGGTAGGCGGCGGCCTGGCCGTGCGGCGAGCGCGCGACCTGGGCCGAGAGCTCGCGGACGAAGGGCACCTTGGCCTCGGCCAGCAGGGCGATGCCGCGCTCGGTGGCGTCGGCCAGGACGACTTTGGCCGCGTCGAGATCGTCGACGACCCAGACGCCGCGGCCGTCGTAGCCGCCGCGGGTCGTTTTGAGGACGTAGGGGAAGCCGACCACGGTGCCGAAGTCGGCGAGGTCGTCGGCGGTGGAGATGAGCGACCACTCGGGGCAGGGCAGGCCCAGGTCGGTGAGCCGGCGCCGCATCAGACCTTTGTCTTGGGCGTGGACCAGGGCGTCGGGGCCGGGGCGGACGGCGACTCCGGCCTCTTCCAGCTCGTGCAGGAAGTCGGTGGGGACGTGCTCGTGATCGAAGGTGAGCACGTCGCAGCCGTCGGCGAACTTCTTCAGGGCTTCGAAGTCGTGGTGGTCGCCGATGACCGTGCCCGGTGTCACGAGAGCTGCGGGATCGTCAGGGCGCTGGGCCAGGACGCGGAGGTGCACGCCGAGCCCGATCGCCGCCTGATGCATCATGCGCGCTAGTTGGCCGCCACCGACGACTCCTACTACGGGGAAGTTCACCGGCTAAGAATATCTGGACGCCAGAGGCGGCCCATATCGGACCAATCGTCGCGAACATCCCCATCGACATGTCACAGCTACGTCGCGATGATTAGATTTAACGCAGGTTTGGCGCCCGGGCGTCGATCCGCCCCAGCAAGGGACGCTACCCTCGGAGCGCTAGTATAAAACCGATGGAAGACAGGTGGCCCGCGTGACGGTCGTGCGATCTCTGTACAACCGCTTCGAGCACCTCGTCCACGAACTGTCGAAGTTTGGGACGGTGGGCGCCATCGCCCTGGTCGTCAACATGGGCGTGTTCAACGCGTTCCTGTTCGCGGTCCCGGGCAAGCAGATCGTCGCCAAGGTCGTCTCCACGGTCGTGGCCACCTGCGTCGCGTACGTCGGCAACCGCTACTGGACCTACAAGGACCGCGACAAGATCGACCGCGGGCGCGAGATGCTCTTCTTCTTCGTGATCAACGGCGTCGCCATGGTCATCGAGGTGATGTTCGTCTTCATCAGCAAGTACGGCCTGGGCCGGGACGGCACCCTCGCGGTGAACGTCGCGAGCTACGTGTTCGGCCTCCCGCTGGGCATGCTCTTCCGCCTGTACTGCTACCGCACCTTCGTCTTCCCGGAAGGTATGGCGGAGGAGGAGGTCGGGGTCCCGGCAGCCGCGCACACCCCGCTGTACCCGGTCGGCCACCCCCTGCACGTCCCCCACGGCCACCGGCAGCAGCCGGTCCCGGAGACCGCGTCGCGCTGACGCGGCGCGAAACACGCTCCGGCAGCCGAGAAGACCATCCCCATCGTGCTCATCAT
This sequence comes from Catenulisporales bacterium, assembly GCA_019510485.1. Lineage (GTDB taxonomy): Bacteria > Actinomycetota > Actinomycetes > Streptomycetales > Catenulisporaceae > Catenulispora. The sequence goes on from JAEKKI010000029.1 coordinate 9,737, forward strand.
CGCGCTCATCGCCAAGATCGTCGCGACCGTTCGCAAGCTGTACGCCGAGATGTTCAAGTTCGGCGTGGTCGGCGCGATCGGCGTGATCGCCGACGTCTCCAGCTCGAACCTGCTGTGGCGGTACACGGGTCTGAGCCACACCGTAGCCTCGGTCGGCGGCACCTGTGTGGCCACCGTCACCGCCTACATCGGCAACCGCTACTGGGTCTTCGGCGACCGGCCGGCCGACGCCCGGCGCCGCGAGATGGCGCTGTTCGCGCTGATCAGCCTGATCGGCCTGGTGATCGAGAACAGCTTCGTCTTCGTCGCCGACCACATGCTCGGCTTCCACAGCATCATCGCGGCCAACGTGGCGAAGTTCGTGTTCGGGCTCCCGGTGGCCGGGGTGTTCCGCTTCACGACCTCGCACCTGTTCGTCTTCCCCGAAGCGATCGCAGCGGAGCCGTACGGCGATGCGGCCGACGACACTGAAACCGGCTTCAGCGCGCAATCACCGACAACGGCGAGTGCTCCGTGAGGAACACGGCGAACACCGCCGGCCGCTGAAGCACCAGGTTCAGCCGCCCGCCGTCGGCCTCGGCCAGCTCCCGCGCCACCGCCAGGCCCAGCCCGGTCGACCCCCGCGAGGACGCCCCGCGCTCGAACAGCTTCGCCTCCAGGTCCGGCGCGATCCCCTCGCCCTCGTCGCCGACCTCCACCACCACCGAGCCGCCGACCGCGCGGGTGTGCACGGTGACCGTCCCGGCGCCGTGGATCAGCGAGTTCTCCAGCAGCGTGGACAGGATCTGGGAGAACGCGCCGGGCGTGGCCATCGCCATCAGCCGCCGCTCCCCGGACACCACGATCCCGCGCCGCATCGACTGGTAGGCCGGGCGCCACTCGTGCACCTGCTGCCGGATCACGGTGTCGACCTCGATCGGCACCGCCAGGTCCGAGCGCCGGTGGGTGCGCACCGTGGTCAGCAGCCGCTGCACCACGTCGGTGAGCCGCTCCACCTGGGACAGCGCCACCTCGGCCTCGTCCCGGACGGTCTGCGGGTCGTCGGCCAGCGCGATGATCTCCTCCAGCCGCATCGACAGCGCGGCCAGCGGGGTGCGCAGCTCATGGGAGGCCTCGGCGGCCAGCCGGCGTTCGGAGCCGAGCATGGTGGAGATCCGGTCCGCCGAGCTGTCGATGACCTCGGCGACCCGGTCCAGCTCGCTGATGCCGTAGCGGCGGTGCCGCGGGCGGGGGTCGCCGGAGCCCAGGCGCTCGGCGGTGGCGGCCAGCTCCTCCAGCGGCTTGGTGAGCCGGCGGGCCTGCAGGTAGGCCAGGCCGGTGGCGGCCACCAGCACCGCCAGCGCCACCCCGCCGATCAGGTACATGGAGTTGCGGATCTGCCGGTCGGCCGGGGACCGGGGGGCCTGGACGGTGACGTGCACGCCGACGTTCTTCAGCACGCCGTCGATGCTGAAGGTCTTCGTGAACACCGGCTGGCCGGCCAGCGGGTCGTCCAGCGGCACCGGCACCGGACTCTGGCCGTCCACGCTGATCAGCGCCGAGTGGTCGAGGGCGATCATCCGCTGGAAGTTGGGCTCGTACTCCCGCAGCGGGACGGTGTTGGTGCCGTTCAGACTGGCCTTGCTGACCTGCATCGACACCGTCTCGGCCAGCATCCGCGCCTCGGTGGCCAGCATGGTCTTGGTGCTGGTGTCCACCGAGCGGACCTCCAGCACCGCCAGCGGCACCCCGAGCAGGATGACGACCATCATCACGACGAGGAAGGTGGAGGAGACCAGGCGACGGCGCACGGGTGTCGGGCTTCCGGCGCTAACCGCGCTCGAAGCGGAAGCCGACGCCGCGCACGGTGGTGATGAACCGCGGCCGCGACGCCTCGTCGCCGAGCTTCTTGCGCAGCCAGGAGATGTGCATGTCCAGGGTCTTGGTGGAGGACCACCAGGTGGTGTCCCAGACCTCGCGCATCAGCTGGTCGCGGGTGACCACCCGGCCGACCTCGCGGACCAGCACCCGCAGCAGGTCGAACTCCTTGGCGGTCAGGTTCAGCTCCTGGTCGCCCAGGTAGGCGCGGTGCGACTCGATGTCTATTCGCACGCCGTGCACGCCGTTGCCCAGGTCCGGGGTGCCGCGCCGGAGCAGCGCCCGGACCCGGGCCAGCAGTTCGGCCAGCCGGAACGGCTTGGTGACGTAGTCGTCGGCGCCGGCGTCCAGGCCGACCACGGTGTCCACCTCGTCGGCGCGGGCGGTGAGCACCAGCACCGGGAAGGTGTGGCCGTCGGCGCGCAGCCGGCGGCAGACCTCCAGGCCGTCCATCCCGGGCAGGCCCAGGTCCAGGACCACCAGGTCGACGCCGCTCTGGCCGGCCAGCAGGGCGCCGGGTCCGTCGGCGCGGACCGTGACCTCGTAGCCCTCGCGTCGGAGGGCCCGCGCCAGGGGTTCGGAGATGGCGGCGTCGTCCTCGGCGAGAAGTACTCGGGTCATGCCTGTGATGGTAATCGGGGGGAGGCGGCTGTCGCTCCCTCATCCGGAGCATTTCGGTAATGGTCTGGTGCGTAGGGGGCAGCACCGAACGCACGACGACCCCCGCCGCTCCGGAGCCGCTCGCCAAGCCCAGCGGCGACAGGCGAGGCGCCGCCGGAGCGACTTCGGCTACTTCCTCACGCTGGGCTGTGTCGCGGTGGCCATGGCGTGGATGGTGTTCCTCGGAGCCCGGACGATCAACCGGCTGATGGGGGGAGGTGCGGTAGAGAGCTGATCACAACTGGTTGTCGGTCAAGCACCGCCCCCTGATCGCACATACCCTTGACAACCATGGCGGAAATAGCGGTGGTGGGGCCTGGCGCTATCGGTTCGGTCGCGGCGCTGGCCGCACAGCAGGCGGAGCGGCACACCGTCACGCTGTGCGCGCGGCGAGACCCGGGCGCGATCCGGGTGGTCGACGACGTCTCCGGGGAGGTCACCGAGCTGACGATGCCCGTGCTGACCTCGCCGGAGCAGGTCGAGCGGCCGGCCCAGTGGGTGCTGCTGGCGGTCAAGGCGCACCAGACCGACGGGGCCGCGGGGTATCTCAACGCGCTGTGCACGCCGGGGACGACGGTGGTGGCGTTGCAGAACGGCGTCGAGCACGAGGCCCGGGTGGCGCCGCACGCCAACGACGCGCACGTGCTGCCGGCCATCGTGTGGATCAGCGCCGAGCCGACCGGGCCGGGCGAGATCACGGTGCGCAACAACATCTCCTCGCTGGTCCAGGTGCCGGCCGGGCCGCACGGCGAGGAGTTCGCGAAGCTGATGGAGGGCTCCTCGGCGGTGGAGGTGGAGCTGGTCTCGGACTTCGCCACGGCGGCGTGGCGCAAGCTGACCACGAACGCGATCGCCGGGATCATGGCCGCCACCGGGCGGCGGGCGGCGATCTACCAGCGGCCTGATGTCCGGGAGCTGGCGCTGGGCCTGGCGCGCGAGACCCTCGCGGTGGCCCGGGCCGAGGGCGCGGCGCTGCCGGACCAGGAGGCCGAGGCGCTGGTCGGGATCTTCGAGCGGATGGACCCGGACATCGGGTCCTCGATCCTGTTCGACCGGCTGGCCGGCCGGGAGCTGGAATGGGACGCGCGCAACGGGGTCGTCCGGCGGCTGGGGCAGCGGCACGGGATCGCCACGCCGGTGTCGGATGTGCTGGTGCCGTTGCTGGCCGCGGCTTCGGAGGACGCGGACTGAGAGTTTCGCGCGCCGGCCCCTCCGGCTTCCCCTGTGGGGAGGGGAGCCGGTGGGCCGGCGCTCACGGTACCGGGGTGGGGGGTGGGGGCCGGTACCGGGTCTGTGGGTACTGGTGTGTCAGTACCAGTTGTGGTTCTGCCAGAACGCCCACGCCGCACACGGGGAGCCGTAGCGGCTGGTCATGTAGGACAGGGCCCACTTGATCTGGATGGTCGCGCTGCTGCGCCAGTCCGCTCCGAACTCCGCCATCTTGTCGCCCGGCAGCGCCTGCGGGAGGCCGTAGGCGCCGGAGGACGAGTTGACCGCGTGGATGTTCCAGCTCGACTCGCGGCTGATGATGTTCGCGAAGCACGCGTACTGGCCGGACGGGACGAGCTGCTTGGCGATCGCCTGCGCCTGCGCCGGGGTGGCGTTGTAGCCCATGCCGACCGAGGAGGACGAGGACGACGACGTGGGCGTCGTGGTCGTCTTGGTGGGGGTCGGCGTCGCGGTGGGCTTGGTGGTGCTCGTGCTGGTGGGCGCCGGCGGCTTGGTGCTGGTGCTGCTCGACGAGGCCGGAGCCGAGGCCGAGCCCGTGGCCGAGGACGGCTGCACACTCGGGGCGTCCGAAGACGGCGCCGGCGTGCTGGGCTGCGTGGTGCTGGACGACGGAGCACCGGAGGCGGTCGTGCTGTTCAGATCAGGACGCTGCGCGTCCCGGTTCGCCGCCGCTGTAGACCGTGAGGACAACGCGGCGGCCGCGGCCGCCACTCCGGCACTATTCGAATCCTGCGACGCCGCCTCGGTGCTGTTGCGCAACGCGTCCTGATGCAGATGGAACGCGGTGGCGACGCCTCCGCTGACGGCCAGCACACTGGTCACCGCGGCCGCCGTCTTCGCCTTGCCCTTGGCATTGCTGATCTTGCCGGGCTTGGCGTGGCTGGCCACGTGTCTGCCGGAGTTGCCGGAGCCGGATATACCGGACAAGGGAAACCTTCCGCCGTGCTTCGCCTCCTGAGCGCGGACTGTGGGGGCTGTGCTCATTCGAACTCCCGCGCGAGGCCTGTCGGCAGCACACTGCCGGAGCCGCGCCGGGCGACTCAATGGAGACGGCGCGAAGATGACCCGGACTTTGCTCACTCTTGGCGTTACTCTGCGAAACGGTTCGAGTACTTCTAAAGGGGTAAAGCGGGCACAGCCAGCAAGGTCGGTGCGCGAAATGCACGTGCTAAAGACGTGAGCAGCGGCACGCGCGGATGTCCGCCGTGCGAAGCCGAACGGCCGGCGTCGCCGTGGAGGACGACACCGGCCGCGGTTCGCAAAGCGGTGCTAGACCAACGACTCGCGCCACGCCTGGTGCAGCCCCGCGAACCGGCCGCTGCCCGCCGCGAGCAGGGCCGCCGGTTCGCCGTCCTCGATGATCCGGCCGTGTTCCATGACCAGGACGCGGTCGGCGATCTCGACGGTGGACAGGCGGTGGGCGATGATCAGCGCGGTGCGGTCGGCCAGGATGGTGCGCAGCGCGCGCTGGACCATGCGCTCGCTGGGGACGTCCAGGGAGCTGGTGGCCTCGTCCAGGACCAGGACCGCCGGGTCGGCGATGAAGGCGCGGGCGAAGGCCACCAGTTGCCGCTGGCCCGCCGACAGCCGGCCGCCGCGCTTCTTGACGTCTGTGTCGTAGCCGTCCGGTAGGGCCCTGATGAACTCGTCGGCGCCGATGGCCCGGGCCGCGTGCTCGATCTGCTCGCGGGTGGCCTCCGGCCTGCCGAAGGCGATGTTGTCCGCGACCGAGCCGGAGAACAGGAAGTTCTCCTGGGTCACCATCACCGCGGCCCGGCGCAGGTCGGCGTCGGCTAGGTCGCGGACGTCCACGCCGTCGATGCGCACAGCGCCGTCCTGCGGGTCGTAGAAGCGGCACAGCAGCCGGGCCAGGGTGGACTTGCCCGCGCCGGTCGCGCCGACCAGGGCCACGGTCTGCCCGGCCGGGACCTCCAGGTCCAGCATCGGCAGGATCACCTTGCCGCCGGTGTCGACGTCCTCCGCCTCCGCGCCGGAGGCCGAGGTCGCGTCCGACTCCCGCTTCGGGTACGCGAACCGCACGCCCTCGAACGAGACCGCGCCGTGCACCGGCGACGGCAACGGCCGGGGGTCGGCCGGCTCGGGCAGTTCGTTGGCCTCCCGCAGGATGCCCGAGAGCTTCTCCAGCGCCGCCGTCCCGCTCTGGAAGGAGTTGTAGAACATCGCGATGTCCTCCAGCGGGTGGAAGAACCGCCGCAGGTACAGCACGAAGCCGACGAGCACGCCGACCTGCATGGCGCCGTCCATCACCCGCAGGCCGCCGACCACGATCACGGCGGCCGTGGTGAGCGCCGCGATGGTCTTCATCCCGGGGATGAAGATCGCCAGCAGGTTCATCGCCCGGGCGTTGGCGGCCCGGTATTCGCCGTTCAGCTGCCCGAAGATCTCCTCGTTGCGCGTCTCGCGGCGGAAGGCCTTCACCGCCCGGATCCCGTTGCAGGTCTCGACGAAGTGCACGATCAGCGCCGCGATCGTCTCCCGGGTCCGGCGGTAGGCGACCGCCGAGTGCCGCGAGAACCAGCGCATCAGCAGCAGCATCAGCGGGAACGCCAGCGCCACCACCAGGGTCAGCGGCACGTCCAGCACCGCCATCATGATCCCGATCGCCGACACCGTCAGCAGCGCGTCGAGCAAGCCGTCCAGGCCGTTGTCGATCAGGTCGTTCAGCGCGTCGGGATCGGAAGTCAGACGGCTGATGACGCGACCGGAGGTGTAGTTCTCGTGGAAGACCAGCGGCAGCGCCTGGAACTTGGTGAACACCAGCCGGCGCAGGTTGAGCAGCATGGTCTGGCCGATCCGCCCGACCTTGTTCAGGAAGATCGCGCGCAGCGCCGAGGCCATGACCGCCGAGACCAGCATCGCCACGAACACCGCGACGATGGGCCCGGCGTCCCCGCGCCGCACCGCCGGGATGCCGCGGTCGATGCCGACCGCCACCAGATAGGGGCCGGCCATGTTGAACGCGGTCTGCACCAGGACCATGCCGGCGCAGAAGAGCAGCTCTTTGCGATGCGGTCGCACCAGTTGGCCGAGCAGCTGGCGGCTTTGGGCGCGCAGCCGCAGACCGGCCTGGTCAGGCAGGTCGTCCTTCTTCTCGACGGCGACACCCCGCCAGTCGGTGGTGGTCGTCGTCATCGGGAGACCTCCAGGAGTTCGCCGTCGTTCGCTTCCGCCACCGCTTCGGCTTCGGCTTCCGTCTCGTCCGCGGCGTCCACCAGGTCAGAAGTCTGCGAAAGGATGTCCCGGTACTCCGGGCAGGTCTGGAGCAGCTCGTGGTGCGTCCCGACCGCCGCGATCGTCGAACCCCGCGGTCCGGCCGGTGACAGCAGCACCACGCGGTCGGCCAGCAGCACCGTGGACGGCCGGTGCGCGACCACCAGCCCCGTGGTCTTGCGCAGCACGCTGTGCAGCGCCTGCTCCACCTTGCCCTCGGTGTGGATGTCCAGGGCCGACAGCGGGTCGTCCAGCACCAGGATCGAGGGCCGGCCCAGCACCGCGCGCGCCAGCGCGACCCGCTGCCGCTGGCCGCCGGAGAGCGTCAGGCCCTGCTCCCCCACCCGCGTGTCCAGGCCCCACGGCAGATCGCTGACGAACTCCGCCTGTGCGACCGCGAGCGCCTCCTCGATCTGCTCCTCGGCGGCGTCCGGCAGGCCCATGGTGAGGTTCTCGCGGACCGAGGCGGAGAACAGCGTCGGGTCCTCGAAGGCGCACGCCACCTTGTGCCGCAGCACGGCCAGCGGCAGCTCGCGGATGTCGACGCCGTCGACCAGGACCCGGCCGCCGGTCGGGTCGTACAGCCGCGGCACCAGCGCGGTCAGCGTGGTCTTGCCGCAGCCGGTCGGCCCGACGATCGCGACCGTCTCGCCGGGGGCGACGCGCAGGTCGATGCCGGTGATGATGGGCTTGGCCGAGTTGGGGTAGTGGAAGCTGACGTTCTCGAAGACCAGCTCGCCCGCGCGCTCGGGGCCGGCGGTCCGCGTGGTCTCGGCGTCGGCGATCGCCGGAACCGTGTCGAGCACTTCCCAGATCCGCTCGGCGGCCGAGTTCGCCTCCTGGCTCTGCGCCATCAGCCAGGCCATGGACTCGATCGGCCACAGCAGCGTCAGGTACAGCGAGATGAAGGCGACGAGCGTGCCGAGCGACAGCACGCCGGAGGACACCGCGTAGGCGCCGATCAGCACGCACAGCGACAGCACCGCCTGCGGCTGCAGGGCGAACACCGCCCAGAGCTGAGACAGGGTCCTGATCTTCCGCAGCTCCAGCGTCCGCAGGGTGCGGGCCCGCTCGTCGAACTGCCCGAACAGCAGTCCCTGGCGCCCGAACGCCTTGATCGCGCGGATGCCGAGGGCGGACTCCTCGACCAGGGTCGCGACGTCGCCGGCTTGGTCCTGCGCGGCCCGCGACTGCCGGTGGTAGTTCCGGTCGACCATCCGGCCGTAGACGATCAGCGGGATCGACGCGAGGTAGATGATCAGCCCCATCACCGGATGGATGATCACCAGCGCGCCGCCGACCAGCAGGAAGGTGGCGCTGTTGACCACCAGGAAGATCAGGGCGAAGCCGAAGAAGCGGCGGATGCTGCTGACGTCCCCGGACACGCGGGAGACGAGCTGACCGGACTGCCAGGAGTCGTGGAACGCCACCGGCAGTTTCTGCAGGTGGCGGTAGAAGGCGTTCCGGATGTCGGTCTCGATGCCGAGCGCGGCCCGTTGCAGGAACCAGCGCCGCAGCCAGAACAGGGCGGCCTCGGCGAGGCCGAACAGCAGCACCAGGGCGCCCAGCGGCCATAGGGCGCTCTTGTCGTGATGGGCGATCGGCCCGTCGATCAGGTTCTTGGTGAGCAGGGGGACGGCGACGCCCACCAGCGTCGCGCCGAGTGCGGACAGGGCCATCAGGACCATCGGCGCGCGGTACGGACGGACGAAGGGCGTCAGGCGGCGCAGCGAGATGAACGCGCTGCGCCTGGGATCGTCGGGGATCTTGGGTTTACTGGTGAGCTGTTCGGCTGGCGTCGACTCCATGGTTGGGATGGTAGAGAATGCTCACGACACTTCTCACCTGGTTTTTAAGGAGGAATGTCAGTGGTGGAAAATCGCTTGCCTATTACCGGCGGGGTCTGGGATCCTGAGATTGGGGATTACTGTGGGTGAGTCCTGTGAGCCGGCTTCATGAGTAGGGTCACGGCGCGGCGGCGCGTGGTGCGGTTGGACGGCACCGAGGACGCCTATGGCACCGAGGACACGGTGGTCCGCCGCGGCGGCGAGGAGCACATGGCCGCCGAGGAACCCTTGGAACTCCGCATCGGCGGACACCCCTTCACGGTGACCATGCGGACGCCGGGCGACGATTTCGATCTGGTGGCCGGGCATCTGGTGGCCGAGGGCGTGCTGGGCGCGCCGTCCGATGTGGTCCGGATGAAGTTCTGCTCGGCCGACAACGGTTGTTCCTCCACGGCGTATGCCGACGGCGAAGCCTCGTTGGCGTTCGCGGACGGCGATCCGCTGAACATCGTCGATGTGACACTGGCGCCAGGTGTGGAGCTGCCGGAAGAGCGGCTCAAGCGGTCCTCGTATGTGAGCAGCGCGTGCGGGGTCTGCGGGAAGACGTCGATCGACGCCGTGCGGTCGGCGGTTCGCTGGCCGGTCGCGGACGACGATGTCAAGGTCTGGCCCGAGACGCTGTTCACGCTGCCGGACCGGATGCGCGAGGCACAGAAGGTGTTCGCGAAGACCGGCGGTCTGCACGCCGCCGCTCTGTTCACGGCCGACGGCGAGTTGGTGTGCCTGCGTGAGGATGTCGGGCGGCACAACGCCGTCGACAAGGTGCTGGGGTGGGCGCTGCGGGAGGATCGGTTGCCGTTGCGGGGCCACGTCTTGGCGGTGAGCGGCCGGGCTTCGTTCGAACTGGTGCAGAAGGCGGTCGCCGGCGGGATCCCGGTCCTGGCGGCGGTGTCGGCGCCGTCGTCGCTGGCGGTGAGCCTGGCGGCGGATTCGGGGCTGACGCTGGTCGGGTTCCTGCGCGGGCGGACGGCGAACGTGTACTGCGGTGCGGAGCGGGTGGCTGGTTAACTCATCGTCTGCGCCGCATCCGCCGCCGATCGCGCGGACCGCCGGGCGCGGCGGCCGCGACGAGTTTCCGATGCCGCGGCCCGGCTTCCAGCGGCTGCTGCCGGCCTTCGCGCTTGGCCTCGTACTGCGCGGCGTCGGCGAGCCGGAACAGCAGATCCCGGTCGTG
>JAEKKI010000030.1 GCA_019510485.1 Catenulisporales bacterium
TGAACACGTGGCCCTTGGTGATGTCGCCGACCGGCACCGTGATGTGCCCGCCGGTGTTCACCACCTCGGCGCCGCGGACCAGCCCGTCGGTGGGCTTCAGCGCGATGGCGCGGACCATGCCGTCGCCGATGTGCTGGGCCACTTCCAGGGTCAGGGTCCGGGTCTCGCCGAGGAACTCGTAGTCGATGGTGAGCGCGTTCAGCAGTTCCGGCATGCCGTCGACGGGGAACTCCACGTCGACGACCGGGCCGATGATGCGCGCGACGCGGCCGACGGCCTTCGTCACGGTCTCCGTGGTCGCAGTCATTTCAGTCACTTCCCACATTCGCGTCGGCCAGCGCGTTGGCGCCGCCCACGATTTCGCTGATTTCCTGGGTGATCTCGGCCTGCCGGGCCGCGTTCGCCAGCCGGGTGAGGTTGTCGATGAGGTCGCCGGCGTTGTCCGTCGCCGACTTCATCGCGCGGCGCCGGGCCGCGTGCTCGGAGGCGGCCGACTGGAGGAAGGCGTTGAAGATGCGCGCCCGCACGTAGTGCGGCAGCAGCGCGTCCAGCACCGTTTCCGGCGACGGCTCGAACTCGTACAGCGGGAACACGCCGCCGGGCGGGGGCTCGGTGCTGTCCTCGTACTGCAGCGGCAGGATCCGCACGGTGGTCGGCTGCTGCGACAGCATCGAGATGAAGCGGGTCGACACCAGGTGGATCTCGTCGATCCCGTTGTCGTCCAGGAACGCCTCGATCACCTCGTCGGCGACCTCGCGGGCGTTGTCGTACCCGGGGTTGTCGGAGAACCCGACCCAGGTGCCGGCCATCGCCCGCTCCCGGAAGGAGTTGTAGGCCACGCCCTTGCGGCCCACGACGTAGCGCACCGGCTCCTTGCCCTGCTCGCGCAGCAGCTGCATCAGCTGCTCCGCCTCCTTCAGGACGTTGGCGTTGTAGCCGCCGCAGAACCCGCGGTCGCTGGTCACCACGACGACGGCGGCCCTCTGGGTGGTCCCCGGGGCCGGCGTCTTCTCGGTGGTCAGCGGGTGCGAGGCGTTGGAGCGCGAGGCGACCGCCGAGACGGCGCGGGTGATCTCCTCGGCGTACGGCGTGGAGGCGGCGACCTTCTGCTGCGCCTTCACGATGCGCGCGGTGGCGATCAGTTCCTGGGCGCGGGTGATCTGCTTGGTCGCCTTCACCGAGGCGATGCGGCGCCGGTAGACCCGGAGCTGTCCTGCCATGTCAGTTCACCCCTTCCCGAACTCTAATCTGCGCGATGAGAGTCATCGCGATCAGCCCTTGTGCCTGGTGATCGTGGCCTGGCCGACCTCGTCCTCGTCCAGCGCCTCGACCTTGTCCTGGGCGCTCAGCAAGGTGCCGTCGCCGAGCTCGAAGCCGCGCTTGAACTGCGCGACCGCGTCCTTCAGCGCCGTCACCGTGTCGTCGCCCAGCAGGCCGGTCTCGCGGATGGTGCTGAAGATCCCGGCGTGGTCGGTCTTCAGGAAGGTCAGGAACTCCTTCTCGAAGCGGCGCACATCGCTCACCGGGACGTCGTCGACCGCGCCGGAGGAGCCGATCCAGATCGCGGCCACCTGCTCCTCGACCGGGTACGGCTCGTACTGGCCCTGCTTGAGGATCTCGACCATGCGCTGGCCGCGGGCCAGCTGCGCCTTGGAGGCGTCGTCCAGGTCCGAGGCGAAGGCGGCGAACGCCTCCAGGTCGCGGAACTGGGCCAGGTCCACGCGCAGCGAGCCGGAGACCGAGCGCATCGCCTTCACCTGCGCCGAGCCGCCGACCCGGGACACCGAGGTACCCACGTTGATCGCCGGGCGGACGCCGGAGTTGAACAGGTCGGTCTCGAAGAAGCACTGGCCGTCGGTGATGGAGATGACGTTGGTCGGGATGAACGCCGAGATGTCGTTCGCCTTGGTCTCGATGACCGGCAGCCCGGTCATGGAGCCGGCGCCCATCTCGTCGCTCAGCTTCGCGCAGCGCTCCAGCAGGCGGGAGTGCAGGTAGAAGACGTCGCCGGGGTAGGCCTCGCGGCCCGGCGGGCGGCGCAGCAGCAGCGACATCGAGCGGTAGGCCTCGGCCTGCTTGGACAGGTCGTCGAAGACGATCAGCACGTGCTTGCCGGCGTACATCCAGTGCTGGCCGATGGCCGAGCCGGTGTAGGGCGCCAGGTACTTGAAGCCGGCCGGGTCCGAGGCCGGGGCCGCGACGATCGTCGTGTACTTCATCGCCCCGGCCTCCTCCAGCGCGCCCTTGACGGCCGCGATGGTGGAGCCCTTCTGGCCGATGGCCACGTAGATGCAGCGGACCTGCTTCTTGGGGTCGCCGGACTCCCAGTTCTGCTTCTGGTTGATGATGGTGTCCACCGCGACCGCGGTCTTGCCGGTCTGCCGGTCGCCGATGATCAGCTGGCGCTGGCCGCGGCCGATCGGGGTCATCGAGTCGATGGCCTTGATCCCGGTCTGCAGCGGCTCCTTGACCGACTGGCGGGCCATGACGCCGGGCGCCTGCAGCTCCAGGATGCGGGTGCCCTCGGCCTCGATCGGGCCCAGGCCGTCGATCGGCGCGCCGAGCGGGTTCACCACCCGGCCCATGAAGTTGTCGCCGATCGGGGTGGACAGGATCTCGCCGGTGCGCGAGACCTTCTGGCCCTCCTCGATGCCGGTGTAGTCGCCCAGGACGACGACGCCGATCTCGCGGACGTCCAGGTTCAGGGCGATGCCCAGGGTGCCGTCCTCGAACTTCAGCAGCTCGTTCGTCATGGCCGAGGGCAGGCCCTCGACCTTGGCGATGCCGTCACCGATCTCGGTGACGGTGCCGACTTCGTCCTTCGACGCCCCCGGCGCCTCATAGGATGCGACAAAGCGCTCCAACGCGTCCCGGATCTCCTCCGGACGGATCGTGAGCTCCGTCATGAGTATTCCTGCTCTCCTAGATTCATCCGGGCCGGGCAACGGCGGGCCCTTCGCGTTCGAAGGATTCCGCCCGCCGCCACCACCCGCAGGTCGTTTCTGGTGGGTCTTGCTCTGTGTTCTTCTTGTACGACGCTAAGCCGTGACGCCGAGCGCCGCTGCGGCACGCCGGTGGCGACCCCTGGTCCGACTCGCCCGACTCAGCCGACCAGCTGCCGCTGGGCCAGGGCCAGCCGGGTGGCGACCGTCCCGTCGATGACCTCGTCGCCCACGCGGACCGACAGCCCGCCCAGGACCGCGGGGTCCAGATCCACGTTCAGGTGGACCCGCTGCCCGTACAGCCGCTGCAGGACCGCCGCCAGGCGGTCACGCTGCTGCTCGGTCGGCGGCACCGCGGCCGTCACGTAGGCGATCAGGCGCTGGCGGCGCTCGGCGGCGGCCTTGCCGATCTCGGTGAGCCCGGCGCTGACCGAGCGGCCGCGCGGGTTGGCCACCACGCGTCCCACCAAGCGGTAGGTCGTCGGGTCGACCTTGTCGGCCAGCAGTCCGTCGATCAGCGCGACGCGCTTGTCGGCCGACACCCGCGTGTCGCCCAGGGCCAAGGCCAGCTCGCCGTTGGAGTCCAGCAGCCGGCCCAGCCGGAACAGCTCGTCCTCGACGTCGTCGAGCTTGCCGTCCCGCTCGGCCACCGCCAGGTCCGCGCGGACCGCGAGGTCCGCGATGGCGTCGGCCAGGTCGCGCGGGGCGCTCCAGCGGGACCGGGCCAGGCCTGCCACCAGGGCGGCGGCGTCAGCGCCGATCTTGCCGGCCAGCAGCGCGGTCGCGATGTCCGCGCGCTGGGCCGCCGGCCGGGCCGGGTCGGTCAGCATGCGGCGCAGCGCCGGGTCCCGGCCGAAGACGGCCGCCACGGCGGCCAGGTCGTCGGCGATACCCGTGACGTCCGCACCCGACGCGGAGGTGAGCGCGTCCAGGCGGTCCGCCCCGGCCGCGAGGGCCTCGCGGCTGGCGCCGTGCATCACGCACCCGCCTTCGCGGTGGACTGCGACGCCTGTGCGTCGGCCTTGGCTTCCAGCTCGGCCAGGAACCGGTCGACGGTGCCGCGCTGACGCGCCTCGTCCTCCAGCGACTCGCCGACGATCTTGCTCGCCAGCTGGACGGCCAGCGTGCCCAGGTCGCCCTTGAGCGCCGCGCGGGTCGCGGCGGCGTCGGCGTCGAGCTGGGCCCGGCCGGAGGCCACCAGGTTGTCGCGCTGCTCCTGGCCCTCGCCGCGCAGCTGGGCGACGATCTCAGAACCCTGCTCGCGTGCGTGCTGGGTGATCTTCGCGGCCTCGTGGCGCGCCTCGGTGAGGTTGCGCTGGTACTCCTCCTGCAGCGCTGCCGCGGCGGCCTGGGCCTCCTCGGCGCGCTTCATACCGCCCTCGATGGCGTCGGTGCGCTCGTCGAGGGTCTTCTTGATGTTCGGTAGGAGCTTCTTCCAGAAGATCGTGAAGATGATCAGGAACGCGATCGTACCGATGACGAGTTCGTCACCCTTCGGCACGATCGGGTTGAACTCCGAGGCCAGAACCGTGGCGCTGGTCATTTCCTACCTTCCCTTTGTCCGTAGGGGCTCGGGACGGCGCTTTACTTGTTCAGCACGAACGGGGCGATGAAGCCCAGCAGGGCCAGCGCCTCGGTCAGCGCGAAGCCGATGAACATGTTGGTGCGGATCATGCCGGCGGCCTCGGGCTGGCGGGCCATGGCCTGCACGCCGTTGCCGAAGATCAGGCCGACGCCGATACCCGGGCCGATGGCCGACAGACCGTACCCGAGGTAGCCCAGGCCCTTGATCGTGGTGGTCGAGTCCGCGAGGGTGGTCAGAGCAGCGCTCATGTCTCTCGATTTCCTTCTGGTTGGCCGGTGCGCGCCTTGCGCCCCGGTCGCTTATTGGGTGATGCAGATCTGGAGTTGTGGTCTAGCCTGCGCTCCCTTGCGCGAAACAAGAAAGCGCGCGTCTGCATAAGTACCTGCGTGGTACTAGTGCGCTTCCTCGAGTGCGCCGGCGAGGTAACTCGCGGTCAGCATCACGAAGATGTAGGCCTGCAGGGCCTGGATGAACAGCTCGAAGCCGGTCATCACGATGGCCATGGTGAAGGACGCGCCGGAGAAGACGATCCCCTTGACGCTGAACATGTACCAGGCGCCCGCCGAGAAGGTGGCGATCAGCAGGTGGCCGGCGAACATGTTCGCGAAGAGTCGGATTCCGAGCGTGAACGGCCGGATGAGGATGTTCGACAGCAACTCGATCGGGGTCAGGATGACGAGGATGCCCAGCGGCACGCCGCTCGGGACGCCGAGGACCCGGAAGTAGCCCGCGCCGTGCTGCTTGAAACCGGCGTACATGTAGGTCAGCCAGACCATGATCGCCAGCGCCAGCGGGAACGCGTAGACCGAGCTCACCGGAAACTGGACGCCCGGGACGAACGACATGACGTTCATCAGCCAGACGAAGAAGAACAGTGAGAACAAGAAGGGCACGTACTTGTCGCCCTTGGTGCCCATCGAGTCGCGCGCCATGCGGTCGCGGACGAACAGGTAGGCCACCTCGGCGACGTTCTGCACACCGCTCGGGATCATCTTCGGCTTGTTGAACGCGACCCAGAAGAAGCTGATCATCGCGACCGCGATCAGGACGACCAGCAGCACGGGCTTGGTGACGCCGTAGCCGGCGATGTGGAACCACGGGCGGTTGGAGAAGTCGAAGTCCTCCGAGCTGGGAGCGACGTGGCTGAAGCCACAGCCGTTGTTCCCGAACAGGTGGCAGGAACCGTCGCCCCCGTCCGCACGCAGGCCGCTCACGCCGGCGGCAAGGCTAAGGCTCATCGTGTGTATCCAGACTGGCTCATCGTGACGGCAACCTTCAGGTGTCGGCGCGGTCCGGCTACCCCGGTTCGCGCGATCGGCACTGGATGTGTCGTGGCTATCGGTCTTGCGTTTCGTTCTGGTCGTGCGAGTCCTGCTGCGGTCCGGGAGCCTCCGGCGCGTCCTCGGGCTCGTCGGCCAGAGCACGCCGCCTGCGGAGCAGCGCCTCGCGTTCCTGTCTCTCCAATACCGACACCTGCCGGAAGGTGAGATACAGACCCGCGGCGAGTCCGAAGATCACCCCGATCGGTGCGAACACGTTGGAGGTGCCGGCCCATTCGTCGATCAGCCAACCGAGGCCGCCGTACAGGACCATGCCCGCCAACAGGTAGCCCGTGATCGAATACGGATCGACCTTCTTCTCGGGCTTCCTGGGGAGATTCGGCTTCTGGGTACCGCTCATGCCGCCTCGGACGATAGCAGGAGAGTTGACCTTCCCTGAAACCCAGCTGAGAAGGCGTTCGCGGCAAGCTGGAATGCGTTAGGAAACAGCGGCCCGTCCTGGTTCGGATCCGAACAGAGGGCAGGCGAGGCGTCATCTCCGGCCGACCGGCCGGTACCTGGGCGGTCATGGGACTTACCGGCCGCCGCGGGCGGACGCTGACGGTTCGGACTCGGCCGTGCTCTCCGGGCGCGCGGGCGCCGCGGGCTTGAGCTTGAGCGAGTCCGGGACCGCGGCGGGGTCCACGTAGAAGATCTTCGTCTTCAGCACCGCGCGGGTCTCGGCGGCCAGCCACACCAGGGTCAGGCCGAGCATCGTGAACCCGAAGGAGCGGAAGTGGAACAGCGTGGTGTGCTTGAAGGCGATCATCAGCACGGCGAGGAAGACGACCTTGCCCAGATACGTCAGCATCGCGTAGCCGAGCAGCATCTGCGGCTGGGTCTGCGCGACGCGGCTGATGACGACGATCGTCACCGAGAAGAAGGCCAGGACGATCACGGAGCCCAGCAGGGCGCCGATCAGGCCCTTGCCACCGACCAGCACGGCGCAGAGCACGACGGCGATCGCGCCGGCGGCAGCGGTCGGCACCGCTGCTCCGCGCAACAATCGGGCGTCAATGGCCTGCATGGCTTCCCTTAAGAAGTCTTGTAGGTCGGACGATGCCGGGGCCCGGCACCGTGTCTTGTCCTGGTCTCGTCCTGGTCTTGTTGTGATCTTGCCGTGTCGGTTCACACGTTAACGGGGTGGGTCATCATGCTCACCACCCCGCTCTCCCCTTGTTCGTGAAAGCTATCACAAGCTCGCGTCCTACGCACGAACCGGTTTTGAGTGCGCGCGGGACCAGTGTTTTTGCGGGCCTGCTCCATCAGAGTGCGTACTTTTTCAGCTGCGGGGACGCGGCGACGACTCCACCGCCAGGGGCGCGGATCGTGTGCTACGGCGCCACCGGATGTGATCAACCCGACAGTGTCCGGTGCCGCACGCTGCCGTCCGTGTTCTCCGTCGATTTCGCTATGGCCGGGATGGTGGCCGCCTCGGTTGCCGTAGCGGTGGCAGCGGTCGCAGGAGCCGGACTCTCGCCGCGGGCGCGATGCCGGTGGCTGTGCCGCGCCGCGGAAGCCGAACCGCCGCGCCGCAGCCGGGCCTTCTCCCGCAGCCGTTCCCGGTGGTCGCCGAGCCGTGGTCCCAGCAGCATCAGCAGCCCCACCAGCGTCATCGCTATGGCCAGGTAGACCACCGGCTGCCGGGACGGTGTCACCGCGAACAGCAGCGTGACGAACGCCACCAGCGCCGCCCAGAAGTACATGATCAGCACCGCGCGCCGCTTGGAGTGGCCGATCTGCAGCATCCGGTGGTGCAGGTGGCCCTTGTCGGCGGCCAGCGGCGACATCCCGGCCTTGGTGCGCCGCACCACCGCCATCACCATGTCGGCGATCGGCAGCAGGGTCACCGACACCGGCATGATCAGCGGCAGATAGGCCGGGACCAGCTTGTGCACGGTGGTGGTCTGGTTCACCACCTGCTGGACCTCTTCGCCCAGCTGGTAGGGATCGATGCCGCCCATGACGGTGATCGAGGTGGCGGCCAGCAGCATGCCCAGCAGCATCGAGCCGGTGTCGCCCATGAACACCCGCGCCGGATCCCAGTTGTGGGCCAGAAAGCCCAGGCACACCCCGACGGTGATGATCGCGATCAGCGCCGGCGCGGTGGCCCCGGTGAGCTTGTAGCTGATCGCCAGCCGGTAGCAGTAGGCGAACGAGGCCAGCCCGGCGATGCAGGTGATGCCGGCGGCCAGGCCGTCCATGCCGTCGACGAAGTTCACCGCGTTCATCAGCACCAGCACCAGCAGCACCGACAGCACGATGGACAGCGTCGGGTCCACCGCCACGATGCCGATGCCGGGGACCACCAGCCAGCTGATCTGGATGCCCTTCACCACCATCACCGAGGCGGCGAAGATCTGGCCGGCGAACTTGGTCAGCGGGTCCAGCTCGAACTTGTCGTCCACCACGCCGAGCACCACCACCAAAAGGGCGCCCCACAGCAGCGCCTGCACCGTGTCGGTGGTGCCGTAGACGTTGCGCTCCAGCATCGGGAAGTGCCCGGCCACGGTCAGCGCCGCGGCCAGCCCGCCGAACATCGCCAGCCCGCCCACCCGCGGGGTCGGGGTCTCGTGCACATCCCGGTCGCGGATCTCCGGCACCAGCCCCAGCCGCACCGCCAGCGCCCGGATCGGGCCGCCCAGAAGCAGGGTCACCGCCAGTGCCACCGTCATGGCGAGCAGGTACTCCCGCACGGGGGATCCTCTCCGCTTCTCTGTGTCGACACCATCAGCGACACCAGTATCGCCAGTCAAACCCTACGCCGCCCAACGACAGCCGGTACGTCACAACTCTGGAACGGCCCGGGCCTGCAGGCGCCACACCGCTTCTGGCGGCGCCGGTCAGGCGTTCGGCGAGGCGATCGAGGGCCGTGGGCTGTCTGGTCGACCCGGTCGCTACTCGGCCCGGGTCAGCGTCGGCGCGACTTCCCGCAGCTCCTCGAACCGGATCGCGCCCTCGCGCAACAGCACCGGGACCGTGCCGGTGACGTCCACGATCGAGCTGGCGCCACCCTCGGCGCCGACCCGGCCGGCGTCGAGGTACACCGAGACCGCGTCCCCGAGCTGATCCTGGGCGTCCTGCGCGGTCTGCGCCGGCGCCATACCGGTCTTGTTGGCGCTGGAGACGGCCATCGGGCCGGTCTCGGTGAGCAGCTCGATGGCCACCGGGTGCAGCGGCATGCGCACCGCGACCGTGCCCCGGGTCTCGCCGAGGTCCCAGGTGAGGGTGGGCTGGTGCATGGCCACGATGGTCAGGCCGCCGGGCCAGAACGCGTCGACCAGCTCCCAGCCGACCGCCGGCATCCCGGCCACCAGGCCGTGCAGCGTCGCCGGCGAGGGCACCAGCACCGGGCTCGGCATCGCCGGTCCGCGGCCCTTGGCCTCCAGCAGCGAGCGGACGGCCCAGTTGGTGAACGCGTCGGCTCCGATGCCGTACAGCGTGTCTGTGGGCAACACCACCAGTTCGCCGCGCCGTACGGCGCCGGCGGCCTCCCGCAGTCCGGTCTTGCGCTGGTCGGGATCGGTGCAGTCGAAACGGCGACTCATGAGGGGTGAGTCTAGCGGCGCTGCCGGGGCCGGTTCGCCGTCGGGCGTTCCATCCGTGTCAGCTGTGTCGGCTGTGTCAGCCCTTGCGAGCCGTCACGAACCGGGGCCGTCCGTTCAGATCCCGGTGGTCCGAGGCCTCGGACCAGCCGCGCTCCTCCAGGAAGATGCGCTGCACCTCGCCGCCCTGCTTGTCGGAGTGCTCGAACGCGGCCCAGCCGCCGGGCTTCAACAGCCGCTGCGCCGTGCGCTCCAGCCCGCGGATCAGGTCCAGCCCGTCCGGCCCGGAGAACAGCGCCAGCTCCGGATCGTGGTCGCGGGCCTCGGGGGCGACGTACTCCCACTCGGTCAGCGGGATGTACGGCGGGTTCGACACGACGAAATCGACCCGGCCGTCCAGCTCCGGCAGCGCCGTCACGGCATCGGCGAGGTGCAGCGTCACCCGCTCCCCGGACTCGACCGCCGCGATGTTGCGCGCCGCCCAGGTATAAGCGTCCTCCGACAGCTCCACGGCATGGACACGCGCGCGCGGCACTTCCTGCGCTATGGACAGCGCGATGGCGCCGGAGCCGGTGCACAGGTCCACGATCAGCGGCTCGGCGACGTCCAGGGCCCGCAACTTGTCGATGGCCCAGCCGACCATCACCTCGGTCTCCGGGCGCGGGACGAACACGCCGGGCCCGACGGCCAGCTCCAGATACCGGAAGTACGCCGCGCCGGTGATGTGCTGCAACGGCTCGCGGTTGGCGCGGCGGGCGATGACCTCCCAGTACCGGGCGTCGAAGTCGTGGTCGGGAACGCGGTGCAGGCCGGCGCGGCGCACGCCGTGCACCCAGGCCGCCAGCTCCTCGGCGTCGTGCCGCGGCGAGCCGACCCCGGCCTCGGCAAGGCGCAGCGCGGCCTGCGCGATCTCGGCACGGAGCAGGGAGAAGCCGGTCGGGACGCCCGCCGCCGGCGGCCCGTCCGCCTTCGGTTGGTCCGGTTCGCCGGCCACCGGAGTGGAATCAGTCACCGCGTCCGCGCCCCTCAGTTCCCCCCGGCCGCGAGCTTCGCGGCGGTGTCCGCGTCGACGCAGGCCTGGATCACCGGCTCCAGATCGCCGTCGAGCACCTGGTCCAGGTTGTACGCCTTGTAGCCGACGCGGTGGTCGCTGATGCGGTTCTCCGGGAAGTTGTAGGTGCGGATGCGCTCGGAGCGGTCGACGGTGCGGACCTGCGACTTGCGCGCGTCGGAGGCCTCCTTGTCAGCCTCCTCCTGTGCCATCGCCAGCAGGCGGGCCCGCAGGATGCGCATCGCGGACTCCTTGTTCTGCAACTGCGACTTCTCGTTCTGGCAGCTCACCACGACGCCGGACGGCAGGTGGGTGATGCGCACGGCGGAGTCGGTGGTGTTGACCGACTGGCCGCCGGGGCCGGAGGAGCGGAAGACGTCGATACGCAGGTCGCTGGGGTTGACCTCGACCTCGACGTCCTCGGCCTCGGGCAGCACCAGGACGCCGGCCGCCGAGGTGTGGATGCGGCCCTGCGACTCGGTCACCGGGACCCGCTGCACGCGGTGCACGCCGCCTTCGTACTTCAGCCGCGCCCAGACGCCCTCGCCGGCCTCGTTGACCCGGCCCTTGACCGCCACCTGCACGTCCTTGTAGCCGCCGAGGTCGGACTCGGTGGCGTCGAGCACCTCGGTCTTCCAGTTTTGACGCTCGGCGTAGCGCATGTACATGCGCAGCAGATCGCCGGCGAACAGCATGGACTCCTGGCCGCCCTCGCCGCCCTTGATCTCCAGGATGACGTTCTTCTCGTCCATCGGATCGCGGGGGATCAGCAGCTTCTGGAGTCGCTCCTCCAGTACTGTGCGGCGCTCTTCGAGCTCCGGGATCTCCTCGCCGAAGACGGGGTCCTCGGCGGCGAGTTCCCTGGCCGCGGCGATATCGCCGTTCACGCTCTGGTACTCGCGGTACGTCTCGGCGATCGGGCCGAGTTCGGCGTAGCGCTTGCCGAGCTTGCGCGCGGCGTCGGCGTCGGCGTGGACGGACGGGTCCGAGAGCTTCGTCCCCAGCTCCGCGTACTCGGCGAGCAGGTCGTCGATCACTTCGAACATGTCACGTCCTCATAGGTAGTGCGAGCGGGTCGGATCGGCGGAGGAAACACGACGGCGGCGCCGGACCGCACCCGAGAAATTTCTCCGGTATGCGGTTCCGACGCCGCCGATGGGCGCTACTTGGCGCCGGCGTCCTTCTTGCCGAAACGAGCCTCGAAGCGGGCCACGCGCCCACCGGTGTCGAGGATCTTCTGCTTGCCGGTGTAGAACGGGTGGCACTGCGAGCACACTTCGGCGTGGATCACGCCGCTGGTCGCGGTGCTGCGCGTCTGGAAGGTCGCGCCGCAGCCGCAGGTCACCGTGGTGGTCACGTAGGCCGGGTGGATGTCAGGCTTCATTTCGGCTCCTAGAGGTCGAGGTGGCCGCCGGGTCTCCAAACTCTGGGGTGAACCGGGACCGACGAACCATCTTAACGGGGCGCGGGGGGTGGTTATTCCACTAGGGGAA
Source organism: Catenulisporales bacterium (assembly GCA_019510485.1). GTDB lineage: Bacteria > Actinomycetota > Actinomycetes > Streptomycetales > Catenulisporaceae > Catenulispora. The sequence continues at coordinate 11,936 of JAEKKI010000030.1, forward strand.
GCCCGGTGCGGACGTCCGCGAACCTCAACCCAACCTCAACCCGTGAATCCCTTGAGCACCCGCGCCAAATAGTCGACCGTCCGGGTCCAGCTCTCGTGCTCCGGGTCGAGGACCTCGAAGTGCCCCATCCCGGCGAACTCCGCGACCTCGACCTCGTCCCCGGCCTCCCGCGCGGCGTCGGCGAAGTTCCGGGACTGCGAGATCGGCACCCGGTCGTCCGCGTCGCCGTGCACCAGCAGCAGCGGCGTCTCCAGCGGCAGCAGCGCCGACGGCGAGGCCGCCGCGTACCGCTCCGGCACGTCCTCCGGCGTCCCGCCCAGGAACTCCACCGCGGCCGGCACGTCCAGCACCCCGAGCCCCTCGCGGGCCGAGCCCAGCCCGATGCGCTCGTGCGCCGCGTCGTACAGGTTCGCCACGCCCGCCTGCGAGACCACCGCCGCCACCTGGAACTCCGAGGCCAGCCACAGCGCCAGGTGGCCGCCGGCCGAGTGCCCGATCAGCGCCGTGTGGTCGGTGTCCAGCGGGTACTCCGCCGAGACCGAGCCGAGCTGGTCCAGCGACGCCGACACGTCGTCCAGCGTCACCCGCCAGTCCGTACCGCCCCCGCCGTCGCCGACCCGGCGGTAGTCGACGTTCCACGCCGCGAGGCCCCGGCCGGTCAGATCCTCGGCCAGCGGCTCCATCAGCTCGCGGTCGAACGGGGTGCGCCAGAAACCGCCGTGGATGAGGACCGCGACCGGGAAGGGCCCCGGGCCTTCCGGGACGTAGAGGTCGGCGACCTGGGACGGGTGCGGGCCGTACGCGAAAGGGGCCGGGGTGATCGTCACCCCGGCCACCTTACTCAAGCCGACAATTCGTTACGAGCGGGCGGGTCTTACTCCTGCGGACCGACCGTCGTCTTCTGGATCGTCATCAGGAACTCGGCGTTCGACTTGGTCTTCTTCATCCGGTCCAGCAGCAGCTCCATCGCCTGCTGCTGGTCCAGCGCGTGCAGCACGCGGCGCAGCTTCCAGACGATGCCGAGCTCCTCGGCGCTCATCAGGAGCTCTTCCTTGCGGGTGCTCGACGGGTCGACGTCGACCGCCGGGAAGATGCGCTTGTCGGCCAGCTTGCGGTCCAGCCGCAGCTCCATGTTGCCGGTGCCCTTGAACTCCTCGAAGATCACCTCGTCCAGCCGCGAGCCGGTCTCCACCAGCGCGGTGGCCAGGATGGTCAGCGAGCCGCCGTGCTCGATGTTGCGCGCCGCGCCGAAGAACTTCTTCGGCGGGTACATCGCCTGGCTGTCCATACCGCCGGTGAGGATGCGGCCGGAGGCCGGGGCGCTGGTGTTGTAGGCCCGGCCCAGGCGGGTGATCGAGTCCAGCAGGACCACCACGTCGTGACCCAGCTCCACCAGCCGCTTGGCCCGCTCGATGGCCAGCTCGGCGACCGTGGTGTGGTCGTCGGCCGGGCGGTCGAAGGTCGAGGCGATGACCTCGCCCTTCACCGAGCGCTGCATGTCGGTGACCTCTTCGGGCCGCTCGTCCACCAGCACCACCATCAGGTGGCACTCGGGGTTGTTCTGGGTGATCGCGTTGGCGATGGCCTGCATGATCATGGTCTTGCCGGTCTTGGGCGGGGCCACGATCAGGCCGCGCTGGCCCTTGCCGATCGGCGCGATCATGTCGATGATGCGGGTGGTCAGCACGCCGGGCTCGGTCTCCAGGCGCAGCCGCTCCTGCGGGTACAGCGGCGTCAGCTTGCCGAACTCCGGACGCTGCCGGGCCGCGGCCGGCTCCAGGCCGTTGATCGAGTCCAGGCGCACCAGCGCGTTGAACTTCTCCCGGCGCTCGCCCTCCTGCGGGGCCCGGATCACGCCGGTCACGGCGTCGCCCTTGCGCAGGCCGTTGCGGCGGACCATGGCCAGGGAGACGTAGACGTCGTCGGGGCCGGGCAGGTAGCCGGAGGTCCGGACGAAGGCGTAGTTGTCCAGGATGTCGACGATGCCGCCGACCGGGATCAGGACGTCGTCCTCGGTGATCGTGGTCTCGACCTCGTTGCCGCCGCCGGCGGAACCGTCGCGGTTGCGGTTGCGGCGGTTCTGCCGGTCCTCGCGGTTGCGGTTGCGGTCCCGGGTGCGGCGGTTGCCGCCCCGGCGGTCGTCGAAGTCGTCACCGCCGCCGGCGTTGCCGCCGCCACCGGTGTTCTGGCCCTGGTTCTGGCCCTGGCCGCCGCCGGACTGCCGGTTGCCGCCGTCGCCGGCCGGGCGGTTGCCGCCCTCGCCCGCGCCGCCTTCGCGGCCCCGGTCCCGGTCCCGGCGGCTGCGCTGCTGCTCGCGGCGGTTGCGCTGGGAGTCGCCGCCATCGCCGCCGGCGGGCTCGCCGGCGTTCGCGGTGTTGGCGCTCGCGTTGGCGTTGGCCGCGGCGGTGGTGACAGGAGCCTGACCCTCGGGGGTGGGGCTGGCGGTCTCGGGGGCCTTCACGGCGCGGTCGGCGCGGTCGGACCGGTCGGACCGGTCGGCGCGATCACCGCGCTCGGCCCGATTGCCGCGCTCGGCACGCTCGGGCCGCTCGGCGCGCTCGCCGCGCTCCTGCCCGGCCTCGGTCGAGGCGGTGCTGGTGGCAGGGGCAGTGCTCGTGGAAGAGGCAGTGCCGGTGGAAGAGGCAGTGCCGGCGGCCGAAACCGGGACGGCGGCCGCGACCGGCTCGACCCGCTCGCGCACCGGCTGCTCGGGGATGTCGGCCCGGACCTCAGCACCCTGCTCCGCCTTGCCGGAGCCGGCGGCGCCGGACTCGGCGGTCGCGGTGGCGCGGGTACGGCGGGCGGTGGTCCGAGCGGGCTGGGCGGACCCGGCCGGCTCGGCCTTGGCGGACGAGCCGCCGTTCTTCTCCTGAATTGCCTCGATGAGCTGGCCCTTGCGCATCCGCGCGGTGCCGGTGATCCCCAGGCTGACGGCGTACGCCTGCAACTCGGGGAGCAGCATCGAGGACAGCCCCTTGCCGGCGCGCCCGGTGGGCGCGGTGGCGGGGGATTCAGTCGTGGTGTCGCTCACGAAGCGATCCTTCCTGGTCGCCGACCTGGGTGAGCGGAATCGCTCCAGGTGCGGGGACAGGTGCTGGTTGTGTTGAGCTGTGTTGAATTTGAAACCGAGGTCGCGATACAGGGGTGTCCGCGCATGGCTGACACAGATCAGCCGCGGATGCATTCACACGGGATACCTAGACTGCACTCGCGCGAATCGCCGCCGACGTCGGTAGTACCGCCATGGGGGAGTCGCGCTGTCGCTCACCAGTGGTGAAGTCGGTGCTCGACATGGAGAGTAACACCTCGTGGTGCCCGAAGGGACTGCGCCATCTCAATTTGGAAGGGTCATCCCAAGGGAAACCATACGCGGGCGCTGCTCTCACCATTCACAGTCCCCCGTGGCGTAGGTTTGAACCCTTCATCATCGGGATTCATTCCCCGCCCACGTGCCTTCGGCAGTACTCAAGGATACCGCACCGGCGGTGTCCACGGCGAGACCGAGGGGGGTCCAGCCGGCCCCGCCCGCCGCGGCCCCGGCTTCGATCACCGTCTCGACCTGGCCCTTGGTCGTCAAAACCAGGACGGTGGGGCCGGCGCCGGAGACCACGGCGGCGTGTCCGGCCGCGCGCAGCGCGCCGATCAGCGCCGCCGAGGCGGCCATGGCCGGCGCCCGGTAGTCCTGGTGCAGCCGGTCGGCGGTGGCGGCCAGCAGCAGGTCGGAGCGGCCGCCGGTGAGCGCGGCGGCCAGCAGCGCCGAGCGGCCGGCGTTGCGCGCGGCGTCGGCGTGCGGCACGAGCTTGGGCAGCAGGCCCCGCGCGACCTCGGTGGACAGCGGTTCGGCGGGCACGAAGGCGACCGCCGTGATGTCCGCGGCCGGGTCGACGCGCAGCACCCGCGCGGTCGCCGTGCCGGCGTCGGCGATTTCACCCGCTTGGTCCAGCCAGGCGATGGTGAAGCCGCCGCGCAGGCAGGCCGCCACGTTGTCGGGGTGGCCCTCCATCTCAGTGGCCAGTTGCAGCACTTCGTCATCGGTGAGCGTGGCTCCCACTGTAAGAGCCCTGGCGGCGACGATCCCGGCGCAGATCGCAGCGGCCGAAGAGCCCAGCCCGCGGGCGTGCGGGATGCGGTTGGCGCACACCACCTCCAGGCCGGGCGGCCGCGCGCCGAGCCGGTCGAAGGCCCGGCGCAGCGCGCGCACCACCAGGTGTCCCTCGTCGCGCACCACTGTGTCGGCGCCCTCGCCGGCCACGTCGACCCGCAGTCCGGTGTCGGCTATCCGGACCATCACCTCGTCGTACAACCCGAGCGCCAGGCCCAGGGAATCGAAGCCGGGTCCGAGGTTCGCGCTGGTGGCCGGGACGCGGACGCGTACCGGGGCGGCTCGGAAGACAGGGCTCGGCATCGCGCTCCGTTTCGTGCTTGCGGGTGGACGTCGACGAACAGTGTCACTGTCACTGTCACTGCCATTGCCGCCGATCGAGTGACGTCCACCGCCATCAGCGTTCACCTCTATCAGGAGGTTCCTTAGGCCAGGCTGAGAGCCTCGGCCACGGCCTGCACGTCGGCCGGCACCGCGTCCGGCAGCGGCGGCGCGGCCTTGACCGCCCAGTCGGGGTCCTTGAGTCCGTGGCCGGTGACCGTGATGACAATGGTCTGACCGTGCTCCAGGCGGCCGGCGCGGGCCAGCTTCAGCACGCCCGCGACGCCGGCGGCGGAGGCCGGCTCGACGAACACGCCCTCCTCGGCCGACAGGATCCTGTGCGCGGCGAGGATCTCCTCGTCGGTCACGGCCTCGATGACGCCGGCCGAGGCCTCGCGCGCGGCGACGGCGAGGTCCCAGGAAGCCGGGTTGCCGATGCGGATCGCGCTGGCGATGGTGTCCGGGTGTTCCACCGGCGCGCCGTTGACGATCGGCGCGGCGCCGGCGGCCTGGAAGCCGAACATGCGCGGGGTCCGGGTCGCCGGGCCCTCCTTCGCGTACTCCTGATAGCCGAGCCAGTAGGCGGAGATGTTCCCGGCGTTGCCGACCGGCAGCGCGTGGATGTCCGGGGCGTCGCCGAGCACGTCGACGATCTCGAACGCGGCGGTCTTCTGGCCGTGCAGGCGCACCGGGTTCACCGAGTTCACCAGCGCGACCGGGTACTTCGCCGCCAGTTCGCGGGCCAGCCGCAGGCAGTCGTCGAAGTTGCCCTGCACCGGCAGCTGGGTCGCGCCGTGCGCCAGCGCCTGGGCCAGCTTGCCCAGCGCGATCTTGCCGGCCGGGACCAGCACGGCCGGCCGCAGTCCGGCGCGGGTGGCGTAGGCGGCCGCCGAGGCACTGGTATTACCAGTGGACGCGCACACCACCGCCTCGGCCCCGGCCTGCTTGGCCAGCGAGATCGCGGTGGTCATGCCGCGGTCCTTGAACGAGCCGGTCGGGTTCATGCCCTCGACCTTGATGTGCACCTCGCACCCGGTGAGCTCGGACAGGCGCGGGGCGGTCAGCAGCGGCGTGCCGCCCTCGCCCAGCGTGACCACGGGCGTGCCGGCGTCGACCGGCAGCCACTGTCGGTACTCCTCGATGACGCCACGCCAAGCCATTGCGAGCTCCCTTGGGTATTAGAGGGCGGATTGTGACGATTCGCGGCGCGAAACGGCCTATGAGCGGCGCCGGGCGTCGCCGGACGACCTTTGCAGCCAACCAGGATGCGGCAGGCCGTCCGTCTAGCCATGCTTGCTCCTAGACCGTTTCGCTCCTTCCTGAGGACGGCTGCGGTTCCGTATACCGCAAATCGCCACAATCCGCCCTCTCAGTCTGATTCGACGCGCATGACGCTGGACACGTCACGCACGATGTCCAGCGCGCGCAGCCGGACCACGGTCGCGGTCAGCGCCGCGTCCGGGGCCAGATGGGTGACGATCACCAGCTGCGCGTCCAGGCCACGGCCGGACTGCCGCACGGTGGCGATCGAGACGTCCTCTTCGGCGAAGATACCGGCCACCGCCGACAGGACGCCCGGTTTGTCGTCGACGTCCAGGCTGATGTGGTAGCGGGTCCGGGCCTCGCCGACCGGGCGCACGGTGAGCTCGGCGTACGCCGACTCCCCCGGGCCGCGCCGGCCGGTCACCTTGTTCCGCGCGATCGCCACCAGGTCGCCGAGCACGGCCGAGGCGGTCGGCGAGCCGCCGGCGCCGGGGCCGTAGAACATCAGCTGCCCGGCCGACTCGGACTCGATGAACACCGCGTTATAGGCCTCGCGCACGCCGGCCAGCGGGTGGCTGCGCGGGATCATCGCCGGGTGCACGCGCGCCGAGACCTTCCCCGCCTCCTGGTCCACCTCGCAGATGGCCAGCAGCTTCACCACGGAGTTCATCGCCTTCGCGCTGGCGATGTCGGCGGCGGTGACCTCGGTGATGCCCTCGCGGTAGACGTCGGAGGCGGTGACCCGGGTGTGGAAGGCCAGCCCGGCCAGGATCGCGGCCTTGGCGGCGGCGTCGAAGCCCTCGACGTCGGCGGTCGGGTCGGCCTCGGCGTAGCCCAGCGCGGTGGCCTCCTCCAGCGCCTCGCTGAAGCCGGCGCCGGTGGTGTCCATCCGGTCCAGGATGAAGTTGGTGGTGCCGTTGACGATGCCCAGCACCCGGCGCACCCGGTCGCCGACCAGGGACTCGCGCAGCGGGCGCAGCAGCGGGATGGCGCCGGCCACCGCGGCCTCGTAGTACAGGTCGGCGCCGTGCTTCTCAGCCGCCTGGTACAGCGTGGCGCCGTCCTCGGCGAGCAGCGCCTTGTTGGCCGAGACCACGGACTTGCCGGACTCCACCGCGGCCAGGATCAGCGAGCGCGCGGGCTCGATGCCGCCGATGACCTCGACCACCAGGTCCACGTCGTCGCGTTTGATGAGCGCCTCGGGGTCCGTGGTGAACAGTCGCGGATCCACTCCGGGGACCTCGCGCTGCCGGTTGGGCCGACGCACGGCGATCCCGGCCAGCTCCAGCGGGACGCCGACGCGGGCGGCCAGGTCGGCGGCGTTGGCCGTCATCAGGCGCGCGACTTCCGAGCCGACTACTCCGCAGCCCAGTAGCGCTACCTTCAGCGGCTTAGTACGCATGGCCATCCCCATCGCATCGGTCGGTGCCCTGCTGCCCTGCGCATCGATGAGCGCGGCGCACGGCACAGTCGGTCCTGTCAGTCTCGCCGAATCCCACTCCTCGACAACTCCTCGTCCGGGATGTGGGATTTAGCCGAGGTCCAGACCGAGGAGGTCGTCCTCGGTCTCGCGCCGGACGATGACCCGCGCGGCGCCGTCCCGCACCGCGATCACCGGCGGCTTCAGGACGTGGTTGTAGTTGCTGGCCATGGAACGGCAGTAGGCGCCGGTCGCGGCCACGGCGAGCAGGTCGCCGGGGACGGTGTCGGCGGGCAGCCAGGCGTCGCGGACCACGATGTCGCCGGACTCGCAGTGCTTGCCGACCACCCGGGACAGCATCGGCTCGGCGTCGCTGGCCCGGTTCGCCAGCACGACGGTGTACTCGGCGTCGTACAGCGAGGTGCGGAGGTTGTCGGACATGCCACCGTCCACCGAGACGTAGGTGCGCAGGCCGGGAAGCGGCTTCACCGTGCCGACCTCGTACAGCGTGATCCCGGGCGGGCCGGCGATGGCGCGGCCGGGCTCGACGGACACCCGCGGATGCGCCAGGCCCGCCGCGTCGCACTCGCGCGCCACGATCTCCTTGAGCCGCCGGGCGATCTCGACGACCGGCGCCGGGTCGTCGGCGTCGGTGTAGGCGATGCCCAGGCCGCCGCCGAGGTCCAGCTC